>NZ_JAEKEM010000012.1:0-1294 GCF_016651095.1 Peribacillus sp. TH16 | reverse complement strand
GACCGTTTATACGGTCTTGTCTTTATCGCTTTTTTCTTCATATTTGATATTGTGTTTTGTATCTTGTGCAGGGTGATTTCTTTTAACATCATCTTTTTTTCCCATAACCATGTCATCATAAGGTGTATACATGTTAGAAGGCGTTTTCTTTTTGAAAATCATTCTGTAACCAATCAGTCCTATAATGCCAACCACAATTATAGTAAATATATACGCCACCATACTATCCCCCCAAAAAAAGATACTATATAAATTGAACTTATCAATGCAGCAAATGACTATTACCATATTATAACATATAACTAATGGGTCAAGATTACTCTGATATCTTTCAATACATTTTTTTGCAAAATACTTTTTTGATTTGTAGAAAATCACGATCTATATATTCAGCAATTAGGTGACTATTTTTTACGTACTATTTCCTACTTGATTGCGTGAAATTATTGTTTTTTAAGGATGGTGTTTATCTCTAGATTTTTTAAAAAGAAGCACAGCTGACTTATCCGTTGAAGAAAGACAAATTCTTATTGTATAAAATCAAATGAAGTAAATAATCATAAAAGTTACAAAAGGCAATAAAAGTAATGCGATATTGGAAAAGTAGAGTGAAGCATACTTAGAGAAGGAGATTCACATCAATTTTAAGTAAATCACAATTTTATTATCAACAAATGCCACAAGACAATAACCGTTTTATTCATTTGGTTAGTAAACTACTAGCATTTGCTTTTCTATTAAGTAGACATCTACCGGTATAGGGAAACGATAGACTTATAACCAATAAGAGATTAATGGGATCTTATTTTAGAACAAAAAATGGCGAATACCCATAAGAGCACCGCCATATAAAGTAATATAAAGAAAATGGCAGCAAAAATAAACCTCTAAAAATGGATATTTTTTTAAAGGTTTAAACCAGATTCGCTTTTTTGTGGGTACGGTACTTTTCCCAAATCGTTGGTAGTGGAGCTTCCACTTGATGGTAAAAAACGTTTCAATACCAATCAATATTTAAGTTATTATCATCTAAGAATTGAATCACATATTCTTGAAGCTTTACATTAATAAAGACTCCAACAGATTTTATCTTGTTTCCTTTACGCATTAGTCCTCTAGTTGCTCTAATTTTTGACGTTTTTTCATTATATGCTTCCTTTTCAATAATGCAGAACCTGGGCTTAATATGTAATCCATACTTACGACCCAAAATTGCGTTATAATTTTTGTTCTTTACTTTTCAAATTATATAAACACAAAAAAGACCAGCCAGAATGGCTGATCTTTTCAAAAT
>NZ_JAEKEM010000011.1:0-290055 GCF_016651095.1 Peribacillus sp. TH16 | reverse complement strand
GCGGCGTCCTACTCTCACAGGGGAAACCCCCAACTACCATCGGCGCTGAAGAGCTTAACTGCCGTGTTCGGAATGGGAACGGGTGTGACCTCTTCGCTATCGTCACCAAACAACAAAGGAACGTTGTTCCTTCAAAACTAGATAATAAGAAGGTATTTCATTTTTTAAAGCGTGGTTAAGTCCTCGATCTATTAGTATCAGTCAGCTCCACATGTCGCCACGCTTCCACCTCTGACCTATCAACCTGATCATCTTTCAGGGATCTTACTAGCTTGCGCTATGGGAAATCTCATCTCGAGGGGGGCTTCATGCTTAGATGCTTTCAGCACTTATCCCGTCCGCACGTAGCTACCCAGCTATGCCTTTGGCAAGACAACTGGTACACCAGCGGTGCGTCCATCCCGGTCCTCTCGTACTAAGGACAGCTCCTCTCAAATTTCCTGCGCCCGCGACGGATAGGGACCGAACTGTCTCACGACGTTCTGAACCCAGCTCGCGTACCGCTTTAATGGGCGAACAGCCCAACCCTTGGGACCGACTACAGCCCCAGGATGCGATGAGCCGACATCGAGGTGCCAAACCTCCCCGTCGATGTGGACTCTTGGGGGAGATAAGCCTGTTATCCCCGGGGTAGCTTTTATCCGTTGAGCGATGGCCCTTCCATGCGGAACCACCGGATCACTAAGCCCGACTTTCGTCCCTGCTCGACTTGTAGGTCTCGCAGTCAAGCTCCCTTGTGCCTTTACACTCTACGAATGATTTCCAACCATTCTGAGGGAACCTTTGGGCGCCTCCGTTACTCTTTAGGAGGCGACCGCCCCAGTCAAACTGCCCACCTGACACTGTCTCCCACCCCGATAAGGGGCGCGGGTTAGAATTTCAATACAGCCAGGGTAGTATCCCACCAACGCCTCCACCGAAGCTAGCGCTCCGGCTTCTCAGGCTCCTACCTATCCTGTACAAGCTGTACCAAAATTCAATATCAGGCTGCAGTAAAGCTCCACGGGGTCTTTCCGTCCTGTCGCGGGTAACCTGCATCTTCACAGGTACTATAATTTCACCGAGTCTCTCGTTGAGACAGTGCCCAGATCGTTACACCTTTCGTGCGGGTCGGAACTTACCCGACAAGGAATTTCGCTACCTTAGGACCGTTATAGTTACGGCCGCCGTTTACTGGGGCTTCGGTTCAAAGCTTCGCTTGCGCTAACCTCTCCCCTTAACCTTCCAGCACCGGGCGGTGTCAGCCCCTATACTTCGCCTTGCGGCTTCGCAGAGACCTGTGTTTTTGCTAAACAGTCGCCTGGGCCTATTCACTGCGGCTTTTCTGGGCTATTCACCCTAAAAAGCACCCCTTCTCCCGAAGTTACGGGGTCATTTTGCCGAGTTCCTTAACGAGAGTTCTCTCGCACACCTTAGGATTCTCTCCTCGCCTACCTGTGTCGGTTTGCGGTACGGGCACCTTACATCTCACTAGAGGCTTTTCTTGGCAGCGTGGAATCAGGAACTTCGGTACTATATTTCCCTCGCCATCACAGCTCCGCCTTAATGGAAACGGGATTTGCCTCGTTTCCGGCCTAACTGCTTGGACGCGCATATCCAACAGCGCGCTTACCCTATCCTTCTGCGTCCCCCCATCGTTCAAACGATGTATAGGTGGTACAGGAATATCAACCTGTTGTCCATCGCCTACGCCTTTCGGCCTCGGCTTAGGTCCCGACTAACCCTGAGCGGACGAGCCTTCCTCAGGAAACCTTAGGCATTCGGTGGAAGGGATTCTCACCCTTCTTTCGCTACTCATACCGGCATTCTCACTTCTAAGCGCTCCACCAGTCCTTCCGGTCTGACTTCAACGCCCTTAGAACGCTCTCCTACCATCGACACCATACGGTGTCAATCCACAGCTTCGGTGATACGTTTAGCCCCGGTACATTTTCGGCGCGGAGTCACTCGACCAGTGAGCTATTACGCACTCTTTAAATGATGGCTGCTTCTGAGCCAACATCCTGGTTGTCTAAGCAACTCCACATCCTTTTCCACTTAACGTATACTTTGGGACCTTAGCTGGTGGTCTGGGCTGTTTCCCTTTCGACTACGGATCTTATCACTCGCAGTCTGACTCCCAAGAATAAGTATTTGGCATTCGGAGTTTGACTGAATTCGGTAACCCGTTGGGGGCCCCTAGTCCAATCAGTGCTCTACCTCCAATACTCTCATCTTGAGGCTAGCCCTAAAGCTATTTCGGAGAGAACCAGCTATCTCCAGGTTCGATTGGAATTTCTCCGCTACCCACACCTCATCCCCGCACTTTTCAACGTGCGTGGGTTCGGGCCTCCATTCAGTGTTACCTGAACTTCACCCTGGACATGGGTAGATCACCTGGTTTCGGGTCTACGACCTCATACTCATTCGCCCTATTCAGACTCGCTTTCGCTGCGGCTCCGTCTTATCAACTTAACCTCGCATGAAATCGTAACTCGCCGGTTCATTCTACAAAAGGCACGCCATTACCCATTAACGGGCTTTGACTACTTGTAGGCACACGGTTTCAGGATCTATTTCACTCCCCTTCCGGGGTGCTTTTCACCTTTCCCTCACGGTACTGGTTCACTATCGGTCACTAGGTAGTATTTAGCCTTGGGAGATGGTCCTCCCTGCTTCCGACGGGATTTCTCGTGTCCCGCCGTACTCAGGATCCACTCAGGAGGGAACGAAGTTTCAACTACAGGGTTTTTACCTTCTTTGACGGACCTTTCCAGATCACTTCATTTACCCCGTTCCTTTGTAACTCCATGTTGAGTGTCCTACAACCCCAAGAGGCAAGCCTCTTGGTTTGGGCTAATTCCGTTTCGCTCGCCGCTACTCAGGAAATCGCATTTGCTTTCTCTTCCTCCGGGTACTTAGATGTTTCAGTTCCCCGGGTCTGCCTTCAGTACCCTATGTATTCAGGTAAAGATACTGTTCCATTACGAACAGTGGGTTTCCCCATTCGGAAATCTCCGGATCAAAGCTTACTTACAGCTCCCCGAAGCATATCGGTGTTAGTCCCGTCCTTCATCGGCTCCTAGTGCCAAGGCATCCACCGTGCGCCCTTTCTAACTTAACCGTTAAAAAAGATCTTACTGATGCTTTGAAAAAATTAATTGCCTTCTATCTATTATCTAGTTTTCAAGGAACAAAGAAGAAAGAATTCCATCACTACGTGATGAGATCTTTCGAATCTGAATGAATTACTCATTCAAAACTGAACAAAACAAAAGCGCTCTCGTATTTATCCTTAGAAAGGAGGTGATCCAGCCGCACCTTCCGATACGGCTACCTTGTTACGACTTCACCCCAATCATCTGTCCCACCTTAGGCGGCTGGCTCCATAAAGGTTACCTCACCGACTTCGGGTGTTACAAACTCTCGTGGTGTGACGGGCGGTGTGTACAAGGCCCGGGAACGTATTCACCGCGGCATGCTGATCCGCGATTACTAGCGATTCCGGCTTCATGTAGGCGAGTTGCAGCCTACAATCCGAACTGAGAATGGCTTTATGGGATTCGCTTACCTTCGCAGGTTTGCAGCCCTTTGTACCATCCATTGTAGCACGTGTGTAGCCCAGGTCATAAGGGGCATGATGATTTGACGTCATCCCCACCTTCCTCCGGTTTGTCACCGGCAGTCACCTTAGAGTGCCCAACTGAATGCTGGCAACTAAGATCAAGGGTTGCGCTCGTTGCGGGACTTAACCCAACATCTCACGACACGAGCTGACGACAACCATGCACCACCTGTCACTCTGTCCCCCGAAGGGGAACGCCCTATCTCTAGGGTTGTCAGAGGATGTCAAGACCTGGTAAGGTTCTTCGCGTTGCTTCGAATTAAACCACATGCTCCACCGCTTGTGCGGGCCCCCGTCAATTCCTTTGAGTTTCAGCCTTGCGGCCGTACTCCCCAGGCGGAGTGCTTAATGCGTTAGCTGCAGCACTAAAGGGCGGAAACCCTCTAACACTTAGCACTCATCGTTTACGGCGTGGACTACCAGGGTATCTAATCCTGTTTGCTCCCCACGCTTTCGCGCCTCAGTGTCAGTTACAGACCAGAAAGTCGCCTTCGCCACTGGTGTTCCTCCAAATCTCTACGCATTTCACCGCTACACTTGGAATTCCACTTTCCTCTTCTGCACTCAAGTTCCCCAGTTTCCAATGACCCTCCACGGTTGAGCCGTGGGCTTTCACATCAGACTTAAGGAACCACTATGCGCGCGCTTTACGCCCAATAATTCCGGACAACGCTTGCCACCTACGTATTACCGCGGCTGCTGGCACGTAGTTAGCCGTGGCTTTCTGGTTAGGTACCGTCAAGGTACCAGCAGTTACTCTGGTACTTGTTCTTCCCTAACAACAGAACTTTACGACCCGAAGGCCTTCTTCGTTCACGCGGCGTTGCTCCGTCAGACTTTCGTCCATTGCGGAAGATTCCCTACTGCTGCCTCCCGTAGGAGTCTGGGCCGTGTCTCAGTCCCAGTGTGGCCGATCACCCTCTCAGGTCGGCTACGCATCGTCGCCTTGGTGAGCCATTACCTCACCAACTAGCTAATGCGCCGCGGGCCCATCTATAAGTGACAGCCGAAACCGTCTTTCCATCTTCTCTCATGCGAGAAAAGAACGTATCCGGTATTAGCTCCGGTTTCCCGAAGTTATCCCAGTCTTATAGGCAGGTTGCCCACGTGTTACTCACCCGTCCGCCGCTAATCTCAGGGAGCAAGCTCCCATCGATTCGCTCGACTTGCATGTATTAGGCACGCCGCCAGCGTTCGTCCTGAGCCAGGATCAAACTCTCCGAAGAAATGTTTGACTTGCTCATTTTGCTTTTTGATAGTGTGTGCTCACTTAAAAATTAACGTTGGCGCTTTGTTTTGTTCAGTTTTCAAAGAGCAATTTTGTCGTCGTTCTTTCGAACAACTTGTTTATTCATCATAACACGCTATTGATTAGTTGTCAACTTCTGCGAAGTTTTTAACTTATTTTAAATCACTGTGTTTTTCAGCGACCATTTCATCTTAACATTTTTATAATAAGAAGTCAATAGTTATTATTTCTTTTAGTAATCTACCAAAAGTGGATGAAGTTTTTTGTTTGTCGTACTTGGTGCTTATTTATATTAATCCTTTCCTACCTTAAAGTCAACACATTATATATAAAAATTCATTTTTATTTTAAGCTCCATTTAGAATGCCCCTTATTAAGAAGAATCAATACCTATATTAGGTTCGTAAAAGTGTTTATCTATCGTGTTAAGTTAAACTTTTCAGAAACAAGATCAATAAAAAGCCTTCTTATTAAGTTTCATTTGACTGCTACTGAGGTAAGCTAGTCGTGCCCTTATGATACCTACTTGTATTCTGACCTTATAAAAGTCTTTATTTTTTTGCTAGATACTCTTTTCAAATTATATAAACGCAAAAAAAGACCAGCCAGAATGGCTGATCTTTTCAAATTGGCTTGGCGGCGTCCTACTCTCACAGGGGGAAACCCCCAACTACCATCGGCGCTGAAGAGCTTAACTGCCGTGTTCGGAATGGGAACGGGTGTGACCTCTTCGCTATCGTCACCAAACAACAAAGGAACGTTGTTCCTTCAAAACTAGATAATAAGAAGGTATTTCATTTTTTAAAGCGTGGTTAAGTCCTCGATCTATTAGTATCAGTCAGCTCCACATGTCGCCACGCTTCCACCTCTGACCTATCAACCTGATCATCTTTCAGGGATCTTACTAGCTTGCGCTATGGGAAATCTCATCTCGAGGGGGGCTTCATGCTTAGATGCTTTCAGCACTTATCCCGTCCGCACGTAGCTACCCAGCTATGCCTTTGGCAAGACAACTGGTACACCAGCGGTGCGTCCATCCCGGTCCTCTCGTACTAAGGACAGCTCCTCTCAAATTTCCTGCGCCCGCGACGGATAGGGACCGAACTGTCTCACGACGTTCTGAACCCAGCTCGCGTACCGCTTTAATGGGCGAACAGCCCAACCCTTGGGACCGACTACAGCCCCAGGATGCGATGAGCCGACATCGAGGTGCCAAACCTCCCCGTCGATGTGGACTCTTGGGGGAGATAAGCCTGTTATCCCCGGGGTAGCTTTTATCCGTTGAGCGATGGCCCTTCCATGCGGAACCACCGGATCACTAAGCCCGACTTTCGTCCCTGCTCGACTTGTAGGTCTCGCAGTCAAGCTCCCTTGTGCCTTTACACTCTACGAATGATTTCCAACCATTCTGAGGGAACCTTTGGGCGCCTCCGTTACTCTTTAGGAGGCGACCGCCCCAGTCAAACTGCCCACCTGACACTGTCTCCCACCCCGATAAGGGGCGCGGGTTAGAATTTCAATACAGCCAGGGTAGTATCCCACCAACGCCTCCACCGAAGCTAGCGCTCCGGCTTCTCAGGCTCCTACCTATCCTGTACAAGCTGTACCAAAATTCAATATCAGGCTGCAGTAAAGCTCCACGGGGTCTTTCCGTCCTGTCGCGGGTAACCTGCATCTTCACAGGTACTATAATTTCACCGAGTCTCTCGTTGAGACAGTGCCCAGATCGTTACACCTTTCGTGCGGGTCGGAACTTACCCGACAAGGAATTTCGCTACCTTAGGACCGTTATAGTTACGGCCGCCGTTTACTGGGGCTTCGGTTCAAAGCTTCGCTTGCGCTAACCTCTCCCCTTAACCTTCCAGCACCGGGCGGTGTCAGCCCCTATACTTCGCCTTGCGGCTTCGCAGAGACCTGTGTTTTTGCTAAACAGTCGCCTGGGCCTATTCACTGCGGCTTTTCTGGGCTATTCACCCTAAAAGCACCCCTTCTCCCGAAGTTACGGGGTCATTTTGCCGAGTTCCTTAACGAGAGTTCTCTCGCACACCTTAGGATTCTCTCCTCGCCTACCTGTGTCGGTTTGCGGTACGGGCACCTTACATCTCACTAGAGGCTTTTCTTGGCAGCGTGGAATCAGGAACTTCGGTACTATATTTCCCTCGCCATCACAGCTCCGCCTTAATGGAAACGGGATTTGCCTCGTTTCCGGCCTAACTGCTTGGACGCGCATATCCAACAGCGCGCTTACCCTATCCTTCTGCGTCCCCCCATCGTTCAAACGATGTATAGGTGGTACAGGAATATCAACCTGTTGTCCATCGCCTACGCCTTTCGGCCTCGGCTTAGGTCCCGACTAACCCTGAGCGGACGAGCCTTCCTCAGGAAACCTTAGGCATTCGGTGGAAGGGATTCTCACCCTTCTTTCGCTACTCATACCGGCATTCTCACTTCTAAGCGCTCCACCAGTCCTTCCGGTCTGACTTCAACGCCCTTAGAACGCTCTCCTACCATCGACACCATACGGTGTCAATCCACAGCTTCGGTGATACGTTTAGCCCCGGTACATTTTCGGCGCGGAGTCACTCGACCAGTGAGCTATTACGCACTCTTTAAATGATGGCTGCTTCTGAGCCAACATCCTGGTTGTCTAAGCAACTCCACATCCTTTTCCACTTAACGTATACTTTGGGACCTTAGCTGGTGGTCTGGGCTGTTTCCCTTTCGACTACGGATCTTATCACTCGCAGTCTGACTCCCAAGAATAAGTATTTGGCATTCGGAGTTTGACTGAATTCGGTAACCCGTTGGGGGCCCCTAGTCCAATCAGTGCTCTACCTCCAATACTCTCATCTTGAGGCTAGCCCTAAAGCTATTTCGGAGAGAACCAGCTATCTCCAGGTTCGATTGGAATTTCTCCGCTACCCACACCTCATCCCCGCACTTTTCAACGTGCGTGGGTTCGGGCCTCCATTCAGTGTTACCTGAACTTCACCCTGGACATGGGTAGATCACCTGGTTTCGGGTCTACGACCTCATACTCATTCGCCCTATTCAGACTCGCTTTCGCTGCGGCTCCGTCTTATCAACTTAACCTCGCATGAAATCGTAACTCGCCGGTTCATTCTACAAAAGGCACGCCATTACCCATTAACGGGCTTTGACTACTTGTAGGCACACGGTTTCAGGATCTATTTCACTCCCCTTCCGGGGTGCTTTTCACCTTTCCCTCACGGTACTGGTTCACTATCGGTCACTAGGTAGTATTTAGCCTTGGGAGATGGTCCTCCCTGCTTCCGACGGGATTTCTCGTGTCCCGCCGTACTCAGGATCCACTCAGGAGGGAACGAAGTTTCAACTACAGGGTTTTTACCTTCTTTGACGGACCTTTCCAGATCACTTCATTTACCCCGTTCCTTTGTAACTCCATGTTGAGTGTCCTACAACCCCAAGAGGCAAGCCTCTTGGTTTGGGCTAATTCCGTTTCGCTCGCCGCTACTCAGGAAATCGCATTTGCTTTCTCTTCCTCCGGGTACTTAGATGTTTCAGTTCCCCGGGTCTGCCTTCAGTACCCTATGTATTCAGGTAAAGATACTGTTCCATTACGAACAGTGGGTTTCCCCATTCGGAAATCTCCGGATCAAAGCTTACTTACAGCTCCCCGAAGCATATCGGTGTTAGTCCCGTCCTTCATCGGCTCCTAGTGCCAAGGCATCCACCGTGCGCCCTTTCTAACTTAACCGTTAAAAAAGATCTTACTGATGCTTTGAAAAAATTAATTGCCTTCTATCTATTATCTAGTTTTCAAGGAACAAAGAAGAAAGAATTCCATCACTACGTGATGAGATCTTTCGAATCTGAATGAATTACTCATTCAAAACTGAACAAAACAAAAGCGCTCTCGTATTTATCCTTAGAAAGGAGGTGATCCAGCCGCACCTTCCGATACGGCTACCTTGTTACGACTTCACCCCAATCATCTGTCCCACCTTAGGCGGCTGGCTCCATAAAGGTTACCTCACCGACTTCGGGTGTTACAAACTCTCGTGGTGTGACGGGCGGTGTGTACAAGGCCCGGGAACGTATTCACCGCGGCATGCTGATCCGCGATTACTAGCGATTCCGGCTTCATGTAGGCGAGTTGCAGCCTACAATCCGAACTGAGAATGGCTTTATGGGATTCGCTTACCTTCGCAGGTTTGCAGCCCTTTGTACCATCCATTGTAGCACGTGTGTAGCCCAGGTCATAAGGGGCATGATGATTTGACGTCATCCCCACCTTCCTCCGGTTTGTCACCGGCAGTCACCTTAGAGTGCCCAACTGAATGCTGGCAACTAAGATCAAGGGTTGCGCTCGTTGCGGGACTTAACCCAACATCTCACGACACGAGCTGACGACAACCATGCACCACCTGTCACTCTGTCCCCCGAAGGGGAACGCCCTATCTCTAGGGTTGTCAGAGGATGTCAAGACCTGGTAAGGTTCTTCGCGTTGCTTCGAATTAAACCACATGCTCCACCGCTTGTGCGGGCCCCCGTCAATTCCTTTGAGTTTCAGCCTTGCGGCCGTACTCCCCAGGCGGAGTGCTTAATGCGTTAGCTGCAGCACTAAAGGGCGGAAACCCTCTAACACTTAGCACTCATCGTTTACGGCGTGGACTACCAGGGTATCTAATCCTGTTTGCTCCCCACGCTTTCGCGCCTCAGTGTCAGTTACAGACCAGAAAGTCGCCTTCGCCACTGGTGTTCCTCCAAATCTCTACGCATTTCACCGCTACACTTGGAATTCCACTTTCCTCTTCTGCACTCAAGTTCCCCAGTTTCCAATGACCCTCCACGGTTGAGCCGTGGGCTTTCACATCAGACTTAAGGAACCACCTGCGCGCGCTTTACGCCCAATAATTCCGGACAACGCTTGCCACCTACGTATTACCGCGGCTGCTGGCACGTAGTTAGCCGTGGCTTTCTGGTTAGGTACCGTCAAGGTACCAGCAGTTACTCTGGTACTTGTTCTTCCCTAACAACAGAACTTTACGACCCGAAGGCCTTCTTCGTTCACGCGGCGTTGCTCCGTCAGACTTTCGTCCATTGCGGAAGATTCCCTACTGCTGCCTCCCGTAGGAGTCTGGGCCGTGTCTCAGTCCCAGTGTGGCCGATCACCCTCTCAGGTCGGCTACGCATCGTCGCCTTGGTGAGCCATTACCTCACCAACTAGCTAATGCGCCGCGGGCCCATCTATAAGTGACAGCCGAAACCGTCTTTCCATCTTCTCTCATGCGAGAAAAGAACGTATCCGGTATTAGCTCCGGTTTCCCGAAGTTATCCCAGTCTTATAGGCAGGTTGCCCACGTGTTACTCACCCGTCCGCCGCTAATCTCAGGGAGCAAGCTCCCATCGATTCGCTCGACTTGCATGTATTAGGCACGCCGCCAGCGTTCGTCCTGAGCCAGGATCAAACTCTCCGAAGAAATGTTTGACTTGCTCATTTTGCTTTTTTTGATAGTGTGTGCTCACTTTTAAAAATTAACGTTGGCGCTTTGTTTTGTTCAGTTTTCAAAGAGCAATATGTTCGCCGCTCTGTTAGCGACTTTATTATCATAACACCTTTCAAACAACATGTCAACAACAAGTTTCATCTTTTTTCTTTCTTGTCGTCGTTGTCTCAAGCGGTGTATTTAATATACTAGCACCTGCATACAGACAAGTCAATTTAATTTTGGATATTTCTTCATTTTATTTCATTGACTCTCATCTTCTTCTATATATAATGAAAATCCATATCATTCTTTATAGGTAAATAGGTTAAACTATCGGGTTTTTATCTCCTATCTTTCATCTTAACCTTAAAGACTTATCCTGTTAATCTGGATAAATTGAAACAGGGGGCAACTTATTACTGTTGCCCCCTGTTCCATAACCCTTATTTATTGAAAGAAATAATGTTAGCTTCTTCTTTATCTACTTTTCCACTCTTTTCAATCTTCACGCTTTCTCCTTCAGAAAGGTTGGTAAAGACGATTGGCGTGATTATAGAAGTGGCATTATTTTTGACATACTCAATATCCACTTTAAGTAATGGCTGTCCGCTTGTCACCTTATCTCCTTGAGCGACAAGTGCTTCGAAGCCTTTACCTTCTAATTTAACTGTATCTATTCCCACATGTATTAAGATTTCACGTCCCGCATCAGAAACAATGCCTATTGCATGTTTAGTCGGGAACAGATTAACGATCGTTCCATCTACAGGTGAAACAACTAACCCATCCTCCGGTACGATTGCAAAGCCGTCACCCATCATTTTTTCAGCAAAAACCGCGTCAGGCACCTCGGTAATCGGTTTGATTTCTCCTTTAATAGGTGAAATAAAACCCTCAGAACCAGTATCTGGCCGTAATGGTTTTGGAACAATGTCCTCAATTTGATCCTCTACACCCTTTTCAGGAGACACTTCAACTTTACGAGGTCTTTTTCCATCAATTATATCTTTCATTTGTCCTTTAATTGTTTCAGAACGAGGACCGAAGATGGCCTGGATGTTATTCCCTACTTCTAGTACCCCTGCCGCACCAAGTTTCTTCAATCTATTTTTATCAACGTTATCAATGTTATTTACTGACACACGCAGGCGGGTGATACATGCATCTAAGTGAGCGATGTTTTCTTTTCCGCCCATTGCATCTAAGATATCTCCAGGAAGACTTCCAGCTGTACTTGTAGACCCTTCTTCTTCATCCTCTTCTTCCACTTCACGACCAGGAGTTTTAAGATTAAACTTCCGAATCGCAAATCGGAATCCAAAGTAATAGATAAGCGCAAAGACTAATCCAACCGGAATAACAATCCAAGCATTCGTTTGAGGATTAATCAAACCGAACAGTACGTAGTCGATTAAACCACCTGAGAACGTCATCCCGATTTTCACATCTAGTAAATGCATAGTCATGAAAGAAAGACCAGCAAACACACAATGAATACCGAAAAGTATCGGTGCTACAAATAAGAATGCAAATTCAAGTGGTTCTGTAATCCCAGTCAAGAACGATGTAAGTGCAGCCGAAGCCATCAAGCCACCGACTATTTTCCTTCGTTCTGGTCGAGCTTCATGATAAATAGCTAAAGCAGCTGCTGGCAACCCGAACATCATAAATGGATACTTACCAGTCATGAAGGTACCAGCTGTTAAATTCTGTACTCCATCTTTAATTTGAGCCATGAAGATGGCTTGGTCCCCTCTGACTGGATTCCCACCAGCTTGAGGGATATAGCTGCCAAATTCAAACCAGAATGGGGAATAGAAAATATGATGCAATCCAAACGGAATTAACGCCCGTTCTACCACTCCGAACACGAATGCTCCAAGAGTTAGGTTAGCACCCAACATATTTTCCGAAAATGCATTTAACCCTGATTGTATCGTCGGCCAAACCAAAATCATCAACAACCCAAGTACAACTGCGCTTGCAGCTGTTACAATGGGTACAAAACGTTTACCGGCAAAGAATCCTAAATAAGAAGGAAGTTCAATTTCATAAAATTTATTATACATTATTGCAGCCATGACACCGACAATAATACCGCCGAAGACGCCCGTTCCCAAAGTTGGAATTCCAAGAACATTGCTATACACAGCACCATTGTTCTCAATGTCAGCAGCATCAATTCCAAGTACCGTTCCCATTGTTACATTCATAATCAAGAACCCGATGATCGCTGCCAGCCCGGCAACACCATCTCCACCAGCTAACCCAATTGCGACCCCCACAGCAAACAATAGCGGAAGATTTCCAAAAATAATATTTCCGGCATTCTCCATAACCGATGCGACCATTTCTACTCCACCACTTGCAAGAAACGGAGCGATATCCAACAAAGTTTCGTTTTGCAATGCATTACCAAACGCGAGCAAAATTCCGGCCGCTGGTAAAATTGCCACAGGAAGCATCAAAGCTTTTCCGATTTTTTGCAAAACACCAAACAACTTCTTAAACATAGGTTTTCCTCCTCTATACTGTTTTTAGGCTAATAAAAACGTTTACATTATAATGACTGAATTCATCCTCTTATGTGTCTGATTTTGGAATACAAAAAAGGCATAAGCAAAGATAGGATTGAAATGAAAATTCAGGTATATAATACCCTCTTTCAGAACAATCATTCTCCTCACTTATGCCTGATCGAATCAGTAACACGTAAGTTAATGTATTTTTATTTAATTTTCTTTTGCAATCGTTGAATATGCATCGTTAGATAGACAGCTTCCGCATCAAAAACCGGTTTGCCTAATTTCTGTTGCATAATTTTTATTAGCTTCCATGAAATATTGTAACACAATGGATATTCTTCTTTCAATAGCAATGCGATTTTTTCAGGTTCGTCTACCTCTTCCCCTGCCATTACACGGTCTATCATGAACCTTAAATGACGAACCAGACGCGTATAATCAACGCTATCCTTATTAATTTGTACTTCCAACTGTTCTTCAACGACTTGGATAAGATGATAAATTAGTTGCGAGTGCTGATTGACTTCCGAGAGGTCTTTATTCGCTATTGCACTATGAATATGAAGCGTAATAAAACCAATTTCACCTTGTGGCAGTCCTATACCTGTCTTATCTTCGATTAGGTCAATGACATCAACTGCAATATCATGTTCAAAAGGATAGAGGGTTATCGTTTCTTTTAAGAATGGGTTTTTAATAGTCATTCCTTGTGAAACACGCTGAAGGGCGAACAGTAAATGATCGGTTAATCCGACATGTATATGTTCATTAAGTTTCCCTGACACTCGATTGTTAATAAGATGAATGGATTCTATTATTGCTGCTTGCAGATTTTGATCAATCTTTGGCAAAAGCTTTTTGTAGCTTTCCTGTTCTTTCACATTTTTTAAAACAAACGTTTTCTCTGCAAGATCTGGACTTAATTCTTCGCCTTTCTTTCGGTTGAATCCTATGCCCTTTCCAATTGAAACGACTTCACCATACGACGAATGAGTGGCAATTACCACGTTATTGTTCAAAACCTTTTCAACGATAAAACCATTCATTATTCTCCCTCATTTTTTCGAAAAATCATCCATATGTCCTATACCGGATAAAATACTTGGTACTTTTACTATACACGAATTGACCTTTCCCTTACAACATGAAAGAAGGGCCCCATAAACGGGACCCTTCTCACTTGCTCTTATTATTACTTCAAGAAAATAAAGTATAGAAGGAAGACGACTCCAAGACCCCACATAATTGGATGAACTTCTTTCGCTCTCCCTTTCATTGACATCGTGATGGGATAAAAGATAAAACCACAAGCAATCCCTGTTGCAATCGAATATGTCATCGGCATCATGATAACTGTGAAGAAGGCTGGTACTGCCACTTCAAACTTATGCCAGTCAATGTTTTTAAGTGAGGATGCCATTAATACACCCACTATAACCAACGCTGGCGCAGTTACCGCTGATGTCACAACGGAAAGAAGCGGGAAGAAGAAAAGGGATAGGACAAATAGCAAACCTGTAACCACAGCTGCAAAACCGCTTCGGGCACCAGCAGCAACACCCGATGTTGACTCTACATAAGATGTTGTAGTTGATGTTCCTAGAATTGCACCTGAAACGATGGATAGAGAATCAGCAAGCAACCCTTTACCTACTCTCGGAAGAATATTATCCTTCATCAAACCTGCTTGCTGAGCAACAGCCACTAACGTACCTGCTGTATCAAAGAACGCTACAAATAAGAAGGTTAAAATAACGATTAACATTTGACCAGTGAATAGCTCACCTGGATTTCCGAATGCATCAAATGCAACTCCAAATGTTGGTGCAATGCTTGGAACTGCCCCGATTATTTTATCTGGAACCGGCACTTGTCCAAATATCATTCCTGCGATAGCCGTAATGACCATCCCTATGAACACGCCGCTTTTTACGCCTTTTGTCATTAATATAACAGTTACGACAATCCCGAACACAGCTAATAAAGTATTTCCTGATGTTAGGTCACCTAGACCGACAAGCACGCTATCATCATTCGTAATAATTCCTGCATTTTGGAACCCTACAAAGGTAATGAACAAGCCAATACCCGCTCCAACGGCATATTTCAATTCAACTGGAATTGCATTAATAATTTTCTCTCGTATTCCTGATAGAGACAGTAGAACGAAGATTATCCCTGAGATCAAAACTCCTGTTAGAGCTGTCTGCCATGGTATTCCAAAACCAAGTACAACGGTAAAAGCAAAGAATGCATTCAAGCCCATACCTGGAGCAAGAGATATTGGATACCTGGCTATGAGCCCCATCAGTATTGAACCTATCGCAGCGGCTAAGGCTGTCGCGGCAAAAACTGCTCCGTAATCCATTCTTAATTCATCTGGGTAGTCCTCGATGCTTTGTAAAGTTAACATCACAGGGTTTACAACCAGGATATACGCCATAGAAAGGAACGTTGTTAAACCACCCAGTATTTCCCGACGATAATTAGTTCCCAGTTCATTAAACCGAAAGTAATTCTTCATTATGAGTCTCCCCTATCATAGAATCGTAAGCCAAAAGGAAAATGCCCCATTCGCTTCCGAACCGGGCTTGACTACTAATATGTAAAGAAGTGGCAGTTATCCTAACTCACCAATTCATTCACATCGTAGTCAAGCTGTTAACGGCAGCTTGGTAGAAACTTTTGGGCCATATCCCCAATATTATACGACAATTATGTTTTTTATTATTATAGGTATAGTGTACCAGTCACAAAAATAATCGTCAATATCTTAAACGAATATTTTATATGTAATTTTAGACAATGTTCGCTTTTGGTCCTAATTATAATGATTATACACCCATAAACATACGTAAAATGTAAGCATTCAACCTATCCTTCCCCTTTTTCACTAGTCTAGGAAACCTATTTTAATAAACGAATCATGCTAAAACTGGATAAATAGAGCAACTTAACTTAAATAAAAAAATCAGTGAAGGTTAAACCCTTCACTGATCAGATGTTTTTATTCTATTCCCACTCAATTGTTGCAGGTGGCTTAGACGTAATGTCATACACGACGCGGTTTACGTGGTTTACTTCATTAACGATTCTTGTTGAGATGATTTCAAGTACATCCCATGGAATTCTAGCCCAATCTGAAGTCATTCCGTCAATGGATGTAACCGCACGAATACCAATTGTGTAATCATACGTACGAGCATCGCCCATTACCCCTACACTACGGATATTAGGAAGCACCGTGAAGTACTGCCAGATTTCACGTTCCAAACCATTATTTTTAATTTCTTCACGTAAGATATGATCAGATTCACGAACGATTTCAAGTTTTTCATCCGATATTTCCCCTAATACACGAATACCTAAACCTGGTCCAGGGAACGGCTGACGCCAAACGATTTCATCTGGAATCCCCATTTCACTTCCAAGTGCACGCACTTCATCCTTGAATAGAGTATTCAATGGCTCAATCAGTTTAAATTGCATATCTTCCGGCAGACCGCCAACATTATGATGCGATTTAATTGTTTGTGCAGTAGCCGTACCACTTTCAATAATGTCTGTGTAAAGTGTTCCTTGTGCAAGGAAATCAATACCTTCAAGCTTCGTTGCTTCATCATCGAATACGTAGATGAACTCATTACCGATAATTTTCCGTTTTTGTTCCGGATCGGAAACGCCAGCAAGTTTCGAAAGGAAACGCTCAGCTGCATCGACTTTAATTACGTTCATATTAAAGCCTTCACTGAATGTTTTCATTACACCTTCGGCTTCCCCTTTACGCAGCAATCCATGATCAACGAAAATACATGTTAACTGATCGCCAATTGCCTTATGGATCAATACAGCAACAACTGATGAATCCACTCCGCCGCTCAAAGCGCATAGTACTTTTTTATCTCCGACCGTTTGACGGATTTTTTCCATTTCGACTTCAATGAAGTTTTCCATGGACCAGTCGCCTTTGCAGCCACAAACGCCAAATACGAAATTTTTCAAAATATCATTTCCGTATACAGAATGACGTACTTCTGGATGGAATTGTACTGCATACAATTTACGTGACTCATCACTCATAGCTGAGATCGGGCAAGATGGGTTCGTTCCATCGATGGTGAAACCTTCAGGCGTTTCGACAACTAAATCACCATGGCTCATCCAGACAATTTGTTCTTTTGGCAGATCGCCGAATAACTTAGAATCATTTTGAATGGCAAGTGTTGCTTTTCCGTATTCACGGTTTTTAGCTGGCTCCACTTTTCCGCCAAAATGTTTCGTCATTAGCTGCATACCATAACAAATACCGAAAATCGGCAGACCTAATTCGAAAATGCGCTCATCGCACCCAAATGCAGATGCATCATACACACTGTTCGGACCGCCTGAAAAAATAATCCCAGTTGGATTCATTTTTAGAATTTCTTCTGCTGTAATTGTATGAGGATGAAGCTCACTGTACACACCAAATTCACGAATACGACGAGTAATCAATTGATTATATTGGCTTCCGAAATCAAGTACTACGATCATTTCCTGGTTTTTTTGCAATTCTGTTTTCCCCGGCACAAACGTCACCTCTATCAATGTAATTCACCCAAAAAATCGAGTGATAGTTTCTTATAAAAAATATTATCATAAAAAAAGAAAAACTAAAAATCCACCCTCAAAAATACACAAAAAGTACAGACGAAGGCAGATTTTCAGCTTTCCAGTTAAAATCCGCCTTCATAGTCAAATCATTTACGGTGATTCGGTAGAAACTTTCGATCCATATTATCGAGGATATATGAAGGATATATTAGTTTAAGTTATTGTATCAATATAATAAAAAGCTGGTCAAGAGCTAGTTTTTTTCATTAAGCTTTCCCAACCGATTTGTAAGTGCTCCCATTCGCCATTTTCAACGTCTCCACGGTAAATTATTAATTCGTAACGAGCTGTCAACTTCTGCATCTCATCTGTACCGTACACTGCATCCACATATGCGGCGTACTCCCTTAATGTTTGCCCTTCCGGACGTGCTAAACCAGCACGTTTTAATTGTTTCAATAATAATACATAGGCCGTCGTAAAATGAGAGCCAGATTTCTTTTTATAGCGGAGAATCTGCAGGTGCGGAATCCACTTCCTTCTAGAGAAATAACCAATTGTCACAAGCATCAGCAAACTTATGAGAGTGATAGAAGTCCATTTCAAGATTCCTTCCTGGCTTCCCACAAACCTGTCTCTAGATGATTGAGTATCCTTATCAGGGGTATCATGACGTTCACTAGTCTCCATCTTTTTCTGCTCTGCATTAGCTGGAGTGTCCGTCTCCGAATTCTTTATATCATCCTGTTTCAAGTCCGAATTGTAAAATTCAACTTCTCCAGTGAATCCCTTTGTTGGTTCAAAGGGAACCCAGCCAATTCCAGAAAAATAAACTTCTACCCAGGAATGAGCATTATTATTCGTTACCTTATAAACGGATTCACCCTTATAAATTGATTTTTCTCCTTCAGTATAACCCTTTACCCACCTAGCCGGTATATTGGCGGCACGTAGTAAGACGACCATTGCAGTTGAATAGTTGTCGCAATATCCAATCTGGGTCTCGAATAAAAATTGATCGACATAATCTTGATTTGCCTCCGGATACGCAACATCATCCTTTGAATAAACAAAATCAGGACCATCAAAATAATTTTCAATGGCTTTCGCTTTATCGTACCAATTTGTTTCATTAATTGTAAGCTGCGATGCCAATTCATATATTCGATTAGGTAAGCCCTCTGGAAGCTGAGTATTTTTATCCATTAAGACACCCATCGTTTCATCCGGCTCTGTGACCTTCCTTAGCTTAGCCATATCAAACCTCGGCATATCATAGGTCATTTCATATTCTTTCAATAGAAGGCTTTCGCCGTCTTCCTTTTCGGATATGATTTTGTCCATATCCTTATAAAACTTGAACTCTTTTCCTTTTTTACCCTTGACCTTTTTTAAATAACCTGACTGCGGATGAAGAATATGAGAATACAATTCCATCATGGATACTCTCGCTGACATTTCATCTGCTTTTACTATCTCCGGAATATCGTAAGTATTTAACGAAGTCATTTCCTGGCCGTTAGAAAAAGTAAAAAAGTCTATTCCCTCTAAGGAAACCCATCCTTTTCCAGTATAGACATCTTTGTTCTCCACTTTCCAGTAATGACCTGCAGGAGCATTGTTATAAAAGACAATAGAACTATCTGGCTCTATCGATCCGCCAAGTTCCGAATCATCTTCATCATACCCCACCCTTTTGTCTGTGGAACTACTATCTTCTTTCATCACTTTATCTGAATAAGAAGTAATATACGGAACTGGATCCCGCCATTGTGGAGAGAACTTAGGGGCACCAAAACCGAAAAGGACACTTATCAAAATCATCACCGTTAGGATCAAGATCCATTTCTTGATAGGAGCCCTTGAAAACCTAAGCTGCTCCTGAATGGACAGACGCATCAAGGCCAGCAGACCGAGCATTGCAAAACCAATTATGATGATTCTTATCATTGCCTTATCACCATCATAGGGAGTAAATGTATCAAGTATCGATATAAAAATCACCGTTAACATAAAAAAGAAAAAGATACTTTGCTTCACCATCACCCAGTAATGAATCAAATATGTCACAAGCCAAAGAAGCAAGAAAAATAGAAAAGTTCGAAATGGATTTGAAAGTAACTCCCATTTGCCATCGTATATATTTGATAGATTGGCTGTAAAATCAAGCAGATTGCCTTTAAACCATGAAAATTCAAATAAAGCGGTTTTCGAATGAAGAAACTGTACTGAAATCATTATATAAACACTTAAGAGGGTACAGCGGATTAGCCAATGGAAGTGGAAATAATGCAGTAGTAGGGAAAAAATCACAAACAGAACAAAAACAACAATATTCCCTGTATCCGTGAGTTTCTCAACAGGCCTTAACCATTCTGTGATCAACAACAGACCAAAGGTATACAGAAGAACATGCATCCACTTTTCCAACAAGGGGGTTGAAACATTCATTTCATCATCACCTCTCGTCTGTCGTGTTGCAGATACCCCTGTTCAAGAAAGCAAACCTTTATTCCCCGTGATACTGCTGCGGCTCTTGATTTTTTTTCCTCATCTGTAAAGTCTGCTGGGTTTTTCACACAAAACAACGTTAATCCTTGATTAGCGCGGAATGCACTCAATACTTCTACCTTTTCTAATGTTAATTCCGAGACAATGAAAATCACAGCTGCGTTGGCCGGCAGAATTTCCTTCCTTATGATCCCGATCCAAGTGGTTATCCTACTCGGTTTTTCTTTAGCAAGGCGGTAAAAAATCTTTCGTTTCTGGTTATTGCCTCCTCCAGTCGGTAAGATTTGCCTCGATCCCGTACTAGCGAAACCAATCTCTATGCCTTTTTTTAACATGGCATGTACAAAGGAAGCCGTCATTACAATTGCTTCTTCGAAGAAAAGCGATTCCTGATTATCAAGTATGATAAACACATCACGGTTTTTCTGAACTTCAAATTCCTTTGTCATGATTTCACTTGTTCTAGCCGTTGCCTTCCAGTTAATCCAGGATAACTGATCACCTGGCTGATACTCTCTAACTCCAGATACTACTGATTGTTCTCGCTGTGTTTTTTTTGTTGATCCCACTTGTCCCTGATTGAATACACGCTCAAGATCTCTGTAGGTAAGCTCATGATATGAAGGGAAAACAGTGATTTTTAAAGGTGAACTATATGTCGCTTCCTTTTCAAAGACGCCAAAAAAGTCTCCTGTCCTGAAACGGATTGTTTGAAATGTATGCTCACCCCGTGGCAAATTGTTCAAAGTATATGTCATACTGAATGTATGCCTGAAACCAGGAAAGACAAGTGTTTTTCTTTGCATCCCCCTATTTTCCAATTCCTTCGGCAACTCTTCCTCTACCATCAAATATAAAAGAGGCAGCCTGTTTTTACGGGTAACAGTTAAAGCTATTTCTACAGAATCGCCTGCTCGGCATTCTCTTTTACTGACCTTTCTCTCAACGATAATGTTATTAATCGGATAAAAAAGTAGAATCGTAGAGTACACAGCGAACGGCAAAAATGTATAAAAAATAAACCAACTGACAAAACCGCCTTGAAACATCGCAAAAGAAAAGGAAATCGCTATAAGTAATAACAAGCCAATCACACTCATGTTTTCCTTTAAGATGCTGATCAAGTTCCGCATTAGGTCACAGCTCTCTTCACAGGCACTTGAATCGTCGCGACAATCTCGTGAATCACCATGCCAGCATCCACTCCCTCATAATTCGCTTCTGGCTTCAGGATAAGTCTGTGGGCAAACACGAACGGTACTAAATATTGCACATCATCCGGTAGAACATAATCTCTGCCCTGCAAAAGTGCATAAGCTTGGGCCGCCTTCATCAATGCAATCGATCCACGTGGACTCACCCCTAAATATACTCTCTCATGCGTACGAGATCGATTAGCCAAATTAACAATATACCGCTTTATCGTGTCATCCACTATCACTGCTTTAGCCTCTTCCTGTAAAGCTATTAATTCCTCTAAAGTAATAACAGATTCTAACTCTTCAAGTGGTGCGGCATATTGAGCTCGATGCAAAACCTCAATTTCTTCGTCAACACCCGGATAGCCCATTTTCATTTTTAATAGAAAACGATCCAATTGCGCCTCTGGAAGTGGGTATGTTCCTTCGTACTCAATGGGATTTTGTGTTGCCATAACGAAAAAGGGTTTCTCCAATCCCCTTGTAACCCCATCAACCGTCACACTTGCCTCTTCCATTGCTTCAAGCAAGGCAGATTGTGTTTTCGGCGAGGTCCGGTTTATCTCATCGGCTAAAATAATATGGCCCATGATTGGTCCTGGTCTAAAAATAAATTCTTGTTCCTTTGGATTGAAAATTGAAACACCCGTTACATCTGAAGGTAGTAAATCAGGTGTGAATTGTATACGCTTAAAGTTTGCGCCTATCGATCTTGCCAGTGCTCTGACCATGACAGTCTTACCTACACCAGGAACATCCTCCAATAAAACATGCCCCCCAGAAAGAAGTGCTACGATGCTCAGTTCTGCTATATCTCGTTTTCCAATAATCACTTTTTCAATATTCCCTAAAATCTTTTCCAGTTTTTGATTTACCTGCTTATAAATCATACTCTACCTCCTGAGATTACCCTATTACTCTTATATAACACCTATTATATATTCTTTATACTCGATATGCGTTTTACATTAACATCCAATTAAACCTTACATTGTAAGTTTACTAGATAATTCGCAAACCATAAACGAATTTCTCTAAAAATATTCATACTGCTTTAGGAAAAAGGTATGGTAAACTGTTGCTAAGTGAATATAAACCTTGCAGAAAAAGGTGCTGACTTGTCAGCTTAATAGGGAATTTGGTGTAAAACCGAAGCTGTTTCCGCAACTGTAAGTGCTAATGAAATAAGATAAATACCACTGTTTGAGGATAAAGATTCACATCGATAACCATTCATCCTGTTCAAATGGGAAGGTTCTTAGAGTAAAATGACGCACGGGCCAGGAGACCTGCCTTTTTTATCGTATTATGCTCTTCGGAAGATAGGAGGATTGTACGGCAATCTTCCATCTTTTTCTGTTACAGATACATAGGTGATTGATGCCGACCAATGCCCTTGGTCGGCTTTTTCTTTTGCTGAGAAAAGCGATACTGAGGTGATTCATCTAACTATGAAGAGGAGGAAGAGTTATGGCAAAAAAGGATTTTCGTTTTTTATGCTATCCATACATGCGCGAATCCGAGTCTACCGTCGATTATGAAATACGTACCGACTCTTTGACGACACAAATTGGCTTGGCCGCCTCGCTTACAAAGGATGTTCCGGATGTATACCGAGATTTAATGGAATTGTTGCCGATGGCTTATCATTTAAATGGTTCAGTCCGTGGGAAATTGGCCATTACCGACAATGATCTGAAACGTCTAAGTGCCATCTACGACCATTATGTCGCAGAAGTTAAAGAGCATATTGAGACATTCGTGCTTCCGCAAGGTTCAACCGCCGCCTGTGTTCTGCATACTTGCCGTAGTGAAGCCAAAAAGTCGGTCCGTGCTTTACACAAGGTTAGTTTAGAAATAGAAATCCCTGAAATTCTCTTTGATTACGCCCATTTGCTTGCAAATGTTCTATTCGTGATGGCTGTCTACGTCAATAAGCAACATGGTATTGAGGAGATTCCTTTTATCAGTAAATCATACCCAACCAAACCCATGAAGAAGAAAACGGAGGAATAAATAATGAAGAGAAGCATACGATTTAGTTGGATTTCCACCTTGATACTTGCCCTTTTCCTTACCGGATGTGGAGTAACGGATGACCAGACGGCAAAGGAAAAGAAAGACACTAATAAGACAGAAGAAGTCAAAGCCTATACCGTTACCGATGATACTGGAAAGAAAATAAAATTTGATAAAGTTCCGGAAACAGTAGTTTCACTTCAACCAAGTAATACAGAAATTTTATTTGAACTAGGGCTGGGAGATAAGGTCGTTGGCGTGACCGACTTCGATAATTATCCAGAAGAAGCAAAGGATATTGAACATGTTTCCGATTCGGTGAATATCAATGCAGAGAAAATTATTTCCTTAAAACCAGATGCCATTATTGCTTATACCATTGGTGATGAAACGACGATGAAACCACTTGAAGATGCTGGAATCCCAGTATTCATTATTAAATCCGCGACAAATTTTGATGATGTATATGGGGATATTGGGCAAATTGCTGAAGTCATGGGCGTAGCTGAAAAAGGCGAAGAATTGGTGAAAGATATCCAAACCCAAATTACAAGTGTTGAGGAAAAAATTGAAACATTAGATGAAAAGGAACAAACCTATTTTGAAATTAGTCCAGCTCCAGAAATCTATACAACAGGAGCGGAAACCTTCCAACAAGAAATTCTAAAAACTGCAGGCATTGAAAACATCTTTGCCGACCAAAAAGGCTGGGTTAAGGTTTCAGATGAAGAAATTGTCAAACGAAACCCTAATGCTATCATTACAACTGCTACCTTTGCAGATGATGCTGTTGATGAAATTAAATCCCGTAAAGGCTGGGAAGATATCAACGCCGTGAAAAATGATCAAGTCTATCTACTTGATGAAAATATTATGTCACGTCCTGGGCCAAGGATTGGTGAAGCTGTAGAACTCGCAGCAAAGACCATTTATCCAGACTTATTTAAATAATGCGAAAGAAGGATGTTCCAAAGTTCTTGGATCATCCTTTCCTTTTTTACCTCTGCTTCCCTAAGTCCATCACTACAACCACACACTCTCCTGGAGCAGCTGCCCTCCATCGCTAATCCCTTATATTTCTCTTTTAAGGTCTCCCTTTGCAAATAACGAACCACCTGCTCTTCTTTCATCTTTATGCTAAGATGAATGCAATCTAATCATAAAAAATTCGAGGTAATGATCATGTATAAAAAATTCTTTATATGGGTCTTAGCAGTCGCCCTTCTTTTAGGAATTCTTAAAACCTTTCTAGGTATGTAGCAAAAAAACAGCCGTATGGCTGTTTTAAGAACACAGGTATTCACATACCTTTTAAAGCAATGTGAGAACTTCATTGAAAGTAAAAACACAGCTTATAAAAACATTAGTTTTGAAATTTATTTCAAAGGACCATTTAACTTTAGTTAAATGGTTTCCTTTTTATTTAGGCTCCGTTATACTACATTGTTGTTTTTTCCAAAAAAAGAAGACCACCCGAGTGCCAACTATTTTACATGTTTTATAAGTATAAAAACTTTATGCCCATGAATACGTGACTATTATGGAAAATACATTTCTTTTCCCCATAAAATAGTAACCTTAGACTTTCACTAATCCTTCCAATTATTTATTAATCAAACGATTGATTAAATTTTAAAAAAACAAAAAAGCCAATATCGTTTAAGTGTTTTCCCTAAAGAGATTGTAGTATTAAGTTGGACTCCACCCGCACTCTTAAAAATACTGTGCGTTACCTGTAATCAATTCTAGATCATAAAAATGTTTATTTTGAAACTGCTCATGAAAACATTTCAGAAAGAAAATCGAAAAAGGACATCCAAATGAAAGGATGTCCTTTTTCCAGCAAATATAATGCTGATTTATTACCTATAGCCGTTGATTAAAACGATCCTTAGGTGAATATGAAACGTTAAAACCGCTAACTTTGAAAAGTATCAAACGGAGCATATCTCTTAACTAGTAATCCCCATGCAGAGTAATCGATATTCTTTAAAGTTCAAAGCTAGAGCCTCACATCATGAGTCCATGTCCTTATATAACTCGTTCCAAGAAATGTTTCACAAATCGATCTGCATCTACTTTTGTACAGACGCGAATCCTTGCCACACCTTCATGTTGACCGATTGTTCTACCTGTCTCTTCTCCTTCAGTCACAACCTTAACGTTCATCCATTCTGTAGTCACAAAACTTGGATCAATCACAACTCCAACTGCGAGTGGATCATGAAGAGCACAACCTCCAATACCTGGATTGAAAGTTTCATAAGACTTCATATAAAATTCGGTCATTTCTGCAAAGAATTGGGCAGTCCCTTTTCCAGTCGAACGCCATTCATCAAGCTTTGATCTTAGTAAAAACGTTTGATGTGTTACATCAAGTCCCACAACGGTGACTGGTATCCCTGAGGAAAACAAATAATCAGCTGATTCAGGATCAGATACGATATTGGCTTCAGCGTAAGGCGTTACGTTGCCTGGTACTTTTACTGCACCACCCATTATCACTACCTCTTTAACAAGTGAAATAATTTCTGGTGCTTTTTTAATGGCCAAAGCGATGTTAGTTAATGGTCCAACTGCAATAATCGTTATTTCATGAGGGCGACTTTTCACCTGATTGATTATAAAATCGGTTGCATTTCCCGGTGATGCTTGAATAGTTGGTTCATTCTTAAGTGTATTTCCTAAACCGTCTTCTCCATGAACATGCTTTGGATACTTTTTCTTCATTCCACGCACCAATGTTTGATTGGCTCCTTTATAAACAGGAATATTCTTTTCTACCTTTTCCAAAACTGCCAGCGTATTACGAGTCGATTCAGCTACGGACACGTTACCAAAGCAAGTTGTAAAGCCTAGCACGTCCAATTCAGGAGAGTTTAATGCGTATGCCATCGCTAAGGCATCATCAACCCCAGTATCAACATCAAATATTATTGGTTTCATATATTTTCCCACTTTCTTTTTAAACGGATTACGATGATAGTACCGTTGACAAAATTTCTTATACAAACACTGGATCTTACAATACAGTTACTTTGGAAGCACCCTAGTGATTGGATACATCTACATCCGTTACATCCCATTTTTTCTTTTCTTATGTATTAGAGAAACCGGTTTTCCAACTAAATTTTAGCATTCAATTAAAGGTTATTCCACGGAAAGTTTAAGAATATTTATAATAGACAATTAAAAAGAAAAACAGATAATCCCCACAATTTAGCAGTAAATACATGAAAGAAATGATCCAAAATGGTACAACCTTGTTGGGTGATCCAGTTGGTGAACCTCACCTTGCCGGTTTTCATCTGATTTCTTAAAATATTTAAAGATATTTACTTAAATGTATTCTTGACTAGTAAATACTTATATTGGATTATTAATTCAAAGATATTTATTTAAATTCAATATCCGTGATTTCATTTTTAAAATAGGCCAAATAGTTGAAGGCTATAAATAGATAGTTAATATGAGGTTACCAGTATAAAGAAAGTTGTTACATTCTAATTAGTTAATGGATATTCAAGGTGGAAAAAAGATGAAGATGTTAAAGTTAATTGAAGATTATCCTTCTACGTACAAAAAGGGAACAAAGTTCTTTATTATTTCCGATTCAGAGTTCATAGGAGTGAAAAGCTATGTATTACTTTCCGAAGATTTGCGAGGTAAAATCGTGGTATCTGAAGAGGAATTGAAAAATAAATTTGTTTCTATTAATTAGGATTCGTTTATTCTTTTTCTCTTTATACACTTCCCTTTAGCCAGCAATCATTAATTAGTGCATGTAATTATTAAAGTTTAAACTCTTTTAATTCAACATTTTAGGCTCACTTCCTCCCTAAAACATTCTCATCACAAAAAAAACGAGGAATTTTCATGTCCGAAAATCCCTCGTTTTTTCTTATTTCAAATCTTCAATTGAATCAATATCGACATAATCTGGTACGACCAGACCATTTTTTGTTCCTTTTAGATTTGGTCCAAGGTCAACCATGTCATCTTTATACTTATTATAGTATTCAAGATGTGTACCCGGGAGCCATGCAGCCACCATTGCGTCCGCACTTCCGTTTGCAACGCCGGCAAACATTGGTCCGACTTCAACTTGACTTAATGTTACGTCATAACCATTCTGTTCCAGAACCTTGCCAATCACATTTGTGCTGGCAATTTCAGTGTCCCATGCAACATAAACCAGTTTGATTTTTTCACCATTTCCTGATTCAGCACCTTTGGTCCATTCGGATACTTTGTCCTGATTTTCTTTTATCCATTTTTCTGCTGCTTCTGAAGGAGACATACCTTCAGTAACTTTGACCATTACATCTTCCATATCTTTAGTATCCCAGAAGAATTGATCAAGAATTTTATAAGCGCCTGGGGCATCTTGCTCAAGGCCTTTTCTGGCAATCGAATTAATATTTTCAGCCCCGCCAAAGGATTCATTCGGATCTTCGAGATATTTCAAGTCATATTTCGAGAACATCCAATGCGGTGACCATCCTGTAACCACGATTGGTTCTTTTTTATCAATCGCTTTTTTCAATTCAGCAACCATTGCCGCTGAAGACCCTTCAACCAACTTCCAATCATCCAGCTTATAATCATCTATAGCCGTTTTAGTCAACTTCATCAATCCTGCTCCAGGTTCAATTCCGATGATTTCATAATTGGCTTTGGCAGCAAAACTATTTTTATCCCCTTTTACAGCCGTATCTTTTGTAAAAGTACTGAATAGTGCAGTACCCACAACTAGTAGGGCCAGTATTGTAAAAATGATTTTCCGGCTAACGATATGTTCGTAAGCTGGTTTACGAAGGTTTTGCGTGATACGATCGAGTATGATTGCAATGATTACGATGGATAAACCTGCTTCAAATCCTTGCCCAACATTTATTTGGCTAACAGCCCGGTAGACATCCGCCCCAAGTCCGGGTGCTCCAACCAATGAAGCTGTAACTACCATGGATAGTGCCAGCATGATGCTTTGGTTAACGCCTGCCATGATTGTTGGAGTAGCCAATGGTATTTGTACCTTGAATAACTTTTGGCTGCTGGTCGAACCAAAAGCATCCGATGCCTCGATCAAATCATTGGGCACTTCCTGAATCCCAAGATTGGTCATACGGATCGTCGGTGCGATTGCGAAAATGAATGACGCAATGATCCCCGGCACTACCCCTATTCCAAAGAATAATATCGAAGGAATCAAATAAACGAATGCAGGCATCGTTTGCATGAAATCCAAGATTGGGGTAACGATCTTGCGCACCGTTTTATTTTGGGCACACCATATTCCGATCGGTATCCCTATAAGGATGGTTAGGAATCCTGACAATATAACGATAGCCAGTGTTTGAATGCTCGATTCCCAATAACCAAGATTATCGATCAATAGTAAGCTAATAAAAGTAAATATCCCTAATGGCCATCTGCTTGTATAGGTAACCAGAAGGGTTAGGACGATGATTAACACGATGGATGGTCCCGCACTCATTACATCGACCAGGATATCCAATAGACCCTCAATCCCATTCGTAATAAGTGTAAATAATCCAGCAAATACAATAGTTATCCAATCCACTAAAGAATCGACCCAAGCTCCCAGTGGGATTTTCGGAATATTCATTGAATTATTCACTCTCCATTTCATTCAAGGAATCTTTATTACCTGCTAAAGCGCCAATTACGGCCCCACGAAGAAGAATTCCTTTAATTCTATTCTCATCATCAATGACTGATATTGGCAGACTTGAAGTTGCCATCACATCCATAAGGTTTCCAAGCAATTCATCCTCTTTAACAGTTGGGATATCAGTTGTCATTACTTCAGAAATCGATTGGTTATTGCTCATTGCCTGACGAGCCTGTTCAGCAGTCACGGCCCCCAATAACTTCTTCTTTCTATCCACAACAAAAATGCTGGAATACCCTTGTTTACGCATAATTTCCAGCGCAACCCTCGGACCTCTGTCTACTGCGATCTTCTCCGGCCGTATCATCACATGAGAGGCTGTAAGTACCTTAGATAGATCAACATCTTCAACGAACTTCTCGACAAATTCATTGGCTGGATTCATCATGATTTGTTCAGGTGTTCCCAATTGAATCACACTTCCATCTTTCATTAGAGCAATTCTATCTCCAATTCTTAATGCTTCATCAAGATCATGGGTAATGAAAATGATCGTTTTTTTGTACTGATCTTGGATTTCCAGCAATTCATCCTGCATATCTTTACGTATTAATGGATCAAGAGCACTGAAGGCTTCATCCATCAATAGAATATCAGTATCGCTTGCGAGTGCCCGAGCTAACCCAACCCTTTGTTGCATTCCGCCACTAAGCTGTGATGGAAGCTGATTTTCGTAGCCTTTTAATCCAACGGCTTCAAGAGCCTTCATCGCTTTTTCTTGACGTTTTGTTGGATCTACTTTTTGAATTTCGAGCCCAAACTCAGCGTTTTCCAATATCGTTTTATGCGGAAATAAAGCAAAGTTCTGGAAGACCATGCTTATTTTCTTTTGCCTGACTTCTCTTAATCGGGCAGCGTTCATCTTCACGATATCTTCATTCCCAATTAAGATTTCTCCAATTGTTGGATCAATCAAACGATTAAACATGCGGATTAAAGTTGACTTCCCACTTCCGGACAGCCCCATAATGACAAAAATTTCACCAGGGTAAATTTCAAAATTGACATTATTAACACCGACTGTTTGTCCTGTTTCTTTCAATATTTCTTTCTTTGTTTTACCCTGCATCAATAAATCTGTCGCTGCTTTTGGAGATTTGCCAAATATTTTCGAGACATTTCTGACTTCTACATACGGCTTCATCGAGTCACCTCATTCTAATATTTGCCCATATGATATTCAGTTTTGCTGAATTCCCCCGTTTTATGCGAGTAATCAATATAAAAACATAAGTACCTTGAAATAAATGAAAATGGCTATAAACGATACGTCCTATATTTTTCTCTGTCCCGTATCAGTTTTCTTAAAAAAAAGCGGACTTGACTCAGTTTAATGATCGCCAGCTTGCACTAGACACAAAGTGCGAAAAAATAATTTATAATTCCCATAAGTATATTGCTTGAAACATATATGTGTGATTAATTGAGCATTTTAAGTAGGGAAAAGAGGTGTAATCACATCTGGGGAAACTAGCAGGCACAGCATATACCAACTGAAATATAAATGATTTTCACTTAGAGTTTTCTTTGATCCAATCAATGGACTAAACATCTAACCCCTGAAGTACTTCATAACCTAAACAAAGGAGGAAGTGACGCTTTCACTTAACATAAAGCGCATAGGAAAAAAATTTATATTCCCATAAGTAATTCAATATGTGTCTAATAAATTGAGCATTTCAAGTAGGGAAAAGAGGTACAATTATAACTGAGGAAACTAGCAGACACAGCATATACCAACTGAAATATAAATGGTTTTTCACTTAGAGTTTTCTTTAGTCTTTGCACTTGACTAAACATATAACCCCTGAAGTACTTAATTACCTTAACAAAGAATGAATAGAAATTCAAATGACGTGGGGCGGAAAACTAGCGTATGCATGTTAGAATGGTGCCCCATATAAAAGGGCCACCTACCCTCTGTAAACCCTTATCTATCAACGGTTCAAGCCATTACCGAAACGTCAAAAGTAATTTCCTGCAAACTTTTTTAAAAAAATGAAATTGTCCCACAAGCGATGGGGACGCTTTGCGGTCACTGTTAAATAAATCTAGTGGGTATTGAGAGGGTCTTTAGGGGTGCACAATGGACTTCATCCGCCTATGTGTCTCCAGAACAACTACTTGCCTACACTCCTTCGTCTAGTCATAAAGAAGAGTCGGCTAAGTTAGACTCAAGGCCGAAAATAAAAAACGAATCAATAACAATGAAGTGAAGTAGTTATTTCTGTGCGTGTAATATGGAAGATGAAGCAAGAGTTTTGAAGCTAAAGAGCGCTCAGGCAAAAAAAAACGAACTTACACTTTTAGAAGTTCGTTTTTACTTTTTATGAAGAAACAGATACTTCTATATTAATAGCATTGAATACATTTGTAACACGTGCACCTTTTAACTCAATCCCTTTTCTCTTGGCTGCTTCTTCAATACAAATAGTGACTCCTTTAGCGGTAGCTGTTTCACGCCCTTGTGATCCGCCTAGTACAATAAGTTATTTAAACGAATAAAGCCCTAAAGCTAAAACAGATAAATAAGTTAAAACCGTATCCTATTCAATATGATACGGTTCTAACTAATGGCAAGCGCAGTCAATGAAAAGAAGGGCAATTATGTTGTGGATACGGGCACGTTTTGCAGAATTCCACCTTCTACGATCACTTTTCCACTTTTAAGAACAGTATCAACTAGATTTACTGCATAGTTATACTGTAACGTTTGGTAATTTGGTGCATCAAATAAAACAAGATCTGCCTTTTTTCCTACTTCGATACTTCCGATTTGATCAGCTCTTCCAATTGCATGAGCTGCATTAATCGTACAAGCCGTTAAAACTTCTGCTGGTGTCATTTTCATCGTCAAACATGCTAAGTTCATGACAAATGGTAATGACTCAGTAGGAGATGATCCTGGATTGCGATCTGTCGAAAGAGCAACAGGTACACCGGATTCGATCATTTTTCTTGCATCTGCAGGCTTTTCCATAAGAAAGAAAGCAGTTCCTGGTAATAAGACAGCAATCACTCCACTTTCAGCCATTTGCTTAATTCCTTCAGTAGAAGCTTGTAATAAGTGATCTGCTGAAACAGCTCCCACCTTTGCTGCAAGTTCAGCCCCACCAAATTGGACAATTTCATCAGCGTGTATTTTAGGCTTTAATCCGAAGTTCTTTCCTGCCTCAAGAATTCGCTCAGACTGCTCTATCGTAAAGACTCCTTCTTCACAAAAAACATCACAAAACTCAGCTAGGTTTTCTTCGGCAACCTTTGGAATCATTTCTTCGATCACAAGACGCACAAACTCATCTGGGTTTTCCTTATAATCAACCGGAATAGCATGAGCTCCCATAAAAGTAGAAACAAGGTCAATTGGATGCTGCTCGTTCAGCCTTTTCGTTGCTCGAAGCTGTTTCAATTCATCTTCAAGTGTCAATCCATACCCACTTTTAGATTCAACAGTCGTAACACCATATTGTAAAAAACGATTCAACCGTTTCAACGATTCTTCAATTAATTGTTCTTCGGATGCTTCTCTTGTACTTGTTGTGGTCTGAAGGATACCTCCACCGGCTTTTAAAATATCAATATACTTCGCTCCGTTTAACCGCATTTCTAGTTCTTTTTCACGGCTTCCGGCAAATACAAGATGTGTATGGGGATCGATCAACCCCGGGGTTAGGACTTTCCCCGAGGCGTCAATCGTTGATACTTTTCCATCTATAGTTGAAATATATTGTTCAGCTTCGACATCTGACCCAACAAATGTAATCGTTCCACCCTCTATAATAACGCTTCCGTTTTCAATGATACCGATGTCTGACATGGCTTGGCCACGCTTAGGTTCCTTACTGCCACCCTTAACCGTCACCACTTGCGATGCACGTTTAATATACGTAATTGATTTCACGATGCTTTCACTCCTCTTAATCTAATGATGGAATGTTCATACCCTTTTCTTTTGCAGTTTGAATCGCTAAATCATAGCCTGCGTCAACATGACGAACAACACCCATACCAGGGTCTGTTGTTAAGACACGTTCCAGACGTTGTGCAGCATCTTCCGTTCCATCTGCTACAACTACCATACCAGCGTGAAGAGAATAACCCATACCCACACCACCACCGTGGTGAACAGATACCCAACTTGCTCCTGCTGCTGTATTCACTAATGCATTTAAAATAGGCCAATCTGATACAGCATCACTTCCGTCTTTCATTGCTTCTGTTTCACGATTTGGTGAAGCAACAGAACCGGCATCTAAATGGTCTCTTCCAATGACGATAGGTGCTGAAAGCTCTCCAGATGCAACCATGTCATTAATAATTTTCCCGAATCTTGCTCGTTCTCCATAACCTAACCAACAAATACGTGCTGGTAATCCTTGGAACTCAATTTTTTCTCTAGCCATTTTGATCCAGTTACAAAGATGCGTATTATATGAGAATTCGCGTAGAATCACTTCATCTGTTTTGTAAATATCTTCTGGATCTCCTGATAAGGCAACCCATCGGAAAGGTCCTTTTCCTTCACAAAATTGAGGACGGATATAGGCTGGCACAAATCCTGGAAAATCGAACGCATCCTTCACTCCTTCATCAAGCGCTACTTGACGAATATTATTGCCGTAATCGAAAGCGATTGAACCTCTTTTTTGCATATCTAAAATGGCTTGCACGTGTTGAGCCATACTTGCTTTTGATTTTTTTACATACTCTTCTGAATTGTTGTTACGTAAAATTTCCCCTTGCTCTAAAGTAAACCCTACTGGTAAATAACCGTTTAGCGGATCATGTGCAGAAGTTTGATCTGTCACAATGTCTGGGATAAAGTTACGTTTAAGCATTTCTGGAAGAACTTCGGCCGCATTCCCTACTAAACCAATCGAAAGAGGTCTACCTGCATCCTTTGCTTCTTCAGCTAACGCAATCGCTTCATCTAAGTTTTCTAACACGACGTCACAATAACGAGTTTCAATCCGTTTTTCGATGCGTGATCGATCGACATCAATGCCAATCACTACGCCGCCTGCCATCGTAACTGCTAGAGGCTGAGCTCCTCCCATGCCTCCCAACCCTGCTGTTACGGTAATAGTACCTGCTAGATCGCCATTAAAATGTTGATTCGCACATTCAGCAAACGTTTCATACGTACCTTGTACAATTCCTTGACTTCCAATGTAGATCCAACTTCCTGCCGTCATTTGGCCGTACATCATTAATCCTTTTTTATCAAGTTCATGGAATTTATCCCAATTAGCAAATGCTGGCACAATATTTGAATTAGCTAACAGGACACGTGGTGCATCTTTATGGGTTTTGAAAACAGCAACAGGTTTTCCTGATTGCACTAATAAAGTTTCATTTTCTTCTAAGTCTTTTAAAGTTGACACGATACGATCAAATGCTTCCCAGTTACGTGCAGCCTTTCCGATTCCTCCGTATACAACTAGCTTTTCTGGATGTTCTGCTACTTCTGGATCTAAATTGTTCATTAACATACGAAGAACAGCTTCTTGCACCCACCCTTTAGTGTTTAGTTCTTTTCCACGAGGTGCTCTAATTACTCTTTGTTCAGTTTTCATTTATATTTCCTCCCCTATTAACATGAAAATATCTGAAACTAGATTCTTTGAATTTATAGAAACTAATAATTTCTTAGAAAAAACTATACTGAGACACAATTCATAAAAAGCATCATTTTTTATAAATTTTATGTTTAGGTGTCATAATTACCCTTTGAGAAACCCTATAAAAAAAAATATCCATGTAATTTTATTAATGCATCAATTGATAATTAACTTCCCGTACGTCCTCTTTTAGTAACTTAGCTAATCTTTCAATATCAAGTGAGAAGATACGATCTTGTGTAATAGTTGGAACAGCTTCTCTTATTTTTGAATAAACTCTTTTTGTCTCAGGTGCTAACTTATTTGAGCCTCTAAAATCTGCAGCTTGAGCAGCACAAATGGCTTCTATAGCAAGGACTTTACGACTATTCTGAATAATTTGGTAAGCATGACGTGCAGCCGTTGTCCCCATGCTCACATGGTCCTCTTGGTTAGCTGAGGATGGAATAGAATCTACACTAGAAGGATGAGCTAATGTTTTATTCTCTGAAACTAATGATGCAGCAGCATATTGGGTAATCATTAAACCTGATTGAAGACCAGGATCTGGACTTAAAAATGCTGGTAAATCATTTAGTTGAGGGTTTACCAATCGTTCAATTCGTCTTTCAGAAATACTTGCTATTTCTGACATTGCTATACCAAGAAAGTCCATTGCGAAAGCAATCGGTTGGCCATGGAAGTTGCCTCCAGAGATAACCTTTCCACTATCTGAGAATATTAATGGATTATCCGTTGCCGAGTTTATTTCAATGGTTAGTTTCTCTTTTACATAATTTAAAACTTGTTGAACAGCACCATGTACTTGTGGTATGCATCGTAATGAATAAGCGTCTTGTACTCGAATTTGTCCCTGAGTGGTTGTTAATTGACTACCTTCAAGATAAGAAAGAATTCTTCCAGCTACTTTTTGCTGTTCTGGATAAGGTCTTACTGAATGAGATTCTGGAGTGAAAGCGTCAACAATTCCTTGAAGGCCTTCTAATGTTAATGCAGCTATACCATCTGCAAGATCAGCAAGCTCTTGAGCTTCCATATATGCAACTACACCCACAGCTGTCATAGCTTGAGTTCCATTTATTAAAGCTAGGCCTTCTTTTGCTTGTAATTTTATCGGTTCAAGACCTGCTTGCTTTAGTGCTTCTCCCCCTGGCATTTTTTCACCATTGTAAATAGCTTCGCCTTCTCCAACTAATAGTAATGCTAGATGTGATAAAGGAGCCAAATCACCACTTGCTCCTAATGACCCTTGACTTGGAATAACAGGAGCAATATTGTGATTTAAACAATCAATTAGTAACTGCAGAGTTTCCAGACGAATGCCTGAAAATCCTTTTGCTAATGCATTCGCTCTGAGAAGCAGCATAACTTTGCTTACCTCCAAAGAAAATGGCTCCCCAAGGGCACAAGCATGACTTCGAATTAAATTGATTTGTAAGTCAGCTAAATCATCCTTTGAAATTACCGTATCACTAAATTTCCCAAATCCTGTGTTAACACCATAGATTACTTTGTTGTTGATAATACTTTCCTCAACTATATTTCTGCTTTTCTTTATATTTTCTAGAGCATCACTACTAATTTTAACGGAATAACCCTCATGAATAACTTGATGAATTTGATCATACGTTAATGAATTCCCGTCTATTTGAATAAACATTATCATCACTCCTTTATATAATAAAATCACCTTACTTTTTGAAAATAAAAAGGGGGCTATATCAAAAGAGAAATGTATTCCTCTTTTGATATAGCCCCCTATAATCTATTAACTATGGGCTTTAACTATAAGTTTAAACATTGAAATCAATCCTAAATAACTATAAAACCTAAATGACTATATACTTTAAGGTGTACGACTTAAAGTATAACTAGTATGGCACCTAATAAGAGTATCGCCTTATCTGAATGTTTTGTCAATTGTTTTTCTAAAAATATTAAAAATTATTTGAAACTTAAATAATTTGGGTCGTTTTTTTATATATGATTAAATCCAAATCCTAATGCATCATGTTCGAATCCTTTTTTTGGAGCACCTATAGTTCCATATACAAATACACTAATCCATTCTCCATTGTATCCAGAAAAGTCAATATTTCCTCTAACAATTGAAAATGTTAAACCAACAGTACGCAAAATATCGCCTAATTGTAGGGTTCCTCTGCTTACTCCTTGCATCGCCTCTAATATTGCATGATAAAGAGCATGAACCTCTCTATACGAATTAGAATTTATTACATTGTTTGTTTTAGCACTCGTCTCAATCGCGGAAACTACTTTAGATAAATCCATGGCACCAACTTTTCCAACTGTATACTGACACCCTCTAGATATAAGTTCTTGTTCAATTTCTTTTACCATTTCAGTATTATGCATGAGAACCAATAAAGAAGTTAATTTCCCCATAGAAAAATTATTGATCTGGCTAACTTGATTATTCATAGATGTCCCTCCCCTTTATTTTCCCTAAGACTCAATAAGTATATACTTTAGGATACATAAGTTGTCAATCTGTATATGACCATACTCATGTGAGCGCATACATAACGATGTTGACAACTATTTATTCAATAGATATAATCTAGTCGATTCTGAAGTTTCAGATAACACAGCCTTTAATGACTGATTTACATTTATAAATACCTAAATTGGAATTAGAAAAAAGAGTATCACTGCATCTTATGTTCAGAATTGTTTCCGAAAGAATAGAACAAATACGGGCCGAAAAAAAGTATAATTCATCTGAAGATTTTTGAATTATTATTTTGAAATTTTCAATTACTAGATATTTGAGTTACTTTAGAATACTCAAGTAAATAAAACAAGAATCCAATTTAGTTATTAGTGTATAGAATGGAACTTGGCATGAAGAAATCATCGTATTTCTTTTTTGCGAAGTTTTTTTGCTTTTGTGAAATATCTATTTTAATTGGGAAAGGAAATCACGAAGTTGAAAAAGTTGTTTTATGTTTCACTTGCAAATGTTGGAGTAACTAAAACTAAAGAAAAAAGGATGCAAAGTGTTGATAAAATAATATTTTTTCACAAAATTAACCTATATTTCTATATTATGTATTTTTCTTATATAATTATATAACATAAAATGAAATGTGAGGTGGTTTATTTGAAACAAAATCATGATTATTATCAAAATCTATTAAAAAGACTTTGTAAAGCTCAAAATATTTCTCCCCGAAAACCTAGATTTGAAAATATTGAAGATGTAGTAATTATTCATGTTAAAAATCATTTGAAAGAAGGAGTAGATTTAGAATGTTTTAAAATTTTAAATCTTATTTATCAAACAGTCGTACCTTTAGGTATAAAATTCAATCAACAATTATTTTTATATCCAAATGGAGATAGACTAGATAGAGTAACGATATCCTTTAACAAGAATGATTATATGGTTTTAAACAAAAAACTAGAAGAAGGAGATATATAAATAATTAATACATATTGGAGATGTCCCCCAAGCTATTTTTTTAGGTTTTCCCTCGAAAGGGTTTCAATCCTAACATGGATCGTACTCGTTTTTTGATCAAGCAATGACACGTTCTACAACATTTCTTAGATATCAAATTTTTCAAAATAAGACTTATGGAATCAAAAAATTGAGTTTCCAATGTCTTAGAATTCCATCCTGACTATATTGTGTTGATATTATGGAAAGGAAACCCCGAAGCATCTGATTTTTACTCTCCCCTAGCAAAAGGACGGACCTTTACTTGCAACGAGAATTCCCCTAATACTTGCGCTGACTTAAACTCATCAGCCATAAATCGTATAGGGCAACTGACGCCAGCTTTCTCTTAGCAAAACGCCTCAGTCCCTTTAAATTATGATTCATGTCTATCTCATTTGCACTGCCTATCGTTATATCCAACTCAATCAATTAATGGATGTTTATCTCATTTTCATCCAAAAGCAACATGCAGGAATCATTTTTCTTTAGCACTACACTGAACACTTCGACTTAAGAAAATATAAATACTCTATTCCGGCAGCAGTTATCTTCGTGCCGGCCCGTCCTCTACCTTTGACCACAAATCCTTCGCCTTCTAAAATATCCAAGCGGCGACGGACCTGCTGAGGGGACAAGACAAAGTCCGATTCTTTGCTTTGACTTGATATTAGCTCTCTGCTCGCCGTTCTTCCTTTTTCATTGTATTGCTTGATTACTTCCAAGATGAAAGCACGCTCCTGCATTTCCAGCATACTTTCACATGCGGAATATTCGGACGTCACACTGTCTCCCGCTTGTCCGTGCATGAACGGAAGGTCACTTTTCGTCACAACATTTCCCTCACAAACCGTCAGCATGTAATCAATTGTGCTTTTCAGTTCCCTTATGTTGCCGGGCCAATTATATTGCATGAAATACTCCAGTACGTCTTGCTCTACCTTTACCCACTTCCCACTCTTTGTGATGAGATGCTTTATCAAAAGCGGAATATCCGCTCTTCTCTCATTGAGTGACGGAATGTAGAGATTGAGTACATTCAGCCGGTAAAACAAGTCTGTTCTGAATGAACCGTCACGCATCTTTCCTTGAAGATCTTTATTCGTTGCAGTAATCACTCGAACATTAATGGGTATGATTCTTCTGCCGCCAATTCTGCGGATTTCCCCCTCCTGCAGAACGCGCAGCAGATGTGATTGAACTGTGAGACTTATGTCGCCAATTTCATCCAAAAAGATGGTCCCGTTATCCGCCAATTCAAATAAACCTTTCTTGCCTCCCCTTTGCGCTCCTGTAAATGTTCCCTCTTCGTAGCCGAACAATTCGCTTTCAAGTAAAGTTTCTGTTAATGCGCTACAGTTCACAGCCAGAAATGGCCCGTTTTTTCGCAATGAATGTTCATGAATAGCATGAGCAAACAGTTCTTTTCCTGTTCCTGTCTCACCCTGAATCAAAATCGGATGCTCTGACAAGGCAAGCTTCTTAGCAATCTGCTTACGATCTTTCATTACATCATCCTCACCGATAATATCATCAAAGCAGTATTTCGTATAAAATCCTTTATTTCGCATTTCTCTTTGTGCTGTCTTTTCTATTTCAAAGGCTTGATGTACACTCTTGAAGGTTACGACAATTGTATTTTCTTTCATCATTTGCAACCGAAAAATTACGACGTCCACGCCGTTTATGTCGAAGAACTTGCTTTCATCCCTACCGTCCATGATGAAATCGGTAATATCCCGGCGATTCATTACATGCTCTAAATACTTATTAACCACATCTTGTGCATCCACATGAAACAATGCTGCAAGCCGATTATTGAATACCGTAATCCGTCCTTCCTCATTGACGACCAATATTCCATCATCGACAGTTCCCAACACATTTTGGATGTGCTCGCTCATCTGCTTGGCATCCCGCTCCGCAAATAACAGCTTACGTTGTAATTCAATGATATTGCTAATATACCTTTCTGAAATCTTAGAGGATATATCCTTGTTCAAACCGCAGCATTCTACAACTTCCAGAATTGTTGTTATATCAAAAAGACGAACGCCTATATCGATTACTTCTTTTATGTAAGAGGGGCACAGATGTGTTTCCCCTGGTGAAACGGCAATTTGGACATCCTCATAAAACAATATCCCCTTCCGAAATGGGATAAATTGAACATGATCGACACCAAGCTGATATAAGGATTCAATAAGACTTATAGTGGCATCATCATCATCATTCACCACCAAAACTGCTGAACCATCAGGTATTCTTAATAGTTTGTCAATGTATTCATGATTAACTGTTCTCTTTCCCACAATTATTTTCTCGGCATTTACGCTATACATAGCATTTGAATTATCATAAGCGGTATCTGATGAATACAAGATAATTCTATCTTCCAGTGACTGTGGCATTCCCTCATCGGTAGCATGGCTTTTAACATGAACATAATCGCCAAGCAATTGTTCCAGCTGTTCCTGCAAGGCTTGCTTTGTTTTTGCACTTCCCGCTATAAGAGTAAGTGAGGATTTTGACATAAAAACACCTACCTGTCTTTAAATTGGTTCTATTATATCACCAAAAAGAACCAATAATGACCTTAAACTATAATCCAACCCTAAAGTTTTCATAAAAATCAATCTACCAATATTGGCACAGATTTTGCATATATAAATCAGTGAAGTGCCTATGGATTTGAAAAGGAGGAAAACAGCAGAATACGAGAAAAAAAATTGATAGTCTCTAGGCCGGAATTATTTTGTAAGCGTTTTAGTTCCATGCATTTATTTTAAAGACAAAGGAGAGACACGTATGAGCCAACCACAAGAAAAGATTGTTTCGCTTGGAACAGCGGGAAAAAAAGAGAGAAAAATCAATGTTTTTGTATTACTGCTCTGCATTCTCGCAATAGCAACTCTATTCACTTACATTTTGCCGGCTGGGGAATATGCAAGGATTGAAGCGGATGGACGAGCAACTGTAGACGCCAATTCTTTTAAATGGATAGAATCTGCACCGGTCGGATTGTTCGATATGATAAAAGCCATTCACACAGGAATGGTAGAAGCCGGAAATATTATCTTTTTCTTATTGATTATCGGAGGGTTTTTCGGTGTTTTAAGAGCAACAGGTACGGTTGATGTGCTTATCGGGACAATGGCTCGGAAGTTGGCGACGCGTGAAAAGCTATTGATTCCTGTCGTGATGCTGTTTTTCGCTGTAGGCGGCTCCTTAATGGGGATGGCAGAAGAAACACTGGCTTACCTTCCACTTATCATTCCCCTGGCGTTGGCTCTGGGATTCGATACAATTACAGGAACCGCCATTGTCATAGTAGGGGTAATGTCAGGATTTACGACTGCCGTCATGAATCCATTCACAGTTGGACTTGCCCAAGGAATCGCAGAATTGCCGATGTTCTCAGGCATAGGGTTCCGCCTTATTTTATTTGTTATTGTCTATCTGGTTTCCGTTCTTTATATCTATCGTTACGCAATGAAAGTAAAGACAAATCCTTCTATAGGAATCTACGGAAAATATACAAAAGAAGAAGCGAAAAACCTGCTGCAATCAAGTGCGAAGTTAACAGCGAGACATAAGCTCATCTTAGTAGCTTTTTTAATTAACTATATCGTCTTGGCGTTTGGAGTCATCAAGTTCCAATGGTACATGACAGAAATCGCTGCCTTATTCATTGTATTGACAATCGTAATTGGAATCATCGGAAAACTGTCTGCAGATCACATTGTCAACTCCTTTACTAATGGATCTGCTGCCTTGCTCGGCGGCGCTTTGATAATCGGCGTATCACGTGCCATTCTTGTCGTATTGAATGAGGGCCATATCGTCGACCCTATGTTGCATCAAGTAGCTGAATCTATCCAGCATATCCCGGCCTTTTTAAGCGTTGCCGGCATGTACAGCTTCCAAACTCTAATTCATTTTATACTAGCGTCCGGCACCGGTCATGCGATGCTGACAATGCCAATTATGGTGCCGCTCGCAGACTTATTGGATATTACACGCCAAACTGCAGTGTTGTCTTTCTCTTTTGCGGACGGAATCGGAAATATGATTTTCCCGACCGCTACCACCTTAATGGCGGGCTTAGCAATCGCAGGCATTCCTTGGACAAAGTGGGCGAAGTGGATTTTGCCGCTTGTGCTCATTCAATATCTCATCGGATTAATAGCTGTTATCATAGCCCACTTCATCGGGTATGGTCCATTCTGATAGCAGTATTTACAAGAAAGAAACAGTATTTACAGGAGGAGAAACGAATTGCTTACTTTAATTAAAAATGGTGAGATATACTCACCCAATTACTTAGGACGGAAAGACATATTGATTACAAACGATAAAATCGCATTTATAGATGACAGAATCGAGATTCCTGACAACTTTGCCCCTATTCAAATCATTGATGCGACTAATCTTTTGGTTGTTCCGGGTTTTATAGATTCACATGTTCATATTATCGGTGGAGGGGGCGAGGGCGGATTCAAAACCCGCACCCCCGAGCTGATGCTCACTGATATTACTACTTCAGGTATTACAACGCTGGTCGGCTTACTTGGTACGGACGGAACTACCCGTAGAATGGAAAGCCTTCTTGCCAAGGCGCGGGCGCTTGAAGAAGAGGGGATTTCCTGCTTTATTCATACAGGCTCCTATCAAGTGCCAGTAAAAACATTGACGGGAAAAATCGAAGACGATATTATTTTAATCGATAAAATTATCGGTGTTGGAGAGATTGCAATCTCCGACCATAGATCATCAGAACCCACATTTGAGGAACTGACTAAAGTCGCCGCTGCGGCACGCAATGGCGGTATCCTGTCAGGAAAAGCTGGGATATTAGAAGTTCATGTAGGGGACGGAGATGGAAAGCTTTCCTTGCTGCATGAAATTGCAGATAAAACCGACATTCCGATTCGGCAGCTCCATCCGACACATATCAATCGAAATGAAGAATTATTCAGGGCGGGAATTGATTACGCGAAGCGAGGCGGATATGTAGACTTTACCACAAGTACCATTCCTCAGTTTTTGGAGGAAGGCGAAGTGAAGTGCAGTATGGGCTTGCGCATGATGCTTGAAGAAGGGGTTCCCGTCGGACACATCACCTTCTCTTCAGACGGGCAAGCAAGCCTTCCCTTCTTTAACAGCCATGGGGAGTATGCAGGCCTACAAGTAGGAAAAGTATCGTCGCTATATTACGAAGTGCGTGATTCTGTTTTAGAGGAAGGCATCCCGCTGGAAACGGCTCTGAAGGTCATCACCACGAACCCCGCACAAGTGCTAAAGCTTTCGAGCAAGGGCAGCATCCAAATCGGCAAGGATGCCGATATCGTATTTTTGCAAAAGGAAACATTGACAATCGACACAGTAATGGCAAGAGGACAAGTGATGGTAGAAAAGCAGGTTCCGCTAATAAAAGGAACGTTTGAATAAGAATAGATCAAGATTTTTTAGGAGAAAAGCAGGTTCTGAGCGATGCCACTATGTTTACAAAACTACAGGCATACAAAAGTGTATCTCAACTTTAACGAACGTAAAATCTACCTATTTTAAACAAAAATACCCGTTCAAAAAAGTTGTACTTTTACGAACGGGAAATATTTAAATGTCTAAATATTTTGATGGGACACAAGCCTTGTTTTATCAATCTAATTAGCGATTATTCCACAAATATCTAACCATTGTATTCCACCCGATTAATTTGCTGAGTAAATTAAGGCATCTCGTCCTCTTTTTCCCGATTTTTAAAAGCTTCATGTGTAACAATATCTTCAATCTGTTCATACTGTCGACTGTGTTCCTTCTCTTCGCTTATTCTATTATTAGGTAAGTTTCCAGGATGTCCTTTTTCTTTGTGATTAAAATTTTTACCACGACTCATACTTATTCTCCCCTTTCTATTCTTGCTCGTTTAGTTTTCTCCAGCGAAAAAAAATTATGATTTAATTTCACTGTTTACTAACTTACACCTATTTTCTAACGGATTTAATGAATCCACGCGCAATATTTACGAGATCAGCTCCCATCGAAAAGCAATCACAAACCTGCCAGGGGTGAACAGCTTACCTGAAGCGATATTTTTAGTACGCTTCTACATGCAATATGGAAGCAGACGATTCCTCATCCCCCCATTTTCCTCGCACTGCGAAAAAAGCGGATCCTTCAATAAGATATATCTTTTGGTTATCAGCTTTGTTTATCTATCGTATTTTTTCTTCTTCGGCAAATTTTGGCGACCTATCATTCCAATAAAAAGGGCTTCTTCATCAATAAAACCACGCGTAACTACTTCTCACATATACTTTGAGCATTTACGATATTTTTGTAGTAATTCCTTTAAAACAGCTTCCCTTCATTATCACCATTAAAAGAATAGTGCCGCATTTCTGGACCGATTTTTGCTGAAAAATACTAATCTTCCTAGTACTGAGTAATTCCGTAGTATGGCGTGATGCTTCTGAATTTGTCAAAGCATTCATAAATAGACGAAATGGTTTTTAAAACACTCAGGTACATAATATTTCATAAGCAGTGCCAACATATAAGGAAAGAAATTGAATTGGTTGAGGAGGGAATAGTTTGAAGGCATCAGATTTGTTTGTACGATGTTTAGAGAATGAAGGAGTTAAGTATATTTTTGGAATACCTGGTGAGGAAAATACGGATTTAGTTGATTCTCTAATAGGCTCTGATATTAAATTTATCTTAGTTCATCATGAACAAGCAGCTGCTTTTATGGCAGACATCTATGGTCGGCTAACTGGAAAGCCAGGTGTTTGTTTGGGCACATTGGGACCGGGTGCAACCAATTTATTAACCGGGATAGGCAATGCTTATCTGGATTATTCACCTGTTGTCGCCATCACAGGTCAGGCGGGCCTTGATCGCATTCATAAGGAGTCGCATCAATATGTGGACATTATTGGAGTTTTTGAGGAAGTAACGAAATGGAATCAACAAATTAAGGTGCCACATACGATTCCGGAAATTATCCGTAAAGCATTTAAGACAGCTGTCATTGAAAAGCCAGGAGCTGTTCATATCGAGCTCCCTGAAGATGTGGCAATGATGGATACAGAAGGTGAACCACTACCAGTTACACCAATGCCAAGATCCCGCCCTGCCGAAGCAGAAATCAAAAAAGCCGTAGAATTAATCAATCGCGCTAAAAAGCCGATTATTCTAGCTGGCAATGGCGTGATCCGTGATGGAGCTACAGAGGCCTTGCGGAAATTTGCAGAAGCGAAGCAAATTCCAGTTGTGAATTCGTTCATGGCCAAAGGGGTTTTACCTTCCGACCATCCATTGACCCTTTATACAGTAGGGATGCAAGCAAGGGATTATGTTCTATGCGGGTTTGATTTGGCCGATCTCATTATCACCGTTGGCTATGATTTCGTCGAGTACTTGCCAAAATATTGGAACGATGAGGCGATGAATCCGATTATTCATATTGATGCCAGACCAGCTGAGATTGATGCTTATTACCCTCTTCAAGCTGAATTGGTCGGTAATGTTACAGAGTCACTTGAAGCCTTGACTACTGAAGTTGAAGAAAAAGAGCTTTGGCCAGAAGTGAAAAGGTTAAGGTCTCAGATTATTGAAAAGCTTCATTCTTCAGATGAAGTATCAGGAAGCCCTATCATCCCTCAGCGAATTATCGCCGATTTGAAAAAGGCGGAAAAAGGGGAAGCCATTGTCATTTCGGATGTGGGTGCCCATAAATTATGGATTGCCCGGATGTATCAGCCGGAAAAACCTAATCACACCATCATTTCTAATGGCTTTGCATCAATGGGTATTGCGGTTCCCGGTGCCATTGCGGCCAAACTGGCAAAACCTGATAAACCTGTCATTGCGGTCACAGGTGATGGTGGATTTCTGATGAATGGTGTTGAATTGGCAACTGCTAAACGTCTGGGTCTTGCCTTCGTGATTGTCATTTTTCATGATTCAAAATTCGGACTAATCGAGTGGAAGCAATTGAATAAGTTTGATCGTACGAATGCGATTGAATTTACAGACCCAGACTTTTTAGAATTCGCTAAAAGTTTTGGTGTTAAAGGGGTTAAAGTAACCCATTCCGATGAATTGCTTCACACATTAGAAGAAGCTGTTGCGAGTAAGGAGATTGTCTTGATAGATGTAGATGTCGATTACTCGGAAAATGTAGAGCTTTCGAAAACACTGGGTGATTATATTTGTAAATTATAAAACCATGTATTATTGGAGGAATGTCAGATGAAGCAAAAGTGGCAATTGTGGATCGGTGGCAAATGGCGTGAGGCTAAATCGTATGAGCCGTTATATAATCCCCATTCAAATGAAGAAATTGCACAAATCGGACAGGCTGAACCAGCGGATGCCATTGAAGCAATTGTTGAGGCAAATTCCGCTTTTCAGAAATACCGATCCTACCCGGCACACGCACGAGCCGAAATTTTAGTAAAAGCTGCTGCGATCATGGAAGAACGTAGTGAAGAACTTGCGAAAATCGTTTCTCTAGAGGCTGCGAAAACAATTCGAAATGCTCGTGAGGAAATCAATCGTACAGTTCAGACCTACCGTTTTTCTGCAGAAGCGGCTAAGAACAATTATGGAGAACAAATTCCGATGGATGCGGCACAGGGTGGAGTAAACCGTTTTGGCTTCACAATTCGTACCCCGATTGGCGTCGTAACGGCAATTACCCCATTTAACTTTCCATTTAATCTTGTCGCCCATAAAGTTGGTCCAGCTATTGCGGCTGGAAATTCAATTGTATTAAAACCTGCCGAACAAACGCCTCTTAGTTCACTCGTGCTTGCAGAAATTTTTAAAGAAGCAGGCCTTCCAGAAGGAGTATTGAACATCATTCCGGGCAAAGGGGATGTCTTAAGTGAAGCTTTGACAACCCACCCTCATGTAAAAAAAGTGACTTTTACTGGCAGTGTGGAAGTCGGACACCTTATCCAGCAGCAAGCAGGCTTTCGTAAGCTTACCCTTGAACTCGGATCCAATTCGCCGTTCATTATTGATGAAGGAGTCGACATCGATAAAGTCATAGAACGAAGTGTGATGGGCTCTTTTACAAATAATGGGCAGGTGTGTATCTCGATTCAAAGAATTTATGTCCACAGTTCACTGTACCAACAATTTTTGGAGCGATTCGTCAGTAGGACAAAACGGCTTGTCATTGGATCCCCTCTCGAGGAAAGCACTAATATTACTGCGGTCATTTCGAAAAAATCGTTGGAGCGGTTACAAAGTTGGATCGACGAGGCAGTACAGGAAGGAGCAAAAATTGAGTGTGGCGGTACAGTGGAAGGCAATGTTCTCTTACCTACCGTCTTAACAGATGTAAATCGTGACTCAAAGGTATTTCGTTTCGAAGTATTCGGTCCGATTGTCTGTATATTTCCATTCGATACGCTGGATGATGCTATCAAGGATGCAAATGATTCACGTTACGGATTGAATTCAGGAGTGATGACACCGAGCATAGAACGTGCTTTTTATGCGGCGGAACGCTTGGAAACGGGAGGAGTCGTCATTAATGATATCCCGACCTATCGGATTGATAATATGCCATATGGTGGCTGGAAGGACAGCGGTGTTGGCAGAGAAGGCGTCAAATATGCGATGGAAGAAATGATGGAGCAGAAATTCATTAGCTTTAAAATAAGTGACAACTGATTATAAATAAAAAGAGGAAGTATTTTGTTCAATATAAATCGTAGTGTATGTAGAGGGCGATATCCTAAAGATGTCGTCCTCTAGTATTCGTAAGAAGTAACAATGTATTAGTATCAACATAACTATATACCCCTAAAAGAAAAACCCTGTCCTGGAATTATCAATACCTAAATCATAAAAAGCCTTTAAAAATAAAGGAGTATACATATTAGTCATGTATAATATGTGTGCTCCTTCGTTCTATTTATTAAATTAAAGCCACCCTTAGTGGCTGATTTTAGGGAAAAGTATAAGGCAACAACGCCTCTGGTTGCCAGTCGGTTTTTCTTTAGTAACGAGTTCTAAAATCACTTCGTTTTTTTCTTTTCTTTAGAAAAACCGTTATCAGAATGATAAGAATGACACAGCCTCCCCATCCTAGAGATGGGACAGAAAATTTATTAGCTTCCTCATTGATTGTTTCTTTTTTAAACGAGGCCGGCACTTCTGTGTTCCTAACATCTGCGACCGTTTTAAGATCAAAGGATTCTATGGTGCTCCCTTCTTGGTTCATGATTGAGAGAATTCCATCATTACTGGTTTTTAGACTAGGTTCATCACTAATTAGATGGGTATAGTATAAGTCTTCGTTCAGCGTGTAGGATTTAGAGTGATCCGCTGAATAAAGTATGCTTTTTTTATCAATTTTGGCTGATTTAAAGTTTTCAAAGCCATAGCTGAATAGAAGCTCAGTATCAGAGTAGGCATCCTTGTCTGAAGGAGCTTTAAGAGTGACCGCAATCAAGTCCTGTTCTCCTCTTGTAGCAGTAGAAATCAGGGTGTAGCCAGATTTACTAACAAAACCTGTTTTCCCACCGGTTATTCCCTTATAGGGGAGTTCGCCTTTTAAAATTTTATGATGGGTAACTAGAGTTGTGTCCCATGTTTCCACTTCCCATGGTAAATCCTTCTTCCCAAAATATTCACGGAAAATTTCATTTTTCATTGCATATTGGGTAATTTTCGCAAGGTCACTGGCTGTAGTTACATGGTTTTTGTCAAACAATCCATGGGGGTTCGTAAAATGAGTATCGGTGACGTTTACTTCTTTCCTTAAAAACTCATTCAAATCCTCCATGAACAGTTTTTCACTACCAGACATATGCTCGGCAATTGCGATAGCTGCATCATTTCCGGAGTTGATGAGCATTCCTGCAATTAATTTGGAAAGCTCTATTTTCTCCCCAGGTTCAATAAATACCGAAGAGCCGTCTGCCTCAGCCGCTTTTTTGCTAACAGTCACTAGTTCATTCTTATCCCCGTGCTCAATAGCATATATAGCAGTAGCAACTTTCGTTAGACTGGCTGGATACATTTTTTTATTTGTGTTTTTTTCGTATAACACTTTCCCACTTTTCGCATCAATAATGATCCCAGCTTCACTAATGAGAGGTAAGTCTGATTCTGCACTTACAGTCGTAGAGGCGAAGGGGATTAAAGCCAAAATGAAGATAAAGAAAAACTTTTTCATATACCTCTCCTTTAATGATAAATCCTATATAGTCATAATAAAATAAATCTGAATGTTTAGAGATGTTTTATTGAAATTGAAATAAAACAGTAATTACCCTTTAATAATCATGGAAACATTTCGGATAAAAACCTTCTTTTACTTTCCTTAAATAACTTTATAAGGGTTCTGACCCTTTTAGTGGGATGCTCCATTTAAATGAAAAAAGAATCCCCATTTAAATAGATAGGGATTTTTTTTATACCATTGAATTAGGGTATCACCGACATTTCGCATATAAACTACGCTGATACATTTTAGGGAGAGGAATAAAAGTGAAAAAAGGTAAGAAGGTGATTTGAGGCATTGGTAGCTACGACTGATTCCACATTTGACGATTTACTGGAAGCTTCTCAAAAAGCTAGAAATAACAAAAACAGAAGCCAAGGGGCTTCTGTTTTTCTTTATCTGACCTATATATATCGTTTTGTCTAAGCTAATGCACTTCTTATTTTATAGATTTGGAGAAGACCAACTACCATTGCTATCCGATTTATTTATATTTCCTTTTGCTTCGCTTCATGAAAAGCTGTTTTAACCTTATCCAACAGATCTTTATCCGAAATCAACCGGTAGCCAGTAAGAGCAAGAGATTTTGCACCAGTGAGGATGGCTTTGTCTCCTTCTTGAGATTTAGCACAGTCGCGGAATTCATTTGTATGGGCAATCAAATCATCTGGTCCAATTTTTATATATGGATGGGCTGTCGGAACTATATGGCTTACGTTCCCCGCATCAGTCGAACCAAAACCACTATCTTTTCTAGGAGCTACCGTTTCTCCTAATTGAGTCAGTTCTTCCTTTAACAGTTCATCAAGAACTGGATTTATGACAAAATCAAGCACTTCATTTTGGAAACGTTCGACTTTAACTGTGCTTCCTGTGGCAAGTGCAGCCCCTTCAGCAACATCACGTATTTTACGCGATACATCCTGGCATAGCTTCCATGTTGTTGCTCTAATGTAAAATCGGGCAGAAGCATATTCAGGAATGATGTTAGGTGCTTCTCCACCATTGGTTATTATTCCGTGGATTTTGACCTCAGATGGGAGTTGCTGACGTAAAGCACTAATGCCATTAAATAGCTGAATAACCCCGTCAAGAGCATTTACACCTTGCTCAGGCGCAGCAGCTGCATGTGCTGATTTTCCGTAAAAATGAAAATCAAGTGGATCTACAGCCAAAAATGGACTTGTTACACCAGTTTGACCAGCTGGATGGATAATGATGGCTGCATCTACCTCATCAAACAAACCGTGCTTCGCAAAGCTGCCTTTTGCACTTCCATTTGGCCCTCCCTCTTCAGCAGGTGTTCCGAAAACAATCACCTCTCCGCCTGTTTCCTCTAGTACTTGAGATAGTGAAATTCCTGCTGCGACACTCGTAGTGCCAATGATATTATGGCCGCAAGCATGTCCTAGACCTGGCAATGCATCATACTCAGCTAAAAAGGCAATTTTGGGGCCTTTCTTTGAGGAGGCCTTTTTGGCGATGAAGCCAGTTTCATGCCCAGCTATATCACGGGTTACTTCAAATCCTGCATCTTGAAGTAATTTGGTCAACGTTTTCGAAGCAAAGAACTCTTGATTCCCAATTTCGGGGTTTGCATGGATGGCTTGACTCGTTTCAATATATAATTCGGAATGAAGGTCGATGTGATCTTCAATGATCTGCTGATGCTGCTTCTGCAATAATTCTCTCGCCATATTCTTAACTCCCCTTTTGGTTTAAAAAGCCGGACAGGCACCTTGAATCCATCCGGCATTCCTTCACTTTGTTCTATTCATCATTTTTCATTGGCTGGTTTTGTCCAAGCATCTTGGTAATTCACTAATTCGTCTACAGAAACATATGCAGGAATGGTGTTTCCTTTAAACGTTTTTTCAATGAACGCTTCCACTTCTTTCGATTGATAAAGCTCCACTAATTTTTGTAGCTCAGGACGGTCGGCATTTCCCTTTTTAACCGCAATGATATTAATATATGGTTTCGCCGTTTTACTTTCATGGAATAATGCCTCTTTTAAAGTAAGGCCTGCTTCAACGGCAAAGTTATTATTAATGGCTGAAGCATCGGCATCATCCAATAGACGCGGCGTATTGCCGGCAGCAACAGGTTTGATTTTCAATTTTTTCGGATTTTCCTTAATGATTTCCAATGATCCCGATCCATTGAATTCCTCTTTCAATGTAATCAATCCAGCTTCTTGAAGAAGGAGTAATGCACGGCCAAAGTTTGTTGCTTCATTCGGAACGGCTATCGTAGCGCCATCTGGAAGATCTTTGAGATCTTTGTGTTTTTTCGAATAAAGGCCCATAGGTGCAATAACAGTTGATCCGATGGCCTCTAATTTCAAATTTTGATCGTTAACAAATTCATCGAAGTAGGCAACTGTTTGGAATGAATTCGCATCAATTTCTCCTTCACTTAACGCAAGGTTCGGTTGGATATAATCATTAAAAGTAACAAGTTCGATATTCAGCCCATCCTTTTTCGCTAAGTCAACAATGTATTCCCATGTTCTCGTATCCCCGCTGCTGACACCGACTTTCACTGTTTTCACATCATCCGAACCGCCTGATGCACCCTCTTCGTTCCCGCATGCTGCAGCCACAATGGCCAATGCCAATACCATGATCGTTAATAAGATTTTCTTCATTTCTCCTACCTCCTGTTATTTTTATCTTCTTCTGATTTTTCTTGAAACAAAATTCCCGGTGGATTGCAATAATTGAACGATGATCACGAGCGCCGCTACTGTGACGACCATCGTCATCGTATCGAACCTTTGATAACCGTAAGCTAAGGCTAAATCTCCTACCCCACCTGCACCGACAGCACCTGCCATGGCCGTAGATCCAACAAGGCCAATTGTCGCTGTTGTAAATGTAAGGATCAACGAACTAAGTCCCTCGGGAATCAAAAAGCGATAAATGATTTGCCATGTCGTCGCCCCCATCGCCTGAGCTGCCTCGATGATCCCTTTGTCCACTTCCAACAGGGAGTTCTCCACAAGCCGGGCAATATAAGGAGCCGCGTAAAAGATTAGCGGAACAATGGCCGCATTCGTTCCGATCGCACTGCCGACAATCATTCTGGTAAACGGAATAAGTGCTACAAGCAAGATGATGAAAGGAACCGACCGCAATATATTGATGACCGGGTTCAATACATTAAAGATCCATTTATTCTCCAGGATGTGACCCTTTCTTGTAATGACAAGTAAGATTCCTAGCGGAAGTCCAATCAGCCCGGAAAATATCAATGAGATGGCTACCATATAAAGTGTGTCACCGAAAGCTGTCGACAGCTGGTCTGCCGTTATTTCCATTCCCCAAAGCGTATTACCCATTTATCTGCACCTCCTGGACGAGAATCCCCTCATCTTTAATATATTGATAAGCCTTGTCCACCTCTTTTTTGTTCCCTGTCACTTCAATAATTAAATTTCCAAAAGGTGTTTCTTGAATTTCAGAAATATTAGCTGATAAAACACTTAAATGAACATCATATTTTTTCGAGATGGTTGAAAGTAAAGGATTGCCTGATGTAGTACCAATAAAGTTAATTTTCCAAATAATCGGAATATATGATCCGGTATTTTTCAGGAAACTTTGTGGGATCTCGTCGTGAATAACAGTTCGTACAAAGTTTTTTGCGATACCTGTTTGGGGCTTCGCAAAAACTTCGAAAACCGAACCTTGTTCAACCACGCGTCCGCCTTCCATGACCGCAACCTTATTGCAAATTTCCCTAATTACAGACATTTCATGAGTGATTAGCAAAATGGTAATATTGTATTCTTTATTAATTTTTTTTAAGAGCTGCAGTACAGCACTAGTTGTTTGTGGATCCAATGCTGACGTCGCTTCATCACACAAAAGAATCGATGGGTTGGTAGCCAACGCTCTAGCAATCCCTATTCGTTGCTTTTGACCGCCAGACAATTGTTCCGGATAACTCCTTGCTTTACTTGATAAGCCAACGAACTCTAACAACTCGCCTACCCGCTCTTTGATTTCTTTACTAGGGGTTCCCGATAAAACTAGCGGCATGGCAATATTATCAAAAACTGTCTTTGAGTTAAGTAAGTTAAAATGTTGAAAAATCATGCCAATTTTTTTCTTTTCTGCCCGTAATTCCTTCGGGTTCAATTTGGTTAAATCCTTCCCCCCAACAATAACCTGTCCATCTGAAGGGTGTTCGAGTAGATTGACTAACCGAATCAACGTACTTTTTCCGGCTCCACTATAACCGACAACACCAAAAATATCGCCTTTTTCAACTGTCAAATTAATTCCTTTCAAAGCTTCAACAGTCTGTTTCTTTGTTTTATATACCTTTTTAACATTTTGAAATTCAATCATTCTGTCTCCCCCCACGCTGTTTATTTGTACGAATTCATTATCCAGAGAAGAGCTTTGCAAAGTTTCATAATGATAGGGTTAAATTTTCGAAACTCACGAGTAATTGCTCACAATTCACGAGTAAATGTGTGAAACTCACGAGTAATTGCGCGAAACTCACGAGTTAATCTGTCAAACTCACGAGTAATTGCTTATAATTCACGATTAGTGCGCAAAACTTACGAATAATTACACCAATTCTCCAAATAACCATATACATTCTGAATAAACAAAAGAGGCCTCTTCCGTCATCAGACAGAAGAGGCCTCTTTTAGAAATAAAAAAGAGTAAACTCTTAATTTAATTATCTAAGAAAAGCTCCTTCTTATCTTTCAAACTTTCGTCCGTTGGAATTAGCACAGTATTTTTACAAAAGTAAAAACCCGCTGCCGAGGTATCATAGGGCCAAGTCCCTCCACATCTCTTGATAAGAAATAACGTATTTATTTAATTATGTTCCTCACTATATATTCAAATTTTACTAATGTCAACTCTATTTTGAATAATCTAAAATATTTTTACAGTATAATTTTTAATCGTTCATTTAACTATACCTTAAGACAGGTCAGATTTTGCCCTGCATACCATGTATACGGGTAACCTAGGCATAGACTCTATTACAAAAAAACGAAAACATTACGAAGTCAGTCAGGATCAGGACTTCCTTCCTCATAAGGAAAGCTCTGTATCTTGATGAAATAACGGCAAACCTTTGGCAAACTCACTATTCAGGTTGCTACTCACGGTCTGCCTTATCCATGCGGGGAGCTCCCTGCGCCCCCCACTCTTATAATCTTTTGATTGGGGTTTACGTTTATTTTTGAGTTTTTGACCATTTTTTGATAGCAAACTTTCGGTACGTTTAGTATCAAAAAAGAAAAAACAATAATAAATAGTACCATATATATGCGGTTATAAACTTTTTTGCATCTGTTTTAAATGTGTGAGGACCCTTTGCCCTCATATCTGTAATAATAAAAGTTATTTATTATTACAGCGAAGGAAGATTACACATGTGTTTTTTCATCTTTAGCACTATTATAAAAGCTCTTTCCTTAGAAGAGTTTATTTCTTTTAATTAAAAAACACTCGGTAGAGTTTGATTTCTATAGTATGTCTACTTATCAGCAAAAACAAATCGCTATTTAGAAGCTTCTAATTTTGTCGATATCTACTCAGAATTTGTAGATATTTCTCGGGAAATTGTTGAAATTTGAATTTGGTGATTCCGAATAGTTGGAACAAAGGAATCTCTACTTTTGATTTGCTTGCCTTAGGTTTAAATAGTTATTAACGCAAATTAACATCTTAATATCGTAAAGGAGACTAAAAAAAAGGTAATAAAACCTTTTTCTTATTGCAGTAATGTTTCGTAATGGGTTCTTTGTTGTTCAGTTTTAACTATGACATATCGTTTGTCAGTTAGATGTTCATTTCACGCGGAGCTGCGAGTTCATTGGTTAAAAATTAAGATCTCTTTTAATTGAATGGGAACATGGGTTAAATAAATTGTCATATATATCGGGTATCGTTATCTCTTTTAAAGCTTCTAATTTTGTCGATATCTACTCAGAATTTGTAGATATTTCTCGGGAAATTGTTGAAATTTGAAAATGGTGATTCCGAATAGTTGGAACAAAGGAATTTCTACTTTTGATTTGATTGCCTTAGGTTTAAATAGTTATTAACGCAAATTAACACCTGAATATCGTAAAGGAGACTAAAAAAAAGGTAATTAAACCTTTTTCTTATTACAGTAATGTTTCGTAATGGGTTCTTTGTTGTTCAGTTTTAAGCTATGACATATCGTTTGTCAGTTAGATGATCATTTCACGCGGAGCGCGAGTTCATTGGTTAATAACATTAAGATCTCTTTTAATTGAATGGGAACATGGGTTAAATAAATTGTCATATGTATCGGGTATCGCTATTTCTGTTTCATTGGTTCCTACCAATCTTTCTTTTTCTTGATACAAGGGTTCTTCTCTCTATCGTCTAGGGGATTGCCCGTATCGCGTAACGCTATAAGCGTTTCGATATCGGATTGAACGAAGATATGCCAATCGCTATCTTTTAACAGCTCCTATCCATATCGCTCTAAGTTTTAAACATACTTTCAAACAGTGGATTTTGTATCTCCACTTCTTCTGCCACTTCCTTGGAAGAGGATGCTCATTCATTCGGATGTATATCCTGTCGCATATCGGCTCCCTCTTTCTATTAAAGATGAAGGTTCTGTAGATTTATTTGCATGTTATATCGCCCCGCGATACGAAACACACAAAAGAACCGATCAGCCCCTTTCTTGAGGAACATTATTAAGGACATGGATCTTGCTGGGGCTGGGAAACTGTTGTTTTAAGCTGAGGCATATCGTTTGTCAGTGGCCATTCATTTCACGCGTAGCTGCGAGTTCATTGATTAAAACAATTAAAATCTCTTTTAATTGTTCGGGATTATGGATTGAATTGTCAAATTTATCAGGTATCGCTATCTCTGTTTCATTAGTTTCTTCTAATCTATCTTTTTGTTGATACACAAGGTCTTTAGCTATATCGTATAGGGACTTGTCCGTATCGCGTAACGCTATGAGCGCTTCGATGTCGGAGTGAATAAAGATAGGAATCACCATCTTACAAACTCATATCCGTTTCGTTCTAAGTTTTGACCATACTTTTGAACAGTGGGTGTTGCATCCCCACTTCTTCTGCCACTGCCTTAGAAGCGAATACTCGTTCATTCGGATGTATATCATGTTTGTAAATCTAACCCAGCTTTTCTATTAAACCTATAGGTTTTGAATTTATTTGCATGTTATATCGCCCAGCGATACGAAACATACAAAAAGGAGACGGTCAACCCCTGTCTGGAGCAACTATTAAGGAGGACTCTTGTTTTTGAATGCAAGTTTTCAACCTCCTCAACTCCCTTTTTATCAAGCATGCCTTTTTTGCTTGCTTGTGTATTTTGTTTTAGTTGCATATCGCTTAAACAAATCTCCAATGAATTTCAATTGAGCCTTCGTTTGCCTTTAGAACGTCAATACATTGGTATCGCCGAGCTCTTACATAGCAGGTACCAAATCCTGTAAAGTTAAAATACTCTTTCTTAAATTCTGTGTTTCAGCTACGCGAATCATATGGCTCTATGTTTTTATTAAAGTTTTGTGGATTGGCATCTCAATGCTTTTATCCATCATTATATATTTAAAAAAGATTTATCAAATGTTTCTACATCTAATTTGCTTCCAAGAATCATTACACAGTTGGGCAAAAAAACTTAACGGTCGCCTTATTTTCTGAATATGGAGAAAAGCCCCCACCATTTTTCTGAACGTTTTTGTATCGCTATTTCTAAACGTTTATTAAACTCATTTTGGGAAGTCCATTCTTTTTTCTGTTCGACCCGCATATTTTGTATTTCTTTTTGTAAGAGTTCACTTTTTTGTTTTTCTTGTTGTAGCAATGTTTCGTAATGGTTATTTTGTTGTTCAGTTAATTGTTCAATTTTAGCATTAGTTCTTTGCGCTGAATTTCCAATACTAGAACTTATAACATGATGATCTTGCTGGAGCCGGGAAACCTTTGTTTTAAGCTCTGACATATCGTTTGTCAGTTGGACATTCATTTCACGTGTGGCTGCGAGTTCATTGACTAAAAACATTAAGACCTCTTTTAATTGATTGGGGTCCTGGGGTAAATTTTCTTCATATGTATCGGGTATCGCTACCTCTGTTTCATAGGATCCTTCTAATCTTTCTTTTTGTTGATATACAAGGTCTTTAGCTGTATCGTCTAGGGGCTTGTCCGTATCGCGTAGCGCTATAAGCGCTCCGATGTCAGATTGAACAAAGATACGTCGATCTCCATCTTTCAAAAACTCATATCCATTCCGCTCTAAGATTTGACCATACTTTCGAACAGTGGGAGTTGCAATCCCCACTTCTTCTGCCACTTCCTTGGAAGAGAAAGCTCGTTCATTCAGTTGAATATCACGTCGCATATCGGACCTCTTTTCTATAACTAGTTGTATCTGTAGTCTACCTGACCTTAAATTTTCTGTCTAGATAAGTGTAGACTATCCAGAAATTATTAGGGATACCGATAAAATTTCCTTTTCCTTTCTTCTACTTCCATATACGTTTTAGATTCTCTATTGGCTTACCTTCCTTCTCTTGCATAGCCGCCGCTATCTCCTATCCATCCTTATCCATTGTTTGTGTTACATCTGGTCGGTCTTGGCGCCTTGCCCCGTGCCAAGCATGGGTGGGGTTGATAGAAATTCAACAACGATTAGGACATACAGATATTCAAACACCGATGAACTTCTATGCTCATACGACTGACTACATGAAAGAAAAGGCCTCCCAGCAGTTCAATAAACTGATGGAAGACCTTCACTATAAAAATATTTACATGTTAGGTGAGCATCCATTTCTAAATCCTCGTTAAATCCCTATATTTCAAGGGATTTAAGCAATGATTACATCATAAACAACTTCACTTAATGTCATGATATTTCAATGTCAGGTGAGCATTTTAAATTAATTTTTTATAAATTACTATATGAAAAATTCGAAAAAAGCCCAACCCTATTAAAAGAGAGTACATATTTTTTAAATAAACCTAATTCATTATACCGGAAGGAGATTATCATGAAAATTAAAAAGTCCTTAAATCGAATTCAAGCTGCATTATTAAAGAAACACATAAATGAGTTTAAAGAAAAAGATGGCATTTTAGAAGGAACAGAAGATTTGATTTTTTATGTCTATGAATTTGAATCTCCCAGCAAAACTGTGAAAGGTGCAATATTATTATAATAAAACTAAGAGGAGATTAATAAAAGAGCTTTCAAAGGGTTCTTAATGGGTGTCTTGTTTTATTACTTGGGTTGAATGTTTCAGCTTGTGGGTTTGATCATGTTATAGGGAATGGAGAAGTTACTGATCTTGATTTGAAGGAAGTAAAGTCATTTATAGCCGATAAAAAAACAGGCTTTTAAATTGTCTTAACGTATATTATCCGCTTTTTGTCGGCAGAACCCCTTTATGTTAAGGGCCAGATTGTTGATAAAAGATTGGATTGTGTTTTATTGATAAGTATAATATTAAGCTCGGTGAACCGTATCATAAGTAAATTAGGTTTTTATGTTGTAAAGAAAAGCAGAAATATACAAAGTCATTGAATTGGCTATGTATATTTCTGCTTAAATTAATTAAGAAATCATTATACTTTTTTACTGATTTTTTAAGAGTTTATCAAATTTCTTCATCTCAAATTCATGAACGGTTATTGAAAAATGACTGTTTCTTTTGTCACTTTCTATCACTGCCAGTTTGTGTGAAAGACTCCTGCTAAATCACGTCGTTCATAGGTATGTGCACCAAAATAATCACGTTGTGCTTGCAAAAGGTTTGCATTTGAGATGCCTGTTCGATAACTATCGTAATAAGTAAGTGAAGCACTTAAACATGGAAACGATATACCAGAATTTATTCCTTCACAGACAACCTTTCGCAATCCTACCTGGTAATCTGTAACCTTTTCAGCAAAATATGGTGAGATTAATAAATTAGCCAGATTCGGCTGCTCTTGATAGGCTTCGCTAATGACGTTTAAAAATTCTGCACGAATGATACAACCTCCGCGGAAAATCAGCGCAATATCCTTTAAAGGCAAATCCCAACCGTAAAGTTCAGAAGTCATTTTATATTGAGTAAAACCTTGCGCATACGCACAAACTTTTCCCATATATAATGCTTGTCTAATATAGTCAATCCACTCATTTTCATCTAATTTTTGCTGAACGTTCTCAGGGCCTGTTAGAATATTTTCTGCATTAATCCGTTCCTCTTTTAAAGCGGAAATGTAACGAGCAAACAAAGACTCTGTAATAATTGATGCTGGTATTCCGTTATTAATAGCTTGCATGCTGGTCCATTTACCTGTGCCTTTTTGTCCTGCTTTATCAAGAATCACATCGATCAAGGGTAAGCCCGTTACTTCATCTTTTTTCCTTAAAATCCCGGCTGTAATTTCGATTAAATAACTTTTCAGTTCGCCTTGATTCCATGTTTCAAAGATGTCAGCAATCTCATTAACTTCTAAATGCAACTTTTCTCTTAAAAACGTATAGGCTTCGGCGATTAATTGCATATCTGCATACTCAATCCCGTTATGTACCATTTTTACAAAATGACCTGCTCCTTTTGGACCGATATAGGTACAGCAAGGGTTATCATATACTTTGGCTGCGATTTTTGTCAGAATCGGAGCTACTTTTTCATAGGCGTCTTTATCTCCACCTGGCATGATTGAAGGTCCTTTTAACGCCCCTACTTCTCCACCAGAAATACCAATTCCTAAATAACTGATTCCTTTAGATTTCAATTCATCATATCTGCGTTCAGTATCTTCGTAATGGGAGTTACCGCCGTCCATGATAATATCGCCTGATTCAAGATGAGGAAGTAATGAATTGATCACCGAGTCGATCGGCTTACCCGCCGTCACCATTAGAAAAATCTTTCTTGGAGTTTCTAGTGACTGAACAAAGTCCTGGATTTCGTAATACGAATGGAGCGACTGACTGTCCAATTTAGCAACAAGCTGATCCGTTAAATCTCTTGTGTAGTTATAGACAGCTACTTGTTCCCCTTTACTAGCCATATTTAAAGCTATATTACTGCCCATTACCCCTAAACCTATGACACCAATTTTATTGAACATTTAATTCTGCTCCTTTTATGTAAGAATAATAGGCAGTAAATCCCTACATAAGTGGGGGATTTACTGCCGGGAAAGGCCTATACAAATAAGCTTAGTAATAGAATAAATCCTAATCCAGCTACTGAAATAATCGTCTCAAGCAAGGTCCACGTTGCAAATGTTTCTTTCATGCTTAAACCAAAATACTCTTTAAACATCCAGAAACCAGCATCGTTAACGTGTGAAGCGATTAAACTTCCCGCGCCTGTAGCAAGTACTACTAGAGCAAGGTTAACGTCCGTCTGACCTAACATCGGAATAACTAAACCAGCTGTTGTTAAGGCAGCAACGGTAGCAGATCCTAAGGAAATACGCAGGATTGCCGCGATGATCCAGGCAAGCAAGATTGGTGATAATGATGTTCCTTTGAATAATTCAGCTACGTAGTCACCTACACCGCCGTCGATCAATACTTGCTTGAAGGCTCCGCCGCCCCCTATGATTAATAGCATCATTCCAATATGCAAGATTGCTGATGTACAAGATTCCATAATATCTTTCATTGGAATCTTTCTTGCTAATCCCATTGAATAGACCGCAAATAATAAGGAAAGCAACATGGAAGTACCGGCTTCGCCAATAAAACGGATAGCTGCTAGTAAACCATTATCTTCAAAGCCCATTGTTTTTTGCATCAAAGTGATAATCGTAGCAATTGACATTAAAATAACGGGAAGTAAAGCGGTAAATACACTGATCCCAAATCCAGGTGTGTCTTCAAGTTTAAATGATTTTTGGTTTCCTAAAGAGGCAATGCTGCCTGTTTTCGTAAATGATGCAGGTACGAGTTTTTTAGCTATCTTCGTAAATACTGGTCCAGCTAAAATAACTGTTGGGACCGCAATAATGAAGCCGTAAAGTAAAACTTGACCAATGTCTGCACCATATTCACCAGCGATAACGGTTGGTCCTGGGTGCGGCGGCAAGAAACCGTGTGTTACGGATAATGCCGCTACCATTGGAATACCAAGATATAATATCGAAACTTTTAATTCTCTTGAAATTGCAAATACGATTGGAATTAATAATACTAATCCCACTTCAAAAAATAACGCGACACCGATAATAAATGATGCTGCTACTACTGCCCATTGAATATTCTTTTCACCGAATTTTTTAACAAGGGTCATGGCAATGCGTTGCGCGCCGCCTGAATCTGCGATTAACTTACCCATCATCGCTCCAAGTCCAAAGATTAACGCTAAGTGACCAAGTGTTCCGCCTAATCCAGCTTCAATGGTTTTGACAATTTCCTCAAGTGGCATCCCAAGTGCTAAAGCTACTCCAAACGATACAATGATTAAGGAAATAAAGGTGTTTAATTTTAAGCCCATTATTAAAATTAATAAAGCGACAATTCCTAAAGCGACAATAACTAATGGCATTGTAATTCCTCCATGTGTTTACTTTGTAGCATTTATTAAGTTTCTTTGATAATTCGCAATCTGAGTATATTCGTTTTCCAATACCCTTGATAGGTTAATAAAAATCGGCAGTAGTTGCCTATATTCTTTTACAGAATCATATTTCGGTGTGTGCTTGTGGGTATTGCCTATCATTTCAGAAACTACTTCGAAGGAATCAATTTCCCCGGTGGCATATAATCCTAATATACAAGCACCCAGGCATGAACTTTCGTAGCTTTCTGGAACCACCACTTCCGATTCGAAGATATCGGACATCATTTGCCGCCAAACAGACGACCTTGCGAAGCCTCCCGTAGCTTGAATTCGGGTCACCGGACCGTCCATACATTCGGTTAAGGCTAAAAATACGGTGTATAGATTGTAAATGACTCCTTCTAGAGCCGCTCGAATCATATGTTCTTTCTTATGCGATAGTGTTAATCCGAAAAATGAACCCCGTACGTCTGGATTCCATAATGGTGCACGTTCACCTGCAAGATATGGATGGAATAACAATCCATCAGCGCCTGGTCTTACACGTTCGGCAATCTTGGTTAAGACTTCATAAGCGTCGATTCCAAGTCTTTTAGCTGTTTCTACCTCGGAAGAAGCAAATTCGTCGCGAATCCAGCGAAGGACCATCCCGCCATTATTTACCGGCCCTCCAATCACCCAATGCTTTTCCGTTAAGGCATAGCAAAAGATTCTTCCTTTTTCGTCTGTTTTCGGCTCGTCAATAATCGTTCGAATCGCACCGCTTGTCCCAATCGTGACAGCAATTTCACCTTTCCGGATAGCGTTTACACCTAGATTTGAAAGGACACCATCACTTGCCCCAATGACAAAAGATGTTTGTGGATCAATCCCGATCTGTTTGGCTAAATCCGGGTCACAGTTGTTAAAGATCTTTGTTGTTGGTACGAGTTCAGATAATTGATCACGCGTTATTCCAGCAATTCTTAGGGCTTCCTCATCCCAATCCATGTTTTTGAGATTCATCATGCCCATAGATGAAGCAAGGGAATAATCGACAACATATTGATCAAAGAACTTTTTAAAGATATATTCTTTAATCCCGATATACTTTTTAACATTGGTTGCGATCTCTGGGCGATCATTCACGATCCAGGTGATTTTGGATAATGGTGACATCGGGTGAATCGGTGTTCCGGTTCGTTTGTAAACTTCATGCCCATCTAATTCATCTTTTATTTTATGGGCCAAAGCTTCACTGCGATTATCTGCCCAAGTGATACAAGGGGTTAGCGGCTGGTCATTTTCATCCATAGCTATAACACTATGCATCGCACTGCTAAATGAAATAAATGATATCTTTTTATCTGAATGCTGTTTCGTTATATTTGAAAAGGCTTTCAAAACGGCCTGAAAAATCTCTTCAGGGTCTTGTTCCGCTGTTGCCATATCCGGTGTGTAAAGAGGATAACCAATATTCTCTTGCTGAATGACATCGCCTTTTTTCGTAAATAATACAGCTTTTGTACTTGTTGTTCCGATGTCTACACCTAACATATAGCTAGTCATTTTCTTGTTCGACTCCTTTTGAAAGCATCTGTTGAGACATCCATAAGTCATCAACTTTCTCTTGAACATCATCAAAGTTTTCATGTAACGACTTAATCATGAGGTCTCGATCTTTTGTTTTGATCGCATCAATATAAAGTTGATGATTATTTATGATCCGTGTAAAGTCTTCATACTTTTCTTTAAAACGACAACGCATGGATAGAAGAATCAAACTTTCCATCACAGGTTTTAAATTATCCCAGATCATCAGAATGTAGGAATGATTGATCGACCGAATAATTGTTTCGTGGAATAGGACATCCTGATAGGAAAACTCATCAGCATCTCGGTATTTTATGGAGATTTTCATCATTTCCAGTATTTTACTAAGTTCCATTACTAATTCATTCGTGTCCATCCTCACTAGACGTTCAAATACAAACGTCTCGATGAGTATCCGTACATCATATATTTCTGCATATTTTTTTCCTGTTAAACCAATGACAACCGCACCCATTCTTTCTAATCGGATGATATTTTCAGATGCCAGTATTTTTAACGCTTCTCGAACTGGTGAGCGACTGACACCGAAATCAGCAGCTAATTTATTTTCAGACAGGATGGTACCGCTTTCAATCATCCCCGAAATAATACGCATTCTAAGCTCGGATGTTACACGATCACCAGCTGAAGCTTTTGAAAGCCATTTTACAGGATAAAGAAATTCCTTTGATTCAGCCATAAATTCACCTTCTTGTAGAGTTCAAGTACACTTGTATACAAGTATTATAATAAAAATAATGAATAATGCAAGCATTTTGAATGTAACTAGATTCTCATCAATATAAGTCAAAGTTTGTTGGGAGTTTAGAAGGTTCTAGTGCAAAAATAATGAAATAGAAACATAGAATGGTAATATCCTGTTAACTTTGGGATTAAGCAGCTACTCCGAACAACTTACGAATGAATTCAACCTCATTTTGGGCAGACTTTGCCTGTTGATGAGGTTGATTTTTTTTAACCATATGCATAGGTTCGATACCACTCAAAATATTCTGCTTGATTGTGTTAACAAATTGTTAGCGTGTCTTTCCTTACAAACATTCTTCATTTTTCCTATCGAACTTACCAAATAAAGTTTCCATATGAACTTTATGCGAATGCCAATGAAAAATTAGAATCCATTTTCTACTAACCATTTCATAATGCTTTCTTCTCTTTTCTTAATATCGTCATGCTGGTTATCGTATTTACTCATTTTCTTCTGTGCAACAAGATTTCCATCTACCATAAACAATATTCTTTCGGTTTTTGCTGCCACCTTTGCATCATGCGTCACGAGCATGATGGTTGTCCCTTCATTATTAATCTCTGCCAGAATAGACATAATGTCTGCTGACGATTTGGAATCTAATGCTCCGGTCGGTTCGTCTCCAAAAATGATATCCGGATCATTTATCAATGCTCTGCAGATGGCGACTCTCTGCAGCTGGCCGCCAGAGCCCTGAGTGATCGTATTATCTGCAAGCTTTTCAATTCCTGTCATTTCCATCAGTTTTTTTGCTTTTTGATACACCGCACTTTTATCCGCATCTTTTGATACAAGAGCAGGAAACATAACATTGTCAATCAATGACAGATTTTTTAATAGATTAATATCCTGAAAGATAAATCCCATGTGATTCAGTCGAATCTTCGCCAATTCTTCTTCTTTTAGTGTGCCAATTTCACAGTCTTTAAATTTCACACTGCCGGAAGTAATTCTATCCATACCGCTTACATTATAAAGAAGTGTTGATTTCCCGCTTCCGGATGGCCCCATGACCGATACGAATTCACCTTCTTCTATATCCAGGTTTACATCCTTTAAGATATGAAGCTCATTATCTTTTCCTAATTCTACTTTTTTGTTCATACTTATTGCTTCTAATATATTGCTCATCTATATTCCTCCAATGCCAAATATTAAAATCAAAGTCTATTTCCACAGAGGCGCCCCGGAATGCTTTTTTTCAGGCATCTGCATTCTTATCTGCATAGGGGTCTTCACACAGGAGACTTCTTCTGCCTTAGCAGATACACTTCCTGCCCGAACCTTTTTTTTCAGTACTTCTAACTTCTTAAAACGACAGATAAATCATCTTTTACGGCTACCTTACAGGACACAAATATCGTAAAGCCGACTACTACAATCAGCACTAACGGACATAACAGCCAAGTCTGCCATACAACATGAACAAATTCAATTTTTGCAGCTCCCATAGTGGACATTGCCATACTTACAAGTAACTCCCCTAAATAATTAGAAGCCAGCACTCCAACTATGATTCCCAATATCAGTACCATCATAGTTCCTGCCATATATTGATGTTTAATATTTTTAGAAGTTAATCCCATACTTCGCATGATTGCAATCTGAGACATATCCTTTGATAATAGCATCCGAAGGAATAGTGCCGTGATCAATACAGCTATGATTACTGCAATGGCGAATGCGCCTATCACAACTGTGCTCATCTGATCAATGATATTTCCAAGAGTCTGCCGTGTATATTCTTTGATATCATTGACCTGCGTAGAATCATAGGCATTCTGGTAGTAGTCCATTTTCTCACGAATATCAACGCCTTGAGCCACATCCATGTACACAATATACCAAAGAACGGCCTCATTATTTACTCCAAGACTGGTAGGCGCCTTTGCTGTTTTCCCGCCATTTGTAATATCTTGATAAATACCAGTTACTTTCAAATTCTTTTCTTCCCCGCCAACCTTTACTGCTACTTCATCTCCTACGTTCTTGTTTAATCCGTCTTTTGACGCATTGGCAAAGGAAAGTGATATTTCTCCTTCACCCTCCGGTGCTCTTCCTTCCAGATAATTTAATGGAAATACGGAAAAATCTCCGGTTTCAATATTCATATAATCCCAGGATTCCGCATTTTTGACCTGGTAGGAACTTGTGATGTAGGCCGCATACTTTTCAATATCCGAATCATTTTCCAGCTCTTCCTGCAGCTTTTTAAAATCTTCTGTAATACTATCGGTCCTTCGAAGATCGATTCTCATATCGGACTTTCCTATTCCCATGTATGTAGAAAATTCCGGTGAATTCATGGTGTTATAAATATTTATAGGAAGTATTACAATAAACGTACATACGATAAAAATAAAGAACAGTAGCCTGTATAATTTGAATCGTTTACATACATCCCTAAGTCCCATATAAATATTGGTGCTGAAGAATTTGTTCTTAAGCAGTGGAAAACTGTATTTTTGGTTCTTTCCATGCTCCATAGAATCTTTCCGTAAGGCTTCTACCGCAGAAATCTTATCGATTCTTTTCAGTACTTTCTTGCAATACATCACAATCATGAAATATACCAATAATGGAGCTATAAGAGATAGTACATATTTTAAGTTTCCTGATAAATCCGAAGATATGTAAAGTCTCATATTACCGTTAAACAGATTTACCACGGCAAAGGAAAGCAGATAGCCTATTATACCGGCTACTACTGACATGACTCTGTATTTGTTAAGATATACCTTCTTTATATCTTTTTGGGATATTCCTATTGCTTTCATCACACCGATTTCTCTTAAATCTTCATCAATGGTTGCCAGAAACGTAAGTCTGATACAGAGCGAAGCTATAATAATCAGCAGAACACTGATAAGTATAATGACCATCACAACTGCCGCATCTGACATGGCATTAAACATCAGAAATATCTTTCCTCCGACTGTAGGACCGTTTGCTGGAAGACCTCCTTCGATATATGCAGTCTGAAGTCCTTGAGAATCACCGTTTTCATGCAGTTTGAATTCGATCAGATATTCCAGTTCCCCGGCCTGCTTTAAAAGCATTTCATTATAGTCTGCCTGATTAATAACAAACCGTTTCGAAGAAGTAAGGGAAGAGTTCATCTCATAATCTCTTGCATAATCTGAAATGACAAACTCATTCTCATACTCTCCGCTTTTCACCGTAATCGTATCACCTATTTTTAAGTCATATTGTTGCATGAAATAGATGGGAACCGCCACTTCCCCTTCCGTTACATCCAGCTTTTTATTATCCAGATCCAATATAAAATCGAATTTTTTATTCTGTACAACAAATGAAATATCCTGTACAGTTCCAGCCATCGTTTGATTATTGCCGAAATGAATATTACTTCCATCCAAAGTCAGAAGAAACATCGTCTCCTGCATCGCTATATTCTCACGCTGTTCTTCTGTAAATTTATCGATTTCTGCCTGATCAAATTCTCCGGAATGCATCTGCGTAATGTCAGCTGGTACTGCACGTTCCTGCAGGTCCGACATCGACTGAATCAGATTGGCAATGTTATTTATTGCACTAGCTCCCAAAAGAACTGCCATAGCGATAAATACAAATACTGAAATTGTTACAATTTTCTGTCTGACAAAATCATTCCTTACCATCTTTAAAAACAATATTTTTCCTCCTTCTACATAGATAATTTTTTCTATTTTATCCTTGCCTCTATCAATCTTGCTCATTTCTTCAGGGGAATAATTTCCGTAAACTTTCGAATTAATAAGGCTCTTAATGAACTTTTTTCATTTCTATAACTTTTTCATTTCCAGAACAAGCACTAAGCATGGATGTTGAAAATCTTAAACAATAACCTTTGAAAAACTATACATGCTGATTTCTTAGTAGACTTGACCTGAATAATTATTGAGAGTACAAAGTAATCATACAAAATGGTATTTATTAGGTAAACCAACTTAAGCCTAATTGTTTACTAAGCCCGCAGCCCTATTTTAGTATGTTGACTATTGGAGTTAATTAGAAAAAATCAATCGAAATGGAGGGAAGGAAGTGGAAGGAGTAACAATTGCTTCAACTGCAACTGACAATCCCAAAGAGTTAATTGATGAACTAATGCGTACATATGGTCAAGATTTAGGAATTTAATTCAAACATATGGATATACAATAGGTCTAGTAATCTTTATCTATCTTTCTAGCTCGAATTTGGATGATTTCACTTTCAATAAAAGACCCATTCGGAAAATTACTTATCATTTGAAGCGTATTACTTTTTGCTACTCAATATATAGTTTAATTACCGCTTCACCTACCACAACCTTTCGTCTAGATTTTTTCGCTTTGGGCGTGACCAACTGATATTACACTATATTATTATTGGGATTAATCATACCTTCTCTACTTGCAGAAGCTGATGTCTCACTTGAACAAATTATGGACAGACTTGGTCATACCGATGATCTGATTACAAAGAATGTATATCTCTATGTAACTCAAGAAATGAAAAAAGAAGCTTCCCATAAGTTTGTTCAACTTATGAGAAGCTTCCGTTAAAATCCTCAATGTTAGCAAAATGTTACCATTTCACTCTCAAACCCTTATATATCAAGGGATTGACGGCTTTATTACATCATGCCGCCCATTCCGCCCATGCCACCCATATCAGGCATGCCCATGCCACCAGCGCCAGCAGGTTCTGGTTTGTCAGCAACAACAGCTTCTGTTGTTAAGAACATTGCAGCAACAGAACCAGCGTTTTGTAGAGCTGAACGAGTTACTTTAGTAGGATCCACGATACCAGATGCAATCATGTTAACCCATTCGCCAGTAGCTGCATTGAAGCCAGTTCCAACTGCTTCACCTTTAAGGCGTTCTACGATTACAGAACCTTCAAGTCCAGCATTGTGAGCGATTTGGCGTACTGGCTCTTCGATAGCACGAAGAACGATTTTCACGCCTGTTGCTACGTCGCCTTCCGCTTGAATTTCTGCCACTTTATTGTATACGTTTAGAAGAGCTGTACCACCACCGGCTACGATACCTTCTTCAACAGCAGCACGAGTAGAGTTCAATGCATCTTCAATACGAAGTTTACGTTCTTTTAATTCTGTTTCAGTAGCTGCACCGACTTTGATTACTGCTACACCACCAGCTAATTTAGCAAGGCGTTCTTGTAATTTTTCACGGTCGAATTCAGAAGTTGTTTCTTCTAATTGAACACGGATTTGGTTTACACGAGCTTGAATTTGAGCTGTATCTCCAGATCCTTCAACGATAGTTGTGTTTTCTTTTGTAACAACCACTTTAGACGCACGTCCTAAAGATTCGATTGTTGCAGATTTAAGATCAAGTCCGATTTCTTCAGTGATTACTTCGCCGCCTGTAAGAGCTGCGATGTCTTCAAGCATTGCTTTACGACGATCACCGAATCCAGGAGCTTTAACCGCAACTGCATTGAATGTTCCACGAAGTTTGTTCACAACAAGAGTTGCAAGCGCTTCGCCTTCTACATCTTCAGCAATCAATAATAGTGGTTTTCCTTGTTGAACAACTTGCTCAAGTACAGGAAGGATTTCTTGGATATTCGTTACTTTTTTATCCGTGATTAAGATATATGGATTGTCTAAAACAGCTTCCATTTTATCTGAATCAGTAACCATGTAAGGGGAAGCATATCCACGGTCGAACTGCATACCTTCTACAACGTCCAATTCAGTTGTGAAACCTTTAGACTCTTCGATTGTGATGACGCCGTCGTTACCAACGCGTTCCATAGCTTCAGCAATCAGTTGGCCTACTTCTTCATCAGCTGAAGAGATAGCAGCAACTTGTGCAATCGATTCTTTGTTTTCAACAGGTTGAGAAATGGCTTTTAATTCTGCAATCGCAGTATTAACCGCTTTTTCGATTCCTTTACGGATACCCATTGGGTTAGCACCAGCTGTTACGTTTTTAAGACCTTCACGGATCATTGCTTGCGCTAGAACCGTTGCAGTAGTTGTACCGTCACCAGCTACGTCGTTTGTTTTGCTTGCTACTTCAGCAACCAATTTCGCACCCATGTTTTCGAATGCATCTTCTAATTCGATTTCTTTAGCGATTGTTACACCGTCATTTGTGATAAGCGGTGAACCGAATTTTTTCTCAAGAACCACGTTACGACCTTTTGGTCCAAGCGTTACTTTAACTGCATCTGCAAGTGCGTCCACACCACGAAGCATTGAGCGGCGTGCTTCTTCACTAAATTTAATTTCTTTAGCCATTTATAAGTACCTCCCTAAAATTTTAAGAAAATTTTCGTTCAGTTAAGTATGATGTATAATTAGCCAATAACAGCTAAAATGTCGCTTTCACGTAAAATTAAGTATTCAGTATCTTCGTATTTCACTTCAGTACCAGCATATTTTGAGAAGATAATTAGATCGCCTTGGGCAACCTCTAAAGCAACACGTTCGCCATTTTCAAGAACACGGCCCGTACCAACTGCTACGACCTTACCTTCTTGTGGCTTTTCTTTTGCAGTATCAGGAAGAACAATACCGCTTGCCGTTTTTTCTTCAGATTGAACTAGTTCAATAATAACGCGATCACCTAATGGTTTTAACAAGTGAAACAACCTCCTCATATTCTCTTGATAATTTGCTTTGTGATTATTAGCACTCTTCATCATCGAGTGCTAACACATTTATAATATTAAATAAACCGAGCCTTTTTTGCAAGTATCTTATCGAAAATTTTTTATTAATTTCTGATAAATTCCGGGTATACTACTTTAGGATAATGTTTCTTTTAACAAAGGAGATGAAATGTTCTCTTATGCGTACGTTTAAGTGGAGTTATGTCTCATTATTTGATACCATTTTGGAGTATACGTTTAGAGATTGTCCCCATGTCAGGACCGTTATAAGAGAAATGGCGGACTAAAATAAAAGGAGTTTTCATTTTTGAAAAAAGAATATTGGTTCGTCATCATCACTTACATAGCCATGCAATTATCCAGTATTGTTGGGATGCCTATTTTCATGCTGATTGGATCTTTAAGCGAAATGCCTGCTGATGAACTCAAAGTTAAAGCAGCAGCATACTGGATTGTATTCAGCTTTCTCGCAGCTCTAACACTGATTTTAATTTTGATGAGAAAAGATATGAGGGAAAGGATAGACACACGTAATCAAGCTTCAATCCCTACGTCTATATTGTGGGCGATAGCAGGTGTATTTCTGGCACTTATTGCTCAAAGCCTAGCTGGAAGCATTGAACAAATGCTCGGGGTGAAGTCTGAATCTGAAAATACGCAGAATCTTATTTCACTCATATATGAAGTCCCAATGGTCATTTTCGTGACTTCAGTAATTGGACCTATTTTGGAAGAAATCCTTTTCCGGAAAATCATTTTCGGATCACTTAATAAACGCTTTAATTTCTTTATTTCTGCTTTAATTAGCTCAGTTATTTTCGGCTTGGCGCATGGTGAACTCGAACATCTTCTTTTATATTCAGCAATGGGCTTCACCTTTGCATTTCTTTATGCGCAAACCGGTCGTATCCTTGTGTCGATGGTGGCACATATTGCAATGAATACCCTTGTTATCATCCTTCAAGTGTTTTATAGAGATGATATTGAGAAGATGCTAGATACTGCACAGGCCTTTATCGGAGGTTTATTATGAAACGTCGTCAATCACCACTATTTATCGGTATCATCTATGCAGGCTTAGGGGCTCTTTTTACGGCTATCGCAATCCAAACCGTCAATTCAACAGGATGGGGAATCTTTGCCTACATACTCGTACTTATTGCAACTCTTGACTTTGGGTCAGGGTTACGTATGATCATGATGCACTTTAAAATTAAATCCGCAAACAATAAGAAGAAAAAATAAAAAACGCTGCGAAGACGCAGCGTTTTTTTATTCCTCTAATGCAACTTCTTCTACCACAGGATAATGCTTTAAAAAGTAGATGAGGGACTGAAGCTCTACAGCCAGGTCAATGTGGTGAACTCTTATGGACGGCGGTACAGTCAGCCGAGCAGGAGTGAAATTCAATATTCCTTTTATATCAGCTTTAACTAAACGATCGGTTATCGTTTGAGCCACTTGGGCAGGTACTGTCAAAATAGCTGCTGTAATATTATTTTCCTGCAAAAGCGTATCTATTTGGTCCATATGATAGATTGGCACATCAGCTATTCGCTTTCCAACCTTATCTTCAGAAACTTCAAATGCCATTTCAATTTTTGTATTATTATTTTTCAAAAAATTGTAATTTAAAAAAGCGGTCCCTAAATTCCCTACTCCAATTAAAGCGACTTTTGTCAATTCATCTTGATCTAGTGTTTTTCTGAAGAAGGATAGTAAATAATTTACATTATAGCCGTAGCCCTTTTTTCCAAGCGCGCCAAAGTAGGAAAAATCACGGCGAATTGTAGCCGAATCAACTTTTACAGCTTCGCTAAGCTCTGCCGAGGATACTCTTTGTTTACCTGAGGAATGTAAGTTCTTTAAAAATCGATAATATAAGGGCAACCTTTTGGCCGTTGCCTGCGGTATCTTTGGGTCATGGTTCATCGTTCTTCCCCGCCTTCACACATGCTTTTCAAACTTATTCTTCTTTATCTGTTTGATTCAACTGTCTTTTGTAATCGCTACTAGACACCCCACCTGTTTTCTCCACTAAAAATGTAGGCCCGATTACCATTCCTTTATCAATAGCCTTACACATATCGTAGACAGTTAAAGCGGTCACAGATGCAGCTGTTAACGCTTCCATTTCAACACCTGTACTCCCTTTTGTCTTGGCTTCTGTTTCTATTTTAAGCCTATAACCTTGTTCTTCTTTTACCCAATCAAAGGCTATATTGACCCCTTGTAGAGAAATAGGGTGACACATCGGGATTATATTGGATGTATTTTTGCTTGCCATGATGCCTGCAACCTGTGCAACTGACAGAACATCACCTTTTTTCATTTTCTGGTTCGTGATTTTTTCATATATTTCATCGTTCAATAAGATACTCGATTGAGCTGTTGCCGTCCGAATGGTTTCAGGCTTCGCACTCACATCAACCATTTTAGCTCTGCCTTGTTCATTAAAATGCGTTAAGTCCCCCATTAATAACCCCTCCTAAATCATACACTATTATTCCACATTATGTAACAGCTTGTTTTTGCTTAGACCTCAGCTGTTGCCGATAATTACTATAATACGTTACACTAACAATAATCAATTGAGGTGAAAATTTATGATTTTATTACAAATCAATCAACTATCCAAATATTACGGAGCTGAACTTATTTTATCAAATATGAAGCTCGAAGTTCAAAATAAAGATCGAATTGCCCTAGTTGGCCGAAACGGCGCTGGAAAATCAACTCTGCTAAAAATCATAGCCGGACAACTTTCCCATGATGGCGGCGAGATCATCAAACCCAAAGGCGTCACTATTGGCTATATGGCACAGGATACAGGTTTAGAATCCGAACTTTCCATTTGGAATGAGATGCAGACTGTATTCAAAGACCTAATAGAGCAAGAGAAAGAACTGCGCCGACTTGAGGCCGAAATGGCCAAACCTGACACTTTTGATAACGAAATACTTTACCAAAAGGTGTTAAATGAATATGACACTTTACAGGTAGCCTTTAAAGAAAAGGGGGGCTATCAATATGAAGCAGATATCCGTTCCGTATTACATGGTCTTCAGTTTGGTGACTTTGACTATTCCACTCTCATTTCCACGTTGAGTGGAGGCCAAAAAACACGGCTTGCATTAGGAAAGCTGCTTTTAAAGAAGCCCGATATATTGATTCTCGATGAACCAACAAACCATCTGGATATCGAAACTCTCTCCTGGCTTGAACAATATTTACAAAGTTACCAAGGTGCTGTACTTATTGTTTCCCATGACCGCTATTTTCTAGATAAAGTTGTAAACCAGGTGTATGAAATTTCAAGAAATAATATGAAAAAGTACTATGGTAATTACAGTTCTTACTTAGAAGGAAAAGCGGAAGATTATGAACGGGACATGAAGCAATTCGAAAAACAACAAGGTGAAATCGAAAAACTGCGTGACTTTGTTCAACGTAATATCACAAGAGCTTCGACCACCAAAAGAGCGCAAAGCAGGCGCAAGCAGCTCGAAAAGATGGACGTATTGGACAGGCCACAAGGTGACGAAAAATCTGCTAATTTTTCCTTCCAAATTGAAAAGCAAAGCGGAAACGAAGTACTTCATCTTCAAAGCTTAGCTATTGGTTATGAAGGGGAAACAGTATCTAATAATATTAACTCTCGGATGACAAAAGGAGAAAGTATTGCCCTTGTCGGTCCAAATGGCGTTGGTAAATCGACGTTATTAAAAACGATTATATCCAAGCTGCCTGCAATTTCTGGCGATTTCCGTTTTGGAACGAACGTCGAGGTCAGCTACTACGATCAAGAACAGGCCAATTTGATTTCTAATAAACGCGTACTAAATGAACTATGGGATGAATATCCCCTTAAACCGGAAAAAGATATCCGCACAGTACTTGGTAATTTCCTTTTTAGTGGAGATGATGTATTGAAAACCGTTTCGACACTAAGCGGTGGTGAAAAGGCACGGCTTGCTTTAGCCAAAATGATGATGGAAAAAGGGAATTTTTTAATTCTTGATGAACCAACGAACCATTTAGATCTCGACAGCAAATTAGTGCTTGAAAACGCTTTGATAGATTATCCAGGAACCATTCTTTTCGTCTCACATGACCGTTATTTTATTAATCGAATTGCAACAAAGGTCATTGAGCTATCCAAAGACGGCAATGAAGAGTTTCTCGGCGATTATGATTACTATGTAGAGAAGAAACAAGAGCAAGCAGAAATTGAAGCACTCGAACAACAAAATAAATCGACCAATGTGGAACTAATCGTCGAAAAGACAAACTACAAAATTGATAAAGAAGCAAAAAAAGCAGAACGCCAGCGAAAACGCCGTATCGAGGAAATCGAGTCAGCCATGGAGCTACTCGAAACTGAAATAAACGAGTATAATGAGCTCCTTTGTGACCCAAACGTCTTCCAAGACCATGAGAAGGTAATGGAAGTTCAGACAAAGCTTGATAAAGCACAGGAAACTTTAGATCAGCATCTTGAAGAATGGGCTGAATTAGAAGAATAAACAATCGGACCGAGTTATTTAACTCGGTCTTTACATGATGTTTTGAAAAGATCGACTCAAAGTTATCCACATTTTTATACACAAACAAGTTGCTACTCAATAGCTACTCAATCAATTTATCCACAATATCCACAGAAACTTATGCACTTATCCACATAACAATTGGTTATACACAGCGGGTTTGAATAATAAAAAAACGTTATCCACAGAATATTCTATTTTTTTAAAACATGATAAAAAAGACAGGATACCGAAGTTTGGTCTCCTGCCTTTTTTATCGTTAGAAAACTTCTAAATCTAATCCGGGGTTTCCGTTCAAATCTAACCCAGAGCGCTTTCCTTTTTCAAACATGACACTTGCAGCTGCACCAATCATTGCTGCATTATCCGTACAAAGGTATAAAGGGGGAATAGAAATATCCATTGGTAAATCCATAAAGGCTTCAGTTAGTGCTTCCCGTAGGCCTTTATTAGCGGCAACACCACCTGCAAGTAACACCTGTTTCACATCATATTCCTTAGCAGCTTTTACAGCTTTTGTCACAAGTACCTCTATGACGCTTGCTTGGAAACTTGCGGCCAAATCTTTAGGATCAATTTTTTCTCCACGTTGTTCTGCATTATGCAAAGTGTTAATTACAGCTGATTTCAACCCACTGAAAGAAAAGTCATAGCTGCCATCCAGCCATGCCCGAGGCAGTTTCAAAGATGGTGAACCCTCTTGTGCAAGCCTATCGATATGAGGACCGCCTGGATAAGGAAGTCCTAAAGTTCGAGCTACTTTATCATATGCCTCTCCTGCTGCATCGTCCCGCGTCTCCCCTATTACTTTAAAGGAACCGGGCTCCTCTAAAAGCACCAATTCCGTATGGCCTCCTGAAACGACTAATGAGAGGGCTGGGTACTGAATTTCTTGAACAAGTCTATTAGCATATATATGGCCCGCGATATGGTGCGTTCCAACAAGCGGGATTCCATGAGCGAATGCCACCGCTTTAGCAGCATTAACACCTATTAACAATGCCCCTACTAGCCCAGGACCTTCTGTAACAGCAATAGCGTCCAAATCTTCGTACGTCACACCAGCCTGAAGCAAAGCCTCTTCAAGCACGATTGTAATTTGCTCTACATGGTGCCGGGACGCTATTTCAGGTACAACACCACCAAACCGCTTATGGCTTTCTATTTGTGAAGCAACGACATTGCTCAATATCTCTGTTCCATTTTTTATGACAGCTGCAGCAGTTTCGTCACAGCTGGTTTCAATTCCTAATATAAGTTGATCTTTTTTCATGAAAAATTCACCCACATAACATAAGCATCTTCTTGATTATCTGTATAATAATTTTTACGAATTCCACCCTTTTGAAAGCCTAGTTTTTCATAAAGTGAAATGGCCACTGCATTACTAACACGAACTTCAAGCGTCATCCTTACAACGCCCATGCTAATTGAGATTTCAATCATCTTTCTAAGCAGAGCTTCACCCAGCTTTTGCCCTCGGTATTCAGGTAAAATAGCGATATTGGTAATATGCGATTCATCAATGACAATCCACGCGCCGCAATAACCAGCAATTTCCCCTTCATCTTCAATAACCATGTAAACAGCATATTGATTATGATTTAATTCATTAAAAAAAGCTTCCCGGCTCCAAGGCAAAGTAAAGGATTGTTTTTCTACGTTTAACACTTGGTCGATATCTTCCGTTTTCATCTTTCGAAACGTCAATGTTTTACTCATAATAATCGGTCGCTTTCCTATTATTTTATTTCCCCTGCTGTTCGAGCCACTTAGCTTCCGCTTCAGCCATACGAATATAGTTCGGTACAAACTGGTGTATGTCCACTTCATTCTTGTTCAGGCCAATAAATGCAAGTTCGCTTGGTCGAGAGTTAAATAACTGTACGGGAGAAAATGCTGCTAAATTCCCTAACACTTTCGTAATCGCTTCCCGATGAATTTCTACATCCTGACCAACAAATAAAACAGGACGCTTTAATTCCTTTAATCGAATTGCCCATTCAGAGGATAGAATATTGCAATCTTCCATGACTGTATTTAACACATTATTTTCTATTTCATATAATCCAGTATAAATCTGGCCTCTTCTTGCATCAAACAAGGGCGAAACTAACCCGTTAAAATAACGTCCATTAGCAGCTAAAACTTCTAAACTAGAAACAGCCGATAATGGAATTTTCAACGTCCACGCCAATGTTTTCGCAATTGTCACACCAATCCTAACCCCTGTATAAGATCCAGGGCCCTGAGCGACCACAATTTTAGTCAATTCCTTAGGACTAGTATCACAATCCCTTAATAGGGTCTCAATTGCTGGCATCACTCGAACCGAATGATTTTTCTTTAAATTCGTAGTATACTCGCCAATTACTTGAGTATCATTTATTAGAGCAATCCCTAACGTGAAGTTCGATGTATCTATAGCTAAAACCTTCATCAAATAATCTCCTTACATAACGTAACATACCTTTCGCCTTTGGCTTCTAAGACAAGACGGCGGCTTGTATCACTAAGACGATAAATATAAATAGTTAAGATTTCATTTGGAAGCTGGTCTTTAATTAAATGAGCCCATTCCACAACGGTCACACCTTCACCATCAAAATATTCATCGAAACCTAAATCTTCTTCTGATTCACTTACCCGATATACATCCATATGGTATAAGGGTAATCTCCCAACGTATTCCTTTATTATCGTAAAAGTTGGGCTATTCACAGTTCTAGATACACCTAAACCTTTAGCAAGACCTTTTGTGAACGCCGTTTTCCCTGCTCCCAAGTCCCCTTCTAAAGCAAGTACATCACCACTTGAAAGCTTTTGTGCTAATTCCTGTGCAAAATGCGCTGTTTCTTCCTCATTCTGAGAAATCCATTCAAATTGTTGCATATATCAATCACCTTTATCATCTATTAGGAAAATGTTCTCTAGTTTTATCTTGAGAACCATAAACACAATACTTAAAAAAGCTAACGACCATAATTATATCCCTAATAAAGCATTCTATATGTAGTTTACCTTGTTTCAAAAGAAGAAACAAATAAGTTAAGGACATTATTATCCGAAATTCAGATAAAACAAAAAAACGAAACCAAGGTTTCGTTTTTTTCATGATTGCGGGGACAGGATTTGAACCTGCGACCTTCGGGTTATGAGCCCGACGAGCTACCGGACTGCTCCACCCCGCGACGGTATAAATGTTTCTTTTATAAAATTTAGTATGTCCTTTTTTTAAAAAAGGATACAATTAAAGGTTATAGCTTGGCGGCGTCCTACTCTCACAGGGGGAAACCCCCAACTACCATCGGCGCTGAAGAGCTTAACTGCCGTGTTCGGAATGGGAACGGGTGTGACCTCTTCGCTATCGCCACCAAACATTTAACCTTTTATCAGGACATATATTATTATAACATGCATCCTAATAAAATGCAAGAAGAAATTTTCATTCCTTCAAAACTAGATAATAAGAAGGTATTTCATTTTTTAAAGCGTGGTTAAGTCCTCGATCTATTAGTATCAGTCAGCTCCACATGTCGCCACGCTTCCACCTCTGACCTATCAACCTGATCATCTTTCAGGGATCTTACTAGCTTGCGCTATGGGAAATCTCATCTCGAGGGGGGCTTCATGCTTAGATGCTTTCAGCACTTATCCCGTCCGCACGTAGCTACCCAGCTATGCCTTTGGCAAGACAACTGGTACACCAGCGGTGCGTCCATCCCGGTCCTCTCGTACTAAGGACAGCTCCTCTCAAATTTCCTGCGCCCGCGACGGATAGGGACCGAACTGTCTCACGACGTTCTGAACCCAGCTCGCGTACCGCTTTAATGGGCGAACAGCCCAACCCTTGGGACCGACTACAGCCCCAGGATGCGATGAGCCGACATCGAGGTGCCAAACCTCCCCGTCGATGTGGACTCTTGGGGGAGATAAGCCTGTTATCCCCGGGGTAGCTTTTATCCGTTGAGCGATGGCCCTTCCATGCGGAACCACCGGATCACTAAGCCCGACTTTCGTCCCTGCTCGACTTGTAGGTCTCGCAGTCAAGCTCCCTTGTGCCTTTACACTCTACGAATGATTTCCAACCATTCTGAGGGAACCTTTGGGCGCCTCCGTTACTCTTTAGGAGGCGACCGCCCCAGTCAAACTGCCCACCTGACACTGTCTCCCACCCCGATAAGGGGCGCGGGTTAGAATTTCAATACAGCCAGGGTAGTATCCCACCAACGCCTCCACCGAAGCTAGCGCTCCGGCTTCTCAGGCTCCTACCTATCCTGTACAAGCTGTACCAAAATTCAATATCAGGCTGCAGTAAAGCTCCACGGGGTCTTTCCGTCCTGTCGCGGGTAACCTCGCATCTTCACAGGTACTATAATTTCACCGAGTCTCTCGTTGAGACAGTGCCCAGATCGTTACACCTTTCGTGCGGGTCGGAACTTACCCGACAAGGAATTTCGCTACCTTAGGACCGTTATAGTTACGGCCGCCGTTTACTGGGGCTTCGGTTCAAAGCTTCGCTTGCGCTAACCTCTCCCCTTAACCTTCCAGCACCGGGCAGGTGTCAGCCCCTATACTTCGCCTTGCGGCTTCGCAGAGACCTGTGTTTTTGCTAAACAGTCGCCTGGGCCTATTCACTGCGGCTTTTCTGGGCTATTCACCCTAAAAAGCACCCCTTCTCCCGAAGTTACGGGGTCATTTTGCCGAGTTCCTTAACGAGAGTTCTCTCGCACACCTTAGGATTCTCTCCTCGCCTACCTGTGTCGGTTTGCGGTACGGGCACCTTACATCTCACTAGAGGCTTTTCTTGGCAGCGTGGAATCAGGAACTTCGGTACTATATTTCCCTCGCCATCACAGCTCCGCCTTAATGGAAACGGGATTTGCCTCGTTTCCGGCCTAACTGCTTGGACGCGCATATCCAACAGCGCGCTTACCCTATCCTTCTGCGTCCCCCCATCGTTCAAACGATGTATAGGTGGTACAGGAATATCAACCTGTTGTCCATCGCCTACGCCTTTCGGCCTCGGCTTAGGTCCCGACTAACCCTGAGCGGACGAGCCTTCCTCAGGAAACCTTAGGCATTCGGTGGAAGGGATTCTCACCCTTCTTTCGCTACTCATACCGGCATTCTCACTTCTAAGCGCTCCACCAGTCCTTCCGGTCTGACTTCAACGCCCTTAGAACGCTCTCCTACCATCGACACCATACGGTGTCAATCCACAGCTTCGGTGATACGTTTAGCCCCGGTACATTTTCGGCGCGGAGTCACTCGACCAGTGAGCTATTACGCACTCTTTAAATGATGGCTGCTTCTGAGCCAACATCCTGGTTGTCTAAGCAACTCCACATCCTTTTCCACTTAACGTATACTTTGGGACCTTAGCTGGTGGTCTGGGCTGTTTCCCTTTCGACTACGGATCTTATCACTCGCAGTCTGACTCCCAAGAATAAGTATTTGGCATTCGGAGTTTGACTGAATTCGGTAACCCGTTGGGGGCCCCTAGTCCAATCAGTGCTCTACCTCCAATACTCTCATCTTGAGGCTAGCCCTAAAGCTATTTCGGAGAGAACCAGCTATCTCCAGGTTCGATTGGAATTTCTCCGCTACCCACACCTCATCCCCGCACTTTTCAACGTGCGTGGGTTCGGGCCTCCATTCAGTGTTACCTGAACTTCACCCTGGACATGGGTAGATCACCTGGTTTCGGGTCTACGACCTCATACTCATTCGCCCTATTCAGACTCGCTTTCGCTGCGGCTCCGTCTTATCAACTTAACCTCGCATGAAATCGTAACTCGCCGGTTCATTCTACAAAAGGCACGCCATTACCCATTAACGGGCTTTGACTACTTGTAGGCACACGGTTTCAGGATCTATTTCACTCCCCTTCCGGGGTGCTTTTCACCTTTCCCTCACGGTACTGGTTCACTATCGGTCACTAGGTAGTATTTAGCCTTGGGAGATGGTCCTCCCTGCTTCCGACGGGATTTCTCGTGTCCCGCCGTACTCAGGATCCACTCAGGAGGGAACGAAGTTTCAACTACAGGGTTTTTACCTTCTTTGACGGACCTTTCCAGATCACTTCATTTACCCCGTTCCTTTGTAACTCCATGTTGAGTGTCCTACAACCCCAAGAGGCAAGCCTCTTGGTTTGGGCTAATTCCGTTTCGCTCGCCGCTACTCAGGAAATCGCATTTGCTTTCTCTTCCTCCGGGTACTTAGATGTTTCAGTTCCCCGGGTCTGCCTTCAGTACCCTATGTATTCAGGTAAAGATACTGTTCCATTACGAACAGTGGGTTTCCCCATTCGGAAATCTCCGGATCAAAGCTTACTTACAGCTCCCCGAAGCATATCGGTGTTAGTCCCGTCCTTCATCGGCTCCTAGTGCCAAGGCATCCACCGTGCGCCCTTTCTAACTTAACCGTTAAAAAAGATCTTACTGATGCTTTGAAAAAATTAATTGCCTTCTATCTATTATCTAGTTTTCAAGGAACAAAGAAGAAAGAATTCCATCACTACGTGATGAGATCTTTCGAATCTGAATGAATTACTCATTCAAAACTGAACAAAACAAAAGCGCTCTCGTATTTATCCTTAGAAAGGAGGTGATCCAGCCGCACCTTCCGATACGGCTACCTTGTTACGACTTCACCCCAATCATCTGTCCCACCTTAGGCGGCTGGCTCCATAAAGGTTACCTCACCGACTTCGGGTGTTACAAACTCTCGTGGTGTGACGGGCGGTGTGTACAAGGCCCGGGAACGTATTCACCGCGGCATGCTGATCCGCGATTACTAGCGATTCCGGCTTCATGTAGGCGAGTTGCAGCCTACAATCCGAACTGAGAATGGCTTTATGGGATTCGCTTACCTTCGCGTAGGTTTGCAGCCCTTTGTACCATCCATTGTAGCACGTGTGTAGCCCAGGTCATAAGGGGCATGATGATTTGACGTCATCCCCACCTTCCTCCGGTTTGTCACCGGCAGTCACCTTAGAGTGCCCAACTGAATGCTGGCAACTAAGATCAAGGGTTGCGCTCGTTGCGGGACTTAACCCAACATCTCACGACACGAGCTGACGACAACCATGCACCACCTGTCACTCTGTCCCCCGAAGGGGAACGCCCTATCTCTAGGGTTGTCAGAGGATGTCAAGACCTGGTAAGGTTCTTCGCGTTGCTTCGAATTAAACCACATGCTCCACCGCTTGTGCGGGCCCCCGTCAATTCCTTTGAGTTTCAGCCTTGCGGCCGTACTCCCCAGGCGGAGTGCTTAATGCGTTAGCTGCAGCACTAAAGGGCGGAAACCCTCTAACACTTAGCACTCATCGTTTACGGCGTGGACTACCAGGGTATCTAATCCTGTTTGCTCCCCACGCTTTCGCGCCTCAGTGTCAGTTACAGACCAGAAAGTCGCCTTCGCCACTGGTGTTCCTCCAAATCTCTACGCATTTCACCGCTACACTTGGAATTCCACTTTCCTCTTCTGCACTCAAGTTCCCCAGTTTCCAATGACCCTCCACGGTTGAGCCGTGGGCTTTCACATCAGACTTAAGGAACCACCTGCGCGCGCTTTACGCCCAATAATTCCGGACAACGCTTGCCACCTACGTATTACCGCGGCTGCTGGCACGTAGTTAGCCGTGGCTTTCTGGTTAGGTACCGTCAAGGTACCAGCAGTTACTCTGGTACTTGTTCTTCCCTAACAACAGAACTTTACGACCCGAAGGCCTTCTTCGTTCACGCGGCGTTGCTCCGTCAGACTTTCGTCCATTGCGGAAGATTCCCTACTGCTGCCTCCCGTAGGAGTCTGGGCCGTGTCTCAGTCCCAGTGTGGCCGATCACCCTCTCAGGTCGGCTACGCATCGTCGCCTTGGTGAGCCATTACCTCACCAACTAGCTAATGCGCCGCGGGCCCATCTATAAGTGACAGCCGAAACCGTCTTTCCATCTTCTCTCATGCGAGAAAAGAACGTATCCGGTATTAGCTCCGGTTTCCCGAAGTTATCCCAGTCTTATAGGCAGGTTGCCCACGTGTTACTCACCCGTCCGCCGCTAATCTCAGGGAGCAAGCTCCCATCGATTCGCTCGACTTGCATGTATTAGGCACGCCGCCAGCGTTCGTCCTGAGCCAGGATCAAACTCTCCGAAGAAATGTTTGACTTGCTCATTTTGCTTTTTTTGATAGTGTGTGCTCACTTAAAATTTAACGTTGGCGCTTTGTTTTGTTCAGTTTTCAAAGAGCAATAATGGAGCGGGTGAAGAGAATCGAACTCTCATCATCAGCTTGGAAGGCTGAGGTTTTACCACTAAACTACACCCGCATTTAATTTTTCAAATTATTTCTAAGAAAGAATGGTCGGGAAGACAGGATTCGAACCTGCGACCCCTTGGTCCCAAACCAAGTGCTCTACCAAGCTGAGCTACTTCCCGTAAATATGGTGCGCCCGGCGGGAGTCGAACCTACAACCTTCTGATTCGTAGTCAGATGCTCTATCCAATTGAGCTACGGGCGCTAATTTCTATGATGTTTTTGGTGCGGCCGAGAGGATTTGAACCTCCACGGGGTTTCCCCCACTAGGCCCTCAACCTAGCGCGTCTGCCATTCCGCCACGACCGCGAAAGCGACTTTGTAAGTCTAACACCTTTTCAACTTGTTGTCAAGAAGAAAATTATCAGTGCGGGTGAAGGGACTTGAACCCCCACGCCTTGCGGCGCCAGATCCTAAGTCTGGTGCGTCTGCCAATTCCGCCACACCCGCGAAATAAAATGGTGAGCCATGAAGGATTCGAACCTTCGACCCTCTGATTAAAAGTCAGATGCTCTACCAACTGAGCTAATGGCTCTAAATAAAATGGCTGGGCTAGAAGGGATCGAACCTTCGCATGACGGAATCAAAATCCGTTGCCTTACCGCTTGGCTATAGCCCAATAATCAATTACTAATTAACAGCCAGATTAATATTATATCACAATAACTTAATTCTAGCAAGTGTTTTTTTAAAGAAATAAATGGCGGTCCCGACGGGAATCGAACCCGCGATCTCCTGCGTGACAGGCAGGCATGTTAACCGCTACACCACGGGACCAGTAATTTAATTTAAACATACAAAAGATGGTGACCCATACGGGATTCGAACCCGTGTTACCGCCGTGAAAGGGCGGTGTCTTAACCGCTTGACCAATGGGCCGTGATAAAATGTGTAGCTGGCGGAGAAGGAGGGATTTGAACCCTCGCGCCGCTTACGCGACCTACACCCTTAGCAGGGGCGCCTCTTCAGCCTCTTGAGTACTTCCCCAAAAAATGGCTCCGCAGGTAGGACTCGAACCTACGACCGTTCGGTTAACAGCCGAATGCTCTACCACTGAGCTACTGCGGAATAATGAAAATTGGGTTCCTTTTTTACGCTCAAGGACCTTAGTGGTTGTCGTGAAGAACAAGTTGTTATCTTGTCGACTCTTATGATTATAAGGAGGTTGCAACATAAAGTCAAGGGTTCTTTTGTTTTTTTTTATTTATTTGCTTCTTTTTCTTTAAAACCTTGGTATATCAGTGTTCCACGACACTTACCACAGACAAAACGAGTGGTATCGATACGCTTCTTTCTTAAATATAACTCCTGACAGTTTTCACATCTATATTGAATAGTATTCATTTTTCTCTTTAACTGGTTTGACGGTAGTGGCGTGCAAAATCTTGGGGCTCCAACTTTTTCGAGTAAACGCTTAAAGTCAGCATCACGATGCTGGTATCCTTTCTTCTCAAGGTGGAGGTGATAATGGCACAATTCATGCTTTATGATTCCTATCAATTCTTCCACTCCACGTTCATCAAGATATTTCTTATTAATTTCTATATTATGTGAACGTAGCAAGTACCTTCCTCCAGTCGTTCGAAGGCGTGGATTAAAACAAGCTAGGTGTCTAAAGGGCTTTTGAAAGTCTTTCCTCGAAATATCTTCAACTAATTTTTGCAATTGCTGATTATCCATCTTCCCCCTCCCTTTCCTTGGTAACATGACAACCCATTATAACATAGACTAATAAAACAATAGAAAACTACTGGAGGTAAGCGCTATGCCTAATTGGTTCCAAAATCAAATTCGTAAAGCCTTTTATGAAAAGGATTATTATCAAGTGAAGATGTTGAATCAATGCTGGTTTTTTTATCAAAAAAAAGAAAGTCTTCGATTATAGACCTCTATTTGAACCAAGCACTAATAAATTATAAAGAAGCATTACTATTCTTACAGTGATAAAAAACCCCTTCTATATAGAAGGAGTTTATAATAGCTAATCTTGATCTTTAGGCTGCAGCATCGTTAAAGATACCCTTTGCTTTTGAGAGTCCACCTTCTCGACCCAAACTGTTACAACATCCCCAACAGCAACTACATCCAATGGATGTTTTACAAATCGGTTGCTTAATTTAGAAATATGCACCAGCCCGTCCTGTTTGACACCGATGTCCACAAATGCACCGAAGTCTACAACATTCCTTACTGTACCTTGTAATTCCATTCCGGTTTTTAAATCCTCCATTTTTAGCACATCTTGCTTAAGTAGAGGTTTTGATAGTTCATCCCTAGGGTCTCTTCCCGGCTTCATTAAATCATCAATAATGTCCTTAATCGTGATTTCTCCAATTTCTAATTCATCCACTAATTCTGTTGGATTTAATTTGACTAACTCTTTATTCAAAACATCACTGCCTAAGTCTTCAGACGTGAATCCTATTTTCTTTAACAGTTTATTCACGGCCCCGTAGTTCTCCGGATGGATCGCGGTTTGATCCAACGGTTCATTGCCATTAATAATACGCAAAAAACCTATGCACTGTTCGTACGTTTTAGCACCAAGCCGAGGAATTTTCTTTAATTCCTTCCTGCTTGAAAACTTCCCTTCTTCTTCCCTTTTCTTCACTATATTTTGAGCAACAGATTTTGATAACCCAGCTACATATTGTAATAGAGATGACGAAGCTGTATTGACGTTCACCCCAACTTGGTTAACAGCCGTTTCAACAACAAAAGTAAGGGATTCTGATAACTTTTTCTGAGAAACATCGTGCTGATACTGACCTACTCCTACGGATTGGGGATCGATTTTAACAAGTTCCGCAAGTGGATCTTGCAGTCTTCTCCCAATTGATACTGCACTTCTCTGCTCAACTTGAAGATCCGGAAACTCTTCACGAGCAATATCAGATGCTGAATACACACTGGCACCTGCTTCATTAACAATTATATAAGAAATATTCCCTTTCACTTCTTTTAAAATATCTGCAATAAATTGCTCCGATTCACGAGATGCCGTTCCATTACCTATTGCCACAATCTCCACTGCGAATCGCTGAAGAATTTCAATTGTCTTTTCACGAGCAGCTTCAAACTTCGCAGCAGGAGGGTGTGGGTAGATTACACTGATATCGAGTACTTTGCCTGTTTCATCAATAACAGCCAACTTACAACCCGTCCGATATGCTGGATCTAGAGCAAGGACCACTTTCCCTTTAAGAGGAGGCTGTAGTAGTAAATTGCGAAGGTTTTCCGAGAATATATGGATAGCTTGATCTTCTGCTTTTTCCGTTAGCTCTTTTCTTATTTCCCGTTCTACAGAAGGCATGATTAGACGCTTAAGTCCGTCTTCAATCGCTTCCTTAATCAACCCTGCCGCTTCGGATTGATTATTTTTAATGATTTTCCGTTCCAAATAACTAATAATAATTTCTGTCCGAGGCTGGATGGATATTCGTAGAACCTCTTCCTTTTCACCTCTATTAAGTGCCAAGACTCGATGTGGGACGATTTTTTGGACAGGCTCTTCATATTCATAGTACATTTCGAAGATTTTTTTTTCGTCCTTTTCTTCATTTTTCACAATGGAGAACAATTTTCCTGCTTTAAAAATCTCAGCCCTTATCCATTTCCTCAATTCAGCATCATCAGAAATAAGTTCAGCAATTATATCCTGCGAACCCGCAATTGCCTCTTCAATAGAAGGAACTTCTTTTTCTTCAGATATGAATTCGGCTGCTTTTTCACTAACTGAAGCCTGAACTTGACATTCAAGAAGCCAAATTGCAAGCGGTTCAAGGCCTTTCTCTTTAGCCACAGTTGCTTTCGTTCTCCTTTTTTGTTTAAAAGGTCGGTATAAATCTTCCACTTCCTGCAGCTTTGTTGCCTTTTCAATTTGTAACTTTAATTCTTCTGTCAATTTACCCTGTTCACTAATCGAGCGTGTAACTTCCACTTTTCTCTGCCCAAGGTTTTCTAGATAGTTCCATCTTTCCATAATAGAACGAATCTGCACTTCATCTAGTGAACCCGTCATTTCTTTTCGATAACGAGCAATAAAAGGAACGGTATTACCATCTTGAAGCATCTGTATGACATTTTGCACTTGATGATTTTTCAAAGTTAACTCATTAGATATTTGTTTAATTAATTCTTTTAATGAATCTTCTACTACTATCAAATTTATTACCTCCAACCTTTTTATTCTGATATATATAGTCTAGCAAATGAGAGATGAAGTTGCGAATCCAATACAAAAAAGCTCACTTCCGAATTACGACGAAAGTAAGCTTCCTAAAATGAAAGTTGTATCATCCGCAGTAGCTGGGCTGCTTTCCAAAATACAACGAGCGTTTTTATCGATAGGGACCAGCCTCTTTAAGTACGATTTAGCTCCCTTAAGTTCCAACCCATCTGAATGAATAATGAATTTGGCATTTGGTTCGTATTTGAAGCTCTGCGTTCTATACTTTTGCTTCCTACCGGATAAATATCCGGTTACAGGTAGGGGGTAAACCAGCTTGTCGACGCTTGGATTGTACAAGAAAAAGCGAACGTTGCCTACTGAACTGTATACGAACTCATTCTTTTCATAATAGATTTTCAAGATAGAAACGGCCGCTCCCCGCTTATCGATCAAAACTTGATTACAGACCTCCATTAGCAACTCAACATCTAACTCATGGTTACGTTTTACTACCTCTATTACGGCATGGGAGGATTCATAAGCGGATTTTCCGCTACCTAGGCCATCCGCTAATACACAAACAAAGTATTCCTTCGTATGAAGAAAAAAGTAATCATCACCACAATAAATCATTCCGTTTTTAGAAGATTGGGAGACAAGGACTTCTATTTTCTCTTCTCGCATTATGTCTTTAATCACTATATTAACTCCGAGTTTTCAGCATTAATAGCTTCTTGAAGTTTTTTGATTGCGCGGCGCTGGAGTCTCGATACATGCATTTGTGAAATACCAAGTTTGTCCCCCGCTTCTTTTTGGCTTAAATTTTCTATATAAGTGTGTTGAATAATCATCTTTTCACGGTCACTTAGTACATGCAGCACCTTTTCAAGTACTAGGCGCTGATTGACTTTTTCAAAACCTTCATCTACATTGCCGAATATATCCAGCAACGTAACCGTACCACCATCAGAATCTGCCTCAATAGAATGATCAACAGATAAAGCCTGATAGCTTTTCCCCATTTCCATTGCTTCTAAGATTTCTTCTTCTGTTACTCCTATACAATCAGCTATTTCATCTATTCTTGGTGAACGATGCAGAGTCGTCGTCAATTCCTCGACTGTCACTCTGATTTTTGGTCCAAGTTCTTTTATTCTTCTTGGCACATGGACGCTCCATGTTTTATCACGCAAAAACCTTTTGATTTCCCCGATAATAGTAGGAACAGCAAATGCCTCAAAGCTTTTACCGAAAGATTCATCATATCGTCGAATGGCACCTAATAAACCAATCATACCGACCTGAGCGATATCTTCCTGAAACGATCTCCCTTTTGCATATTTACGAGAGATTGTTTCAACCAAACTTTTATAATGAATTACCAGATTACTTTGCGCTTCATCATCTTGATTCTGCTGATAGGCTCTAATCCATTCATTAACTTGTTCTCTTTGTGCTTGATTAGGTTGAGACTGTTTTTGCATCCATCTCCACCTGCTCTCCTTCTAAAAACTTAGTCATAAAAACTGTAACCCCGTCATGCTGATGAATTTTCACATCATCCATCAAAGTTTCAATGAGGTAAAGACCCAAGCCTCCTTCTCTCAAGAGTTCAACTTTTTGCCCATGCTCATATGGACCGAGCCCTTGACGAACCTCTTCGAAATTACAGCTCTTTCCACTATCAGAAACCATGACCTCTAGGCGGTCAGGGTAAAGCCCAAAACTTACTTTCACTTCGCCTTTTTCAAGATCTTTATAGGCATGCTGTACCGCATTTGTACACGCTTCACTGGTAGCGATTTTCAAATCCTCAATTTCATCATACGCAAATCCCATCCGGCTACCTATCCCAGAAAGTGTTAAACGGATGACACCGATGAATTCCGGTTTTGCAGGTATTTTCATTTCAATGTAATCATATACTTGACTCATTCTAACCCACCCTCTGTACCACTTTTAATATCAATGATATCTGCAAGACCCGTAATATCAAATAATCGTCGTAACCTTTCTGATAAGCCAATCAAGGTAAATTCGCCATTATGTGCTCTTACGCTTTTAAACGCACCAACAAATACCCCCAACCCGGTACTGTCCATATAGGAAACTTCAGTTAAATCAATAATAATCGAAACATTGTCCTGCTCTGAAATTGGAAATAGCGATTCTCTTAATTTTGGTGCAGTATAGGCATCAATTTCACCTTTTAGTTTCACAATAAATTCCGCATTTAGTTCATTAACATCTACCGTTATATTCATCCTTGACCCACCTCTTTATATCCTCTTCATGCTTATATCTATACCCCGAAGAAAATATACTAAACATTTGATTTTAAAATTATTAATGTAAAATCATCCCTTAGTTGAAAGTTCTGCATTTTCTCCAATTGTTTATATATGTTATTTACTATTTCCTGTGCTTGTAAATGCATATTCTTTTGGATAAAACCAATGAGTGTTTCCCGTTCTATAAAACCATCATTTGTTCGGCACTCTGTTACTCCATCCGACAACAAAATGATCATATCTCCCGGATTAACTGTTTTTTCATATTGTCGATACCTTGTTTTTTTATCTACCCCAAGCAGTAAACCTTTTGCATCTAAATCGCTAAAATTCCCTGTAGCGGCGTCATAGTAAAACCCCGGCTCATGACCAGCTGAAGCATAGGAAAATTGCTTGTCATGAGGGTCATATAATCCATAGAACATCGTAATAAACATACTTGGATCAACATTGTGCTCTACGACACGATTTAAACTCTCTAGCACACTATTCGGTTCATGCCTATGTTCAGGAAGACTATCCATCGCATATTTAATCATTGACATGCACAAGGCCGCAGGGATCCCTTTCCCTATTACATCCGCAATTCCTACTCCGATGCGCTCATATTCATCCTGAACAAAGTGATAATAATCTCCATTCATTTGCCTAGCAGGGACACTAATCGCCCCAATTTCCAGGCCTTTGATATCCGGTATCTTCGTTTCTAAAAGCGTATGTTGGACATTTGCTGCAATCTCTATCTCCGTTTTTAGTTCCTGCTGTTGATGTCTAAGGCTCTGATGTTCACGATATGCAATACCGTAGCCCATCATGACTTCAAGCAGAAAATCGAAAGAATCCATTACTTTCACTGGTAAATCCGGGTATAATTCGATTAAGTTATTTTTATGCATACTGATAATTTCTTCTGGAGATATATTGTATTTAATATTTAGGCGACTGATTTTTTGACCTTGATAAAGCGCCTGCTCATTTTGGTCTTTAAGATAGGTAGAAAGCGCCTCATAATACTTTTTCTCCATATTCTCTTTAATATCCATAGTCCCCCCTAACGGAGCCATTTGGTTGCGACGATCTTAGTCCCTTCACCTGGTATCGATTCAATATCGAAATCATCCATTAAACGTTTGGCTCCAGGAAGGCCTGCTCCCAGTCCCCCTGAAGTGGTATATCCATCTTCCATGACCCTGCGGATATCCTCTATTCCCGGCCCCTGGTCCTCTGCAATGATTTTCAACCCTGACTTTCCATTTATATTTAGCTTTTCTATGCTTACACTGCCTTGTCCAGCATATAGATATATATTTCGGGCCAATTCGCTTATAGCTGTTGTGATTCTAGCCTGGTCTATTGTACCGAATCCCAGCTCTTTAGCGACATTTCTTCCGAGCTGCCTTGCAGCTACAATGTCCCATTCATTTATGATTTTTACGCAGGATTGGAACTCCATTCTTTAATCCCCCAGTTCCTGTTGTAATTTCTCCAGGCCTTTCTCTAAATCTAATGCTGTCAGAACATCATCGAGACTTATTCCCAGTTCAATTAATGTTATTGCAACAGCCGGCTGGATTCCTGTAATTACAACCTTGGCCCCCATAAGCTTTGACATACTAAAAACATCACCTAATACCTTTGCGATAAAGGAATCTATAAAATCAATTGATGTAATATCAATGACAACTCCATTCGCGCTTGTTTCGTGTATCTTATGCAGTAAATCCTCTTGAAATTGAAGGGCTGTCATATCATCCAATTCCCACTGTATAGAGACTAACAAGCAGTCATAAAGCTTTAATATCGGAATCCTCATACCTATCCCTCCACCTTTACAATCTTACGGCTCGTTAATTCTAAAGCAACTTCAATTCCTTTTTTCAATGTATTCTTTGTAATCACTTCATTTAAATTAATTCCAAGGTTCACAATAGTTTGGGCGATTTCAGGGCGAATGCCGCAAAGTATGCATTTCGCGCCTACTAATCGGACTGCTTCTGCTGCCTGAATAATATGATGGGCAACCATTGTATCCACAACCGGAACTCCTGTTATATCAATTAGAACGACTTCAGACCTATGCTTAACCACACCAGTCAACAGATTTTCCATTATCTGCTTCGCACGCTCTGTATCAATTGTTCCAATTAGCGGCATAACCGTAATACCTTCCAATACAGGAATAAGTGGCGCCGAGAGTTCTTGCAAGGCTATTTTTTGCAATGAGACAGTTCTTTCCCAAGTTTGGGTATATATATTGACTATTTCATTATTTATTGGAGTGGACCACTTATCTAAATGGTTAACAAGTTCCACTTGATTACCAGGAGTTACAATGCCTTTTTCAACCATTCCATTAATAACAATTAGCGTGAATTTATGAAGTCCTTCATTCACAAAGGTAAGCGGCCATCCTAATTGGACGACTTTCTCAGCAAAATCAGAAAGCTTCAAGGTAAATTCCCTGTTTTTACTATCAACATGCGTGATAATCATATCTATAAATTCACTACTCGTTTGTGTAAACATCCGATCAGAGACAACTTTAATTAATCTTTCGTCCGTACTTTCCTTCATGATATCCATCCACTCAGTTAGGATGTAATCTTGATTTTGCTTAATAAAATCGTAAACCAATTGATTCATAATATCCTCCCATTCTAACACAATTACTATGTTTTCCCGTCCTCGTCACAAGGATGTTATCGAACTGTAATGTAACTCCACCAAGGGTTGTTACCGTTCTTCCCCAATATTTTTGTTTGTTTTATTTAATATTTACAACATACCTTTTTACCCGAAAAAGGAATTTGAAAACATTATTCAAAAAAAATTTGGAGATACTATTTAAAAAATTGTATAAACATTCTATTATTTCGTTAAAATTTTTATTTTTCCTGCTGAAAGTTCCATCCATCATTAAACAATAAAATGAGAGGGACTACCTTAACTGCATTAATTCTTCTTCTTCAAATCCTATTAGAAATAAAAAGATCACAGGAGAATAATACACTGAATCCACAAATGCAAAAAAACACGATTCCCACTAATGCAGGAATCGTGTCATCTAAAATATAGAAAGAATAATTTGTATTATAATAACGCCCGTAATAACGGGAAAACTTTTCTCTAAAACTCAATGAGCCCTAAGCTAATTTGCAAAGCTTCATTGACTTTTTGCATCATAGGTTCGTCAAGATGCGTAATTTTATCAGTTAAACGCTGCTTATCAATTGTCCGGATCTGTTCTAATAAAATAACGGAATCTCGTTCGAATCCGTACTTTTTCGCATTAATCTCAACATGTGTAGGCAATTTCGCTTTTTGAATTTGAGCTGTAATGGCTGCCACAATCACAGTCGGACTAAAGCGATTACCAATATCGTTTTGTAGAATGAGTACCGGACGTGTTCCACCCTGCTCTGAACCGACTACCGGGGAAAGGTCTGCGAAGTATACGTCACCACGCTTAACAACAATCAATGGCTCAGCCTCCGCTAACTAATCGTTCAACGCAATGCCCAGCCTCGAATTCAGCCTGAAAGGCTTCAGAAGCAATCGTTAAATTAATGGCCGCCATTTCAATATAACCGCGTTTCATCGATTCACGAAACTCTTTCTTTTTACGTTCGCGAAGATACATTTTTGTGGCACGATAAATAAATTCACTGCGATTAACATTTTCTTCACTCGCATACCCATCTAACTCAGTTAAAAAATTTTGAGGTAATCGAATTAATATCTCTCTTGTTGCGCTGGATTCAGACACAAACATACACCTCCACCATCACTACACACCTTTATTATATATCCTTTTCAATATTACCATTAAAATGCCTATCTGCAAAGAGTATATTCTATTCTCAATCCTATTATCAGCATAATGAAGGAAATCTTATTCACAATCTTAGGATTTTTTTACAATCCAATTATTCTAAGATAAAGTTGCGTACATGATCTAAAAGATTGTCTTTTATATATATGCGGGGGACCCTCGCACCTATCATACAAGTTACTTCATAATTAATTGTTTCTAGCTTCGCTGCTATCTCATCAACAGAAACCGCTTCATTTCCATTATCTCCAATAAGCGTTACCTCTGTTCCTACAGGGAAAGACTCGGGTAGTTTAATCATGCATTGATCCATGCAAATCCTTCCGACTATTGGCACTCTTCGCCCCTCTACAATAACTTCCTGTCCTTGAAGCTTTCGTATCCAGCCATCGGCATACCCTATTGGCAATGTGGCAATCCATTCATTTCCCTGAGCAGTATAAGTCGCTCCGTAGCTAACACTTTCACCCTTAACTAGTTGCTTTACTGCGACCATCTTCGTTTTCAACGATATGGCTTGTTTTAACGGGAACGGTAAAATCGGAAGCATTTCCATTGAGGGACTTAGACCATACATGGAAATGCCCATTCTTACTGCATTCCATTCAGGATCAGTAAACCTTAAAGATGCTGCGCTATTAGCGGCATGAATATATTCAGGTCGTCTAATTAAGGTTGAAAGCATTCCTTTAAATACCTCAAGTTGTTTTTCATAATAGTCGGTCTTAAGTTCATCTGCTGTAGCAAAATGAGTGAATATCCCTTGAAAGTTGAAACTCGCTTCTTGATTAAGTAAGCTCTCCACCTTCGTGAGCTGGTCTTTATCACGAATCCCAATTCTCCCCATACCACTATCCACTTTCACATGAACTTGTAGAATTTGACCCGGTTTAAGATTATCCCTTGCTCTTTCCAACCAGGCTACATCAAAAACCGTCAACGAAATACCCTGTTCAGCAGCAAGTCCTGCACTTTCAGGCCTTGAGACCCCAAGTACTAGAATCGGCGCTGAAATCCCCTTTTTCCTTAAAGCCAGAGCCTCATCTACAAATGCAACACTTAAAAAGTCAGCCCCTGCTTCAAGCGCAGTTTGAGCCACTTCAAAATCTCCGTGTCCATACGCATTTGCTTTTGCAACAGCGAAAAGACTAATGCCGGATGGCAGCCTTTTTTTCATAGAAGTGATATTTTCATAAATGTTATCTAAATTTACTTCTGCCCATGTATCTCGGTGAAATATTTTCGTTTCCAAACCAAGTTCCTTCTTTCTTACACTCGCAATAAGATTTCTTCTCAGTATCGAAGTTTGCCTTTTATTATAGACCATTCTATAACCAACGGATAGAAAGTTAAAGTGCTTTTTTACCATGACGCTAATTTTCCATAAATAATAAACCGCTCCAACCGAAAATAATTTAACAGTATAACAAGCCGCTTTCCCGCCTATCCTTCACGGGAGAACCCTTAAAAGGCGACGGGAAACATCAGCTCATTATGCACTGCTATTTAACAGGGTCTCCCCCAACTGAACGGGCTACTTCTATCATCTCTTCCTGGGTTAAGTCCTTTGATGCAAGCATGTAATCTACACCTTCAAAAGTCCATGCAATCGTATTTCCCGTCATAGCTCCAACTGTATATCCTAAATCAACCGGTTCTCCATTCACATTAGTTGAAACTGACGTCTGTACTACCTCAGCTTTTTCCTGAACCAATGTAAAACTTTTTGTGCCCTCATATGTCAAAATGATACGTTCTCCCTTTTCGGTTGCAATTTCTTTTTCTTCTGTTAAATTCATCCCATTAATAGCTTCAGGATATTTAACCGCAAACCCTTCATCTTGGACTTCTGCCATGACAGGGGCTTCAAGTTGTGCACTTGTCATGTTCTTTTTCATATCAAATGCATCTTTATCAAAATTCGTATTGAATTTCACTTTTGAAAATTCCACAAGGACTAACGCCGTCTTATCAGGGTCCATGACTTTAACACTCACTGGAGATAGGTCTTTTTTATTTATAGTAATCTCTTGAAAAGGTAGCATTTTATTGTTTTGATAGCGTGTTTTTGTCTCAAAAACATAGTGTTTATCTGTTTCTTTATAAGTCGCACTCTTATCTTCCGTAATGTCTTTCACTAACGACTCAAACAAATAGGCCTGGCTGCTGTTCTCCGGCCACTCGCTTTGAAATTTAAAGCTTTTATTCAAAGCAGGTGTCAATACATACACACCATCATCATTTTTCAAGATCATCTGACTTTGATCCTTCTCTTCATTTTTTAGGTTTACGCGATAAAAAGAAGGATCTTTATGCCAGATTTCCACATTATACACTTGAGGCTCCGTCCCCATCTTCAGTGTCATTTTCGCATTGGCTTTATATCCCTTCATTTCTCCAAGCTTGTCATTCAGTTCACTCACTACATCACCTTGTGATTTTTGGCCGCAAGCAGAAAGAGCAAGCAAGAGCATGATCCCTGCAAAAAGCATTAACATCTTCTTCATCTTTTCAACCCCTTTTTGTCATTTGAACGTAAAAGGGAGAGGAAAAGGCAGGATCCGGACATTGGCTCGACTGATGTCTTACATTCCTCAGCATTTTAGCATGGACCCTTTTAATCCCGCTAAAATCTTTTCGAGAGCACCTACTCTGCCATGTACCTTTTACCGGGCCTTGTCTCCCTATAGCACTAAATGTATATGAGACAACCTTAAGGATTATGACCCGATAAGACAAACTCAGTTCATCCTTTCAATTACAACTTGAGCTACTGCATAGTCACGGCTATGGCTGATTGAGAGGTGAACCCCCTCCGAAAAAGGCTTTGAAATCAACGGTTTACCTTTTTCATCCGTGATGACTTCTATATCTAGAAAAGACAAGTGTTTACCAATTCCAGTACCGTAAGCTTTTGAAAAAGCCTCCTTTGCAGCAAAACGACCAGCAAAATACTCAATCCTTCTTCTTCCATTTAGTTTTTCGAATATCAAAATTTCTCTGTCAGTTAATATGCGGTTCTTAAAACGGGGTTGCCGCTTGATCAATGTTTCCATTCTGTCCAACTCGGTAATGTCCACGCCTATTCCTTTAATCACTTTGACACCTCTTCTATTAATTAATATCTTGCATAGGTATTAGGAGGACCCTTTTACCAAAAAATGATAATATTATATGTAATTGAAATCTTTATGATAAGGAGGAATTTATGTTTACAAGAACTGAAAGTTTTCGTGAATACGCTACTTCCCACCGAGCCGTGACTGTGCTCATTCTTATTATGATGATTGTTTTTGTTCTCGTCCTTTTCCCCATATTTCCCGGCAATGTACTTTTTTATTATGGTACAGGTGTGAACTTATACATTGCTGATGGACAATGGTGGCGCTTGATTACACCAATTTTTCTACATAGCACCTTTTCACATTTACTTTTTAATGGATTCTCACTTGCCATCTTTGGTCCATCACTTGAGAATTTTCTCGGCTCCTTTAAATTCACGATCTTTTTTTTATCGACCGGTATCCTTGCGAACATTGCAACCTTCTTAGTTAAGCCACTAACTTATAGCCACGTTGGCTCAAGCGGTGCAATTTTTGGCTTACTCGGTTTCTTCCTCTACCTTGTGTTGTTTAATAAAAGTAATTTTTCGAACAACGAGAAAAATACGGTTTATACCCTAACTGGCATTGCAATTATTATGACATTTATTCAACCGCAAATAAATGTTGTCGGACACTTATCAGGTCTAGTAACTGGCGTTTTAACAGCTCCTTTATATTGGAGAAAAAAATGGTAGGACAAACAGCCGACTCTTCCTATTTTATCATTGGGAGTCGACTGCTTTTTTTGGTAAAAACCAAGATTTAATTATTTGACAATCTTTTTCTTCTACATCCACTACCATACCGACTTGAGAGCCGACTCCTGATTTAATCGAAGCTGAAATAGTTGCTAGTTCTTTACGTTTTTGAAACCAACTCTTTTTATATGTGATTGATTGAATCCTGTTTCTCTGCATAATCAAAGTCTCTTTAGAAAGAAAACGACTGCATAAAAGCAATAAATCCCCCTCAATACTCCACCCAGCATCTCTATATTGGAGATAAGCCCAAACCAATACAAACGGAATAAGCAACAGTGAGAGAAACCCCCATGGTCTGAAAAACCATACCATGGCACCGATAATTGGGATGATGTAGATACCTTTTCGAAATACGTATCGGGAATAAGCACGCTTAGGTAGAGGTGTCATTTCCATAGCTGTTTGATAAACCGGTAAAATTTCTTGGATTTTGCCATGTAAATGTTTCCTTTTGATCAAAGGGAACAGCATGATGGATAAACTTTCTTTATCTTCCACACTGCCACCTGCATACTCCAGGTAAACTGTCGCCAACCCCAATGGCTTTCGAACCAGATTTTCCATGATTCGAATACCTTGTACTTTATGAATGGGGATAGTCAGCCTCCTTTTCTCAAGCAGCCCCCTAGAAATAACAATTTCCTCATCCGTTTTTACCACGGTAAAAGAAGCATACCTAATAACCATACTTAAGGTAGCAAGCACATAAACGACCAATATACCCAATATAGCTAGCACAGTAAGAATAATAGTGCCCATTCCAATAAACTCTTCATAATCCTTAAATATTCGCTCAAAAGGGATTATCTCATCAAACTGTGAAATAAAAGCGATTCCGCCAGATAAGAATACACCAATTGCACCCGAAGTAGCTGCCATAATGAATAGTTGTGGCAATGTCTGCTTAAAAACGGAAGTGGCTTTTTCTACTTCTCCATTCCCTTTTATTCCCTCTTCTGAAAAATCCCCTTCAAGAGAGTTATTTGTTTTTTTGTTTTTTTCCTCTATTATTAAAGCGTTAAGTTGTGCGGCTTCACTTTTCCTTATGGCTGATAAAACAGCATCCGCCTGAGTACCGCCTGCAGTTTCAATGTTCACCTTCACCAGACGGAATATCCGCTGGATAATGCCCTCTGAAATATCTATACTATGTATCCGATCGAACTTAATATACCGTTTCTTCCTTACGATTACTCCGGACTCAATTCTAAATTCGCCGTCCTCTATGCGATATGTAAAACGTAACCATTGTATAAATGCGTTAACAATTAGTAAAAGTACTATAATGCCAATGACCAGAGGTTGAATCCAACCTGGTATTCCATCATTCTTCCCTGGAAGAACGACCACTAGTAGAAAAGGAAAAACTAACTCTTTTATCGATTTAATAATGTTGAGCAATACAGCTATGGGGTGAAGCCGTTTAGGTTCAGACATCTTCTTCCTCCACACTGGCCATTTTAGAAATATAGTGCCGTAATTCATCTGCCTCTGTAAGATCCAGAGCAGGTATGACATGCATTGTTGCTGCCGTAGAAATTTCAACAGACGCTAATTCATATTTTCTTAATAAAGGTCCTTGCTTCGTTTCAACATGCTGAACCCTAATCATCGGTATGAGCGTTCTTTTAATGACAAAAATACCACTTTGGATGTCAATCTCTGTATTTCTCACTTCGTAACGCCATCTCTTCCATTTTACCGAAGGAATCAGAAAAATGGTCAGGTAGGATTGGATTATTGAAATAATAATCATTGCCCCAAAAACCCAATAAGTCCAATCAAAAATGATGGTTAACACTAAAATAGCGATGCTCAAAATCCACGTTATTGAACAGCCTATAAGTCCACTGATTTTCCAAACAGTCAACGCCTTATTCGAAATACGATTTTGAGGCTCCATAAGGTTCTCCTCTTCTGCACAGGCTATATTTGAATGAATCTACGTCATCCACCCTTCGCTTTCATCCATTATACTATATTTGGATGATGGGATTTAAACACTTTCCAAACAATGTTAATAACCAGCCTATTCAATACTGAATTCAACTTAGGAATCCTAAGGAATTAGGGGGATTAGACAAAAAAAATGCCGCTCTAACGAGCGGCATTTTAAATTCAATTAAATTTTATTCGATTTTTCTCTTTTTTGGCTCGTGCTACGATTACCGTAACCATTTGATTTGCGGTTTGTGCTAGGACGTTTACTTGACCCGCTACCGTAATCTTTTCTGCCAGAAGAACTACGTCCATTACGTTGTCTGTTATTAGAAGAACTGCTTCCACCGCGGTTACGACGCATTGGGGATGGAGACTCTTCCGTTAACTTGATTGGCGTTTGATCCGGTTCTTTTGTCATTGATTTAAGCATAGCTGCAACTAAATCTGCTGCGCCGTGTTTTCGTAATAACTCTTCAGCTTGACCAAGGTATAATGATAAATCATCATTCTCAATTGCTGAAAGAATTTTTTCTGTTACTGCTTTTTGTTGGCCTTCCAACGCTTCAGTTAATGTAGGAGTTTTAAGTTTCTCCATACGTTTTTTCGTTGTATGTTCAACCGCATGCAGTTGGCCTCTTTCTCTTGGTGTTACAAACGTAATCGCAATACCATGTTTGCCCGCACGTCCTGTACGTCCAATACGGTGAACGTAGCTTTCTGGATCTTGAGGGATATCAAAGTTGTATACATGAGTTACGCCGGAAATATCAAGTCCACGTGCAGCCACATCTGTCGCTACAAGTACATCAATACTACCTTCTTTAAATTTTTTCAATACTGACAGACGTTTCGCTTGGCTAAGGTCACCATGAATACCTTCAGCCATATAGCCACGGATATTCAATGCAGAAGCCAATTCATCTACACGGCGTTTTGTACGTCCGAAGACAATAGCAAGATCCGGTGTTTGAATATCAAAAAGACGCGCTAGTGTATCGAATTTTTCACTTTCTTTTAGCTCCAAGTAATACTGTTCGATAAGATCTACAGTCATTTCTTTAGCTTTTACACGCACAAGAACTGGTTCTTGCATGAATCTTTCAGCAATTTTACGGATTGGGTCAGGCATAGTAGCTGAGAAGAGCAACGTTTGTCTTTCGTCCGGAACCGTTGAAAGGATTGATTCGATATCCTCAATGAATCCCATGTTAAGCATTTCATCTGCTTCATCAAGAACTACAGTGTGAACTCCGCCTAATTTAATATTTTTACGTTTGATATGGTCCAAAAGACGACCTGGTGTACCAACGATAATATGTGGTTTTTTCTTTAAAGCACGGATTTGACGGTCGATATCTTGTCCACCGTAAACCGCTAATACACGAGCGCGTTTTCCATAACCAAGTTTGAAAAGTTCTTCAGAAACTTGAATCGCAAGCTCACGTGTAGGTGCAATAACAATTCCTTGCACATTTTCATTGGCAATATCGATATTTTCCATCAATGGAATACCGAACGCTGCTGTTTTACCTGTTCCTGTTTGCGCTTGACCAATAATGTCTTTACCTTCAAGTGCTAGTGGAATCGTTTGGGCTTGAATCGGGCTTGCTTCTTCAAATCCCATTTTTTCTATTGATTTCATAGACGTTCTATCTAATCCTAATTCGCTAAACAATGTCAATGTTTTCGTACTCCTTTTTATATCGTAAATTTACACGTGCATTCATAGATCATGCACAGATGTTTAGTTCAAATCCTCATCATCATGACGGATGTTCTACTTTATCTCTTATGAAAAAGTTTATCATTATCACCTAAAAGTATGTCTGCCTTTTAGTTCAAATGAACTCAATATGATTTTTTAAAAAGGAAATATACCAGCACGAACATTTCACTGGCATTCTTAGCATCGCGCACGTGTAGACTTATTTTTAACATACGCCCATCTTTTTAAAAGTACATGTAACCAAAATTAAATTCAATATGGAAAATTAAAAGTAGCATAAACGGCTGTTTCACCGTTTTATTCAGGTGAGGGCTGCTGCACCTATTATTCCACAGACTTAAAAGACTGTATGAATAAAACTTGACGAGCGCCAAGATTCTTATACAAAACAGGCCCGGTGCGTTGAGGATTTGCAGAAGTGGAAAAGCGCTAAACGCGGCTTGATTCCCTATTAGCTACTAAAGCCGCCAAGAAATGCAGCTTTTATATATGACCAGACGCGCGGCCTATTTAATCTAAAATAATCTCAAAAATGAACCTCATGAAACATGTAAGAACAAACAATTTTGTTGCCTCAACCTGATTTAATTTAATTAATCATCAATGATAAGACATTTAAACTCATACTTTATATTACCATTTTCAAACTGTTATTGCAATAAAGGATATCACTGCATCCATGGTTACTCAAAAGTTTCGAGTATTCAAGAAAAGCTAAAATGAAAATCCCCATAGAAAAATGTGCGGCCGAGATACGTTTATTAACTAATATATTGTATTCATACAACATTGAAACTGTTTAATGTTTGGTTTCAAAAAAATCCTGTCACACTTGTCCATTAGATTTGTCTAAAACTCTCCTCAAATTAGGGGAACTTAGACGTATCTACATTTAGGCTAGAAAACTGCTTCCTTTACAATTGACCAAACTTACACTAGATAAATCAAATCAATGGTATTTTATATTTTTTTGGAACTTGGAATCTTGCCTATAACACCTCACAGTATGTTGAATTCTCAAAATAAACGTTATATCTCCATATAATGTTTTGGGTCAATATAGTTCCATCATTCTTTTTCAATGCTGCTTAACATAAGTAAAAGGGCAAAATATAAAGGCGCACGAGTCAAAATACATTCAGAGAACCGCTGAATTCTTTCTCTTTTTTCAGTAAATTCTTCCTTAAATATAAAATACCCATTTAATTAGAAACCCACTCACCCTTATTCCATTCTTCCTTTTCTCGCAACAAGACTTTATACCCGTAATTCTTTATAGTTTAACGTGTTTATAAATAAGTAGAAGTCGGATAATTCAAAAAAATAATTAATTTTCACTTAAAATAGATATTAAACTTGTCGAAATGCAGTATGATTGACCTATTAAAAAGATACTAGGGGGGTTACATGAACATATACACATTAGATATTCCTTTGTGCAAGGACTTTAGTCTTATGTTAGAGACATTTAGTAAAAAAGTCATTTTTTTAGAAGACCCACTCAATCAAAGGCATCTATTCCATGCCCCAACGGACTTATTGCAATCATTATTTATATTACCTTTACACATTTCAAAAGATTGTTGGCAGCAAACTTCCATGTTTGCCTTAGCAGAATCCCTTGAGATTCCTATTTTATTTATTTACAAACGATCCAGAAGAATGGAAAATCCTCAGGTGTTACCGAAAAAGACCTTTTATGAAATCATAGCAGTTCCAGCCAATTCTGTGGAAATTAAGATAAAATTCAAATCCCTCCAAAACATCAGCATGCAGTTGTACTCAGCAAAAATGAATGAACAGGAACTTGAAAAAATTAACAAGAAATCAAAAAAGAGTCTGCACATTGCAAGGAACTTTCAACAATTAGGTTTACCACTGTCGATCCAGAAGAAAGATATAGAGATCCATGGGCTTTTCCAACCTTCAAGTGAGCTGTCCGGAGATTTATTTTACTGGATGGAGGTTGACGACGGAAAGTACGGATTCATAATCATCGATGTTTGCGGAAAAGGCATTCACACCGCACTTATAAGCATGTCCATCCGCACTTTAATGCCAGACCTTATTAAACGTGTAAAAGACCCTATTTTCATTACAAAGGAACTGAATAAACATATGGGGCAACTATTTCAAGATATGCAGAAGGTAAGTGTGAATAACTCTTACTTTACAGCCTTCATTGGTTACGTGAATACAAGGACACGGCTCATCGAATATGTGAACTGTGGACACCCTCCAGCCTTTATGTATTCCCCATGCACCAATGAAATCCACAATTTAAGTGAAGGGTCGATACCTATAGGCCTTATTCCTGATATGCCTATTAAAAAAGTGGTATTTCAATATGATGCCGGGAGCCGTTTCATCACCTATACAGATGGACTTTCTGAGTCATTCAATCGCCCTGCCGTTAACCGGTTTGAAAATATTGAGAGGGAGTTTATTGATAACGTCCATCTTGATACGCATGACCTTCTGCAGAAGTTACTGGTTTCAAGGATGAAGCATTCAGAAATAAATGATGACATCTGTATTATTGCTGGTACGCTTTTTTGAATGTGATAGAAAAAAGCCGATTTCAAAAAAATCGGCTTTTTTTACTCTAGATTTTACTTTTGTAAAGCTTGAACAACTTCCTCTAACTTCATACCTCTCGATGCTTTAACAAGAATTATATCATTGGCCTGGGTAGACTTCTTAAGCTCTTCAATTAGCTGCTGCTTATCTTGAAAAGACCGAACCTTCTCAGCTGAAAAGGTTTTGCTCGCTCCTTTGGCAATGAAGTTGGCTAGCGGACCATACGTAAAGATTCTATCAATACGATCACCAGAAATTAGTTCACCGATTTTCAAGTGAAAGTCTTTTTCCTGTCTCCCTAGCTCCAACATATCTCCCAGTACTAGGATTTTATTTTCAAAACCAGATAAGCCTTCAATCAACTCGACCGCAGCTTTAACAGAAGTTGGACTGGCATTATACGCATCATTGATGATTTTCTGTCCCTTCGCACCCTCAACCATTTCCATTCTCATATTAGTTAACCGGATAGTTGACAGACCTTTTTGAATCGATGAAACATCTACTTGCAATTCCTTCGCAGCCAGTATAGCTGCCAATGCATTAAGAACATTATGATGCCCTAGAACTGGAATCTCATAGTTAATTTCCTGTTTATCATTTGTGATTGTAAACGAGGTGTTGTCTGTCCCTTGCGTAATCGTCTTTGGAAATAAATCATTTTGTTCAGTACGTCCAAAAGATACTACCCTTAATTCAGGAAATTCGGTTTTAATCCGGTTACAGAGCAAAGGTTCATCACCATGGTAAATCAGTGTTCCGTCTTCTGCCAATCCTTCAACAATTTCTAGCTTTGCATTGGCAATCTCTTCACGTGAACCTAAATCCAATAAGTGTGATTCACCGATGTTGGTAATAACGGCTACATCAGGTCTTGCCATTTTGGATAAAAACTCGATTTCACCACGGCTACTCATCCCCATTTCCAAAACAGCCACTTCCGTATCCTCATCCATAGAAAGCACCGTCAGCGGCAGACCAAGATGATTATTGAAGTTACCATTGGTTTTATGAACTTTATAGGTGGTAGCTAGCAGGGCAGCCGTCATATCTTTTGTAGTTGTTTTACCATTGCTTCCCGTTATCCCAATGACTTTAATATTCAATTGCTGACGATAAGAGCGCGCTAATTGCTGGAGTGCTATTTCGGTATCTTCGACAATGATAATCGGTAAATCTTGGGGAGGATTCGGAATATCTCGTTGCCAAAAAGAAGCCGCCGCTCCTTGCGCTAATGCCTGCTTGACATATTGATGGCCATCAACCTGCTCACCCTTTAACGGAATGAACAAACATCCTTCCTTAACTGTTCTTGAATCAATAGTTACTCCATGAATTCCTTTGGACTGAAATGGAATAATATCATTCAATCCACCTACCATTTCATATACTTGTTTTAACGTTCTCTTTATCATTTCGTTCCTCCTACATTCATCGAACCGTTAACCGCTCTCTCTTTTTCCATTAAACAAACTTAGCAGAAACCGGTATGATACCCCGACTCCTGCTGAATTGAATCCATTACATAAATCACCTTTGATGGATTATTATAATTACTAATAAATTCTCTGACGTTTAAACTGTATATTTGATTTTCTGTTTTTCTTCATGACGTTCCAAGGCAAGCTTCACAAGTGTTTCAATTAACGCTGGATAGTCAATGCCTGTGTGCTTCCACAATAACGGGAACATACTGAATGGAGTAAATCCTGGCATTGTATTAACTTCATTAATATAGATTTTTCCTTCTTTCGTTAAAAAGAAATCAGCTCGAACCAGTCCAGAACAGTCTAATGACTTGAAGGCCGTTATAGCCATTTCAGATAAAGCTGCATATTCACTTTCCTTTATCTCCGCTGGAATGACCATCGCTGAATTACCGTCAACATATTTTGCTGAATAATCATAGAAGGCAAAGTCTTTCTTAGGAATAATTTCTCCTGCTACTGAACAAGAGGGGTCATCATTACCAAGAATACCAAACTCAACTTCACGAGCAATGACTCCTTCTTCGATGATTATCTTCCGGTCAAATTGAAATGCTTCTGCAACTGCTTTTTCTAATTCGTCTGCATCATTACATTTGCTGATACCGACACTTGAACCTAAATTAGCCGGTTTAACGAAGCATGGGTACCCTAACTCTTCTGCCACCTTATTAATGGAGCTTTCAGTATTTTTCTCCCACTCAGAGCGGATAAACCAAGTGTATTTCACTTGCGGAAGACCAGCCTGAGCAAAAATATTTTTCATGATTACCTTATCCATTCCAGCAGATGAAGCTAGAACTCCATTCCCTACATAAGGAAGATTCAATAGCTCAAGCATCCCTTGTACGGTTCCATCTTCCCCATTCGGTCCGTGAAGTAGTGGGAAAATGACATCATATCCCGTAGATCCACTATTTTCATCCGTTGAATGAGCTTGTAGAGCAAGAGGAGAGATCGATCTTTCAGTTGTAAAAGTTAGAGCCTCCACACTCTCAGCAGGTCCTGTTAACTTCGGTCCATTTATCCAAGAACCATCTTTTGTTATGTAAATCGGATATATATCAAACTTTGCTAAATCGAGAGCTTTAATGACCGCTAAAGCCGTCTGCATTGAAACATCATGCTCCGCAGATTTCCCACCATAAAGCAAACCAAGTTTAGTTTTCATGAGTTATTACCCTCCAATATTCTATTAACCTTGTTCATTGTATCATTTTACACTAAAACGGATAAAGTGAAACTTCTATCGTTGGTGGTTTTCCAATGATGGTTAGTTAAACCAATCGGGCATTTACAGGCTGTTGACCCGAAATTTCCCCTTTTTTATTACCTTTACAGCCTGTTGATGCGGGGAAAAGTGAAACTTCTATCATTGGTGGTTTTCCAATGATTACCTTAGTATAATCACAGGCTAAATTCGCCACGTCCTGTGGCAACTCCTGTGTTAGCACATCTTGTGCGTTGGAACCAATCGGGCATTTACAGGCTGTTGACCCAAATTTTTTCCTTTTTTATTACCTTTACAGCCTGTTGATGCGTGGAAAAGTGAAACTTCTATCATTGGTGGTTTTCCAATGATAAAATAGACCATTAATTACTTTATGCATGGGATAGTAAGTTTTACACCTAAAAACCTCATATATATCAAGGGTAAAAATTCCTTCTATGTAACCCCAGGCAACTTTCGAGGTATTATGAGAATGAGTTGCTTTTTATAACACTCTCCCATACTTTTTCCTTTCGATGAAAGGTGATAAAGACATCCGGTTCTTTTATTTTTCTATCAGAAAAGTCGTCATACATCTCATCCATGTTTAAATAATCCCCCACAACCCATGCCGGAACCTCAATCTTAGTCCTTGAGTACTTAACATGCCTGAATGAAAAAACGAGACCCTCTGCCAGAATAGGGGCCAAGGCAGTAATGATATCTACAGGAATAGCCGTTAATTCTTTTTTCTTTCTGATCCTCAACCAATTTCTTTCCACTTTTAATGGCTCCAGCTTCAATGGAATTAGACTCCCTAACATATTATAATATGTCGAAAGAGAACGAAAATAAATTTTATTAAACCAGCCGTCATCCTGAGCAAGATACACGAACTGATTATTCAGTTTACGAAAAAAAGGAGGCTCCAAATGATTTTTCGTATGCCCTAAATATAAAAGTTCCGATATTTCCCTCCCCTCTAATTCATCTAATCCGTCTGCCTCTTCAAAATCGATCCAACAGAAATCCCCATACCCTTGAACATTCTCTTTAAGGAGTTTAGAAATATCTTCAGATGATACGCTTTCAAGCAGAACATTCAAATTATATTCCCCACCATCGAATTGATGTTTCAATAATAAGATGGAATTCAAGGTATATGGCAGTGAGAAGGCAAACTCTTGAAAAGTAAGACCGTTAAAAAGGACAAACCGTTCGGAAGCCTGCATATGCATATATAAAATATCATTACTTTCATTTTTCATAACCTTATCCCCTCCGACCCTTTCAATCATTAGTGTTATTTTATCAAACTTTTTGGATTTCACGAAGGTTATATAATTAAGAATGTAAATCCACACCTGCATTTTATGACATTATAGTGAAAGATATATGCCTTTATTTCTTACCATGTAAAAAGTTCAGCCATTAATTTAAATAAGATAGATCCAAGCTCGACAAAAATAAATATCCATATTATAGTAAAAATAAAGGTTTGGAGGAATGACGATGGATAAAATTGAAAAAGGTTTTATCATTAATTCTTTTCATGAAGCCGCTCCCCTTTATGCCGATGCAACGAAAAAGATAGGCCTGTGGCAATCTGAAAAGTATGCATTCGAGAAATATTTTTCCCAAGATGACAAAATCCTTGATATCGGTTGTGGTACAGGAAGAACCACCTTTTCCTTATATAAACAAGGTTTCCACAAAATAACCGGGTTCGACTTAACTCCTGCCATGCTACAAGAAGCCCGGAAAATATCACGCGAAGAAAACCTAGATATACCTTTTATCCTTGGCGACGCCACAGACCTTCCTTTCAATAACTCATCATTCGATAAAGCAATCTTCACCTTTAATGGTTTAATGCAAATCCCTCAACGAAAAAACCGCATTCTAGCTTTAAAAGAAATTAACCGTGTTTTAGTATCTGATGGAATTTTCATTTTTACCACCCATGACCGTGACAAAAATGAAAATTACCTGAATTTTTGGGAGCAGGAAGAAATGATTTGGTGTGAAGGTAAACAGGATGACCGGCTATATGAGTTTGGTGATATATTCACTTCTGGAAAGACCCTACAAAAAGATACCTTTCTTCATATACCTAATCAACGGGAGGTCTTTGACAGTCTCAATGAAGCAGGTTTTACTTTCCTAGAAAGTTTTTACCGAAGTGAATTATTCCATGAAAGCGATGATGTCATCACTTTCTCATCAGATTGCCGCTTCTGGATTGTTCAAAAGTAAGAATTAGTTTTTCAAAATTCACAAAAAAAACCAGAGTGACATATCACTCTGGTTTTTTTATATTAAGAAACTTGTTCTAGTTTTTCATTATTGGCAGGAGGGTTGAATTGACCTTCCCATTTTGAGATAACGATTGCTGCAAGTGAATTACCAATAACGTTTACTACTGTACGGCCCATATCAAGAATACGGTCTATACCAGCAATAAATGCTAAACCTTCAATTGGAATACCAACTGTTCCTAATGTCGCTAAAAGAACTACGAAAGATACACCAGGTACACCTGCAATCCCCTTAGATGTGATCATTAACACTAACATTAGTGTAATTTGTTCATAAGCGCTTAAATCAATCCCATACATTTGAGCGATGAAGATAGCTGCTAACGCTTGATATAATGTAGAACCATCAAGGTTAAAAGAGTATCCTGTCGGAATAACAAACGTAGCAATATGTTTCGGACATCCCGCTTTCTCCATTTTTTCCATGATTCTCGGAAGAACTGCCTCAGAACTTGCTGTCGAGAACGCAAGAATTAATTCCTCTTTTAGAAGCTTAATCAACGTAAAGATATTGAACCCTACAAATTTTGCAATAAGACCCAGAACGACAATTACAAAGAAAATCATTGTTCCGTATACAGAAAGCGCTAACTTACCTAATGGAATTAAAGATTCCAAACCGAACTTGGAGATGGTCACACCGATTAGTGCAAATACCCCGATAGGAGCAAATTTCATGACCATATTAGTTAAGTAGAACATTCCTTCTGCTGCACCTTGGAAGAAACGGAATACAGGTTTACCTTTTTCACCGATAGCCGCAATACTAAGTCCAAACAAAACAGAGAAGAAAATGATTGCTAGCATATCGCCTTCTACCATAGCTTTAATTGGATTGGATGGCACAATGTGAACAATTGTATCCACAAAAGATTCATGCTGCTTAGTTTCTGCTGTATCAACATAGGTAGAAATATCAGTTTGTTCTAGATTGTTCATATTTACACCAGCACCAGGCTGGATAATATTCGCGGAAACTAGACCAACAGCAATCGCTATCATTGTTACCACCACAAAGTATGAAAGTGATTTAGCTCCTAGTTTACCTACTGCTTTTAAATCACCTACACCCGCAACTGCAACGATAAGACTTGACACAATGATTGGTACTACAATCATTTTAATCATTCGTAGGAAAATGTCTCCGAATGGTTGTAAAAAGTTTTGGGCTGTCGCATTACCATAAAAAATGGCACCAACAATAATCCCTAGAATTAAACCAATAAAAATTTGGCTAGCTAAACTTAATTTAAATTTCTTCATTTACTTTCCTCACCTTCCATAAAGTCTTTAAAGCAAAAACATTTTGTCTCGGTAAGGGAAACAAGATACTAATAGAAAGAAAGTAATTTTTCTTTTATTGAAAAACTCTATCTTTACGCCGAAAAAAAGACACTTCATGTGTCGATTTCCTATAGGCGTGAATATTCACACATGTTCCCTTAAAGACGCTGACGAGGTTAGCTGTCGGGTTAGGAATTGGAAACACAAAAGCCCTTTCATTTCTGAATTCACCCCTAGCGAAAAAAATCCGCAAAAATGGGTCCCCCGTTCTTGTAATAAGATTAAGCGAATACTTAATAATAAAATATTATACTAAAAATGTTATTCTGTAAATATTTTTTCTTGTCCCTTTAAGAAAAAACCTTTGCAAATGTCTGAATATTCTGTATTAGTGACTATTTTACCTATAATAACACATTCTCTATTTTGCTTAATTTTGTTATATGGATATATAAATAACAATAAAACTGATTGATATATCCCTTCTCTCGAATAATGAAAAAATGGATTATTTTTCTAACATACCCAGTAATATATACCTCACCTTTTCCCGAGTGGTGAATTTTTTATAACTAGCAGATTTCACCTTCTCAAACTGAATTGGAGTAACAAAATAAGAATGATTTTTCACAATCCTATTCGGTTCTATTAGAATAACATCACCTACCGCCGGTCCCTTTATGAGTTCTTGCTTTCCTTCTGCTTTAAGCCCTTTTGTAATATAGTGTTTATCCACATAGCCTTTTTTAGTCAATTTGTAGACATGCGGCTGTTTTTTATGATGTACTGCCTCTACAGGGATAGAGGGTACACCCGCTTTCTCATTGGTTATTACAGTAAGATTGACTTTTGACCCTACCAACAAAGGTTTAGTTTCTTCATCTCCTGGCTCAATCAATGCCTGAAATGGAAATCTGTTATCTTTTTTTAGTGATGGCTCCTCTTCTGGATAAGAATGTATACGACCTATTGTTCCGTTCAACGCCTTTTTTAAATCAGGGGAACTTGCCTTTATAGTCATGCCCACTTCAGCTTTTTTCATCTCCTCTTCAGAGAAATCCCCTTCAATTGCCACATTTGTTGAAACAATGGATATAATGGGATTATTCAGGTTTTTATTGATATTTTTTACAACACCATCAGCCTCACTCGCCGTCTCAACCGCGCCTTTTTGCTCCTCAATTGAACTTAATTGAGCATCCAGCATAACAACCTTTTCTTCCAAGCGGTTTTTTTCAAGTTCCAGCTTGTACATTTCTTGCTCAATATTACTTTCAATCAAGTCTGAAGAGGTAGTTGTTATATCAATATTTAAGCTCTTTTCTATCGAATTATCGATTACTGCTTTATTAGAATTACTTGTCAAACTTCCTTGATAAGCTTTCAACTTATCAATGTAATCATTAATCCCCACCATTTCACCCTCAGCGGCAGTTTTTTCCGCTTCTAGATTTCCTTTGAGAGCATCAAGTTCGGGTGTAGTATATTCAAACAACGAAGATCCAGCCGTTACCTCATCTCCCTCTTTTACAAGGAATTTCTGAAAATCATTTTTCTTGGTATCGAAATAGATATCATACTCTTCTACAGGTTTAACTACCCCTTTTGTTTGAATAGTATCCGTAATTGTATCTTTTTTTACCTTTGTCCAGTTTTCGACAAAAACAGTTCGTTCTACTTTGCTTTCTTTCTTTTCAATAAGGTAAAAGTTAACGGTTATTAACGCAGCCGATGCCACTGATACGGCTGCAATTTTCCATTTTTTCATTGTTTTCACCCACCTTATACAAATACGCCCACTTGGATGTACGCTAAAAAGGCTTTAACAAACCCCGTGGCCAGATAGAATAGAACAATCATTAAAAGCACCAAATAATTATTCCGTTCTGAAAATTCCTTTAAATAGAAATATTGCAGAGCAATAATCAGAAATTGAAAAATGGTGATTTCACTGAAAAAGTGAATAAAGTAATCACTTCTGAGAAAGTACTGACTGATAACTCCCAATGAAAAAGGATTTGCATCGTTTCCGATATCCATTAATACTAATATAGGGATTAGAAACACCTTTTCTAATAATTGCAAACCAAGAATAATCATTTGAACGATTACTAATTTTATGTATGGGATATCTATAACAATCCAAAAGAATAGAGATGATAAAAATAAGTATATGGTAGGGTAAAATAGACCTCGCTATTATATTGCCGCCTACTATCAACAACTTTCCCATTTCAAATTCACTAGAATCCATCTTCGTAATTTCTTTGGAAAACGATTCCGATCCAACGCCAAAATATCCTTCCACAGCAAAAACTATGAAACTAAGAAAATATAATAATAGTAATTTCCATCCAAGTCGTGTGACTGCTTCTGCATTTTGCAGCTGATAACGACTCCTATGAGGCTCTAAAATGCCCTTTAACAATCTGACCTGGTACACCATATGTGTTCCTCCTGCAATAAATGAAATATCACTCTATATTTTATCTTATTTTGGAAACAATTGCAGAAATAAGGAATGAATAAAACAAAAAAAACACATTAATATTAAATAATACTTTGTCTCCCTAATTTGAAGTTAATATAGAAAGATGATGCATAAAGACGTTGATTCGCATTGGCGATTTGCTATAATTCCCTCCATACTTATCTACCTCAAGCGGCACTTTTGTTTCAATACAGATGCCCCGCCTTCACATTCTTCAACCCTGACTGAGTTAGGATTTTCAGATTAGGAAAGCTTGAATTTGAGTCGATGGCAAGCCAAAAAAACCAGCGCCTGGACTGACCATGGGGAAATGCATTAAACTCGCGCCTATAAAACTCTTCTGGACCAAAACCATCATAGTCTTCCCTACATCAATCGACGAAACTTGCCATTTAATTAAGCTTCTAGACTTCTTTCAAACTTATCATTTCCATAATAATTAACTTTCCTTTTTCCTTTTCTGACCTCAACCTCATATAAAAAGTTACCTTCTTCCTACTCTTTCCTAATCATCAATTTTGAAATTTAATCATAATCATGTGAAGAAATTTATATAGGAGTTATTTAGAAAAAGGTTTAAATAAAAGAAGAGGCAGTATGCCTCTTCAAAAAATCTTTAATTTTTTGTCAAATAATCCTTCATTAAAATGATAAGCTTAGAACACATGGTATTTCGTTTTTCGTTTTTTTCTAAAAATAATAAAAGTCCTTCTAATATTATGCCATTTGGTCTAACTTTAGAGAACTCCTCTTGAATTGCTTTTAACGCTTCAACATTTTTACTTGTCTCTAACCCCTCTTCTTTATGCTTTCCTACTTCCAATACCTGGCGAATGATTGAACTAATTTCCTCTTTAGGGCTCACTTTTTGTATGGAACATTCAATTAAAGGGAATTCTTTCAATAAAGGATCGTCCGTTTTATGTAGACCTTTTATAATGGAATCCATCCGATTTAAAATGAAGATAGGCAGCCTCTCCACTTCAAATGAATGTCTGTTTCTGAATAAAATTCCGATATAACCTTTGAAAAGTGCGTCTAACATAATAGTACAATCTGGCAAGAAGTTTGTCGGTATTTCTGGATACAATTCTACTATTTTACGTTTGAACCAAACTAAGCCCTCTTCATGGATATAGTGTAAAAACCTATCTAGCTCTTTACTGATATGAACCATTTGTTCCTGCATCATCATTCGAATCAAGTTGGTATTTCCTGTCACGTGCTCTATTTGTACAATGATTTGCATCAAAAATTTCTCTTTACTGGATAAAGAATCATCTAACTCGATATCAAGCAACGAGTCCGTTAATGCACCATAATAATATTTGAAAATTGAAACAAGCAACTCTTCCTTCGATTTAAAATAATTATAAAAGGATCCCTTGGCTATCCCACACTTTTCAGTAATTTCCTGAACGGAAGTAGCATGATAACCTTTCTCTGCGAAAATCTCTACGGACTTATCTATAATTATTTTATGCTTTTCATTCATCAAATTCATCCTATCTCTTAAATATTGTCCTCTATATGACCAGCGAGTCATTTCTTCCACATTGTATCTCAAAACCCTTGAAATCACAACGTTACACCAACTGAATATTATTTATTGCATTCATAATCCATATACTATATATTTGAGTTTATGACCGACTAGTCACAATATAAAGTATGGAGGGTAAAAGTTTGAATTCAATCATTAAATTTTCTTTGAAAAACAAACTGGCAATCTGGTTGCTGACAATTATCATCGTTGCAGCAGGTCTATATTCCGGTTTAAACATGAAGCAAGAGACCATTCCAAACATCTCTACTCCTTTAATAAGCATTTCCACGGTATACCCTGGTGCTGCACCTGAAGAAGTAGCCAATAAACTTACAGATCAAATTGAACAAAAAGTCACAAACTTATCAGGAGTTGAATTAGTTAGTTCTTCTTCTATGGCTAATGTTTCTTCAATCCAATTACAATATGACTATGATACGGATATGGACGATGCTGTAAAAGAAGTGAAAGAAGCATTAGAGAAATTAGAACTACCTGAGGGGGTTGATAGCCCCAGCGTATCTAAACTAGAGCTAAACGCTTTTCCTGTTGTAGCACTCAGTATAACAGATAAAGATTCGGATTTACCTGCCCTAACAAAAAATGTCGAAGAGGTGTTAGTCCCTAAACTTGAAGGAATTGACGGAGTGACTTCCGTAACAATTTCAGGACAACAGGTAAATGAGGGTAGCCTTGCATTCAATCAAGAAAAGATGGCTCAATACGGGCTAGATGAAGAGACCGTAAAAAAAGTCATCCAAGCTGCTAATGTAACAATGCCACTTGGTCTATATAACTTTGATGATAAAGAAAAAACAATTGTTGTTGATGGAAACATCTCCACTTTAAAAGACTTAAAAAACATAAAAATACCTTTAACAGGCGGTTCTAACACAAAGGCACCAACTCAAACAGCACCGGGAACCAATCAAGTATCACCTGAACAAGCACCTGATGCAACAGTTCCTCAACTACAAAGTGTCAAATTATCAGACATTGCTGATGTGAAAATCACCGGTAAGGCTGAGACTATATCAAGAACAAACGGTAGTGAATCAATCGGGATTCAAGTAACCCGATCGCCGGATGCCGATACAGTTGCAATCGTAGACGAAGTGCAAGACCAAGTTTCGAATTTTAAAGATGAATTTAAAGGCGTAAGCGTACATACTACGCTTGATCAAGCCAAACCGATTAAAGATTCTGTCGAAACCATGATTAGCAAGGCCATTTTCGGCTGTCTGTTTGCCGTCATAGTGATCATGCTTTTCCTAAGAAACTTTAAAACGACCCTAATATCCGTCATCTCGATTCCATTATCTTTGTTGGCAGCCCTTTTGGTGCTCAAACAATTGGACATCTCATTAAATGTTATGACATTGGGAGCCATGACAGTTGCTATTGGCCGAGTCGTCGATGACTCAATTGTCGTAATTGAAAATATTTATCGAAGAATGGCATTAAAAGGCGAGCAATTAAAAGGCGGCGAATTAATACGTTCCGCTACTAAGGAAATGTTCATTCCTATCCTTTCATCAACTATCGTTACTGTAGCCGTTTACCTGCCGTTAGCAAGCGTTACAGGACCTGTTGGCGAACTATTCATGCCATTCGCTTTTACAATGGTGTTTGCATTAGTCGCATCATTAATAATTGCCATCACTCTTGTACCGGCCATGGCAGACTCATTATTTAAAAACGGCCTTTCCGAAAAAGAATTGAAATCACATGAAGAAAAGCCAAGCAAGCTATCTGGATTCTACCGTAAAGCACTGAATTGGTCATTAAGCCATAAGTTGATCACATTCGGTACAGCAATAGTATTATTAGTCGGTAGCTTATTCCTCATTCCAAGCATCGGTGTCAGCTTCATGCCTGCGGATGAAGAGAAGCAGATCATCGTTACTTATACCCCAGCACCTGGCGAATTAAAAGAGGATATTGAAAAGGAAACGGAAAAAGTAGAAAAGTACCTAATGGATAAAGATGATGTGAAGACAGTCCAATACACACTAGGTGAAAACATGATGAGTGGCATGATGGGCGGCTCTAGTAACTCAGCCCTCTTCTATGTACTTTTTGATGAAGACACCGAAAACTTCGGGGAAAAGAAAGAAAAGATCATAAAACATTTAACCAATCTTGACTCTCCTGGAACGTGGAAGCAACAAGAATTCACTTCCACATCAAGCAACGAAACGACCCTTTATGTCTATGGAAATACACAAAAAGACATTGAACCGGTAATCGATGATATTCAAAACATCATGAAGAAAAATAAAGAATTGAAAGATGTCGACACAAGTCTTTCCGATGCATATGAGCAATACACACTCGTGACAGACCAGAAGAAACTTAGTGAACTTGGATTAACAGCCGCCCAAGTTGGCATGTCCATTGCAAATTCAAACAAAAATGATGCTCTAACTACAATTAAGAAAGATGGAGAAGAAGTCAAAGTATATGTAGAGACAGAAGAAAAGACATTCGAAGATAAAAAAGATCTCGAGAATACGAAAATCACTTCTCCAATGGGAATGGAAATTCCTTTAAAAGAGCTTGTTAAAATCGAGGAAGGCAAGGCATCCGATACTATAAGCCGTCGCGATGGAAAAATTTACGCGGACGTTTCTGCAACAATCAAATCGGATGATGTTGCAGCAGTAACATCAGAGGTACAAAAGGAAGTTGAAAAATTAGACCTTCCAGCAAGTGTCACTGTAGACTATGGTGGAGTAACCGAAGATATCCAAGAATCATTCACTCAACTTGGAATCGCTATGTTGGCAGCCATCGCTATCGTTTACTTTGTCCTTGTCGTTACTTTCCATGGCGGGTTAGCGCCAATCGCCATTCTATTCTCCTTACCATTCACGGTAATCGGAGCTTTAGTAGGCTTATTCATTGCCGGTGAGACCATCAGCGTTTCGGCCATGATGGGTGTGCTCATGCTTATCGGTATCGTTGTAACCAACGCCATCGTATTAGTGGACCGGGTAATCAAAAATGAAGAATCCGGCTTATCAACACGTGAAGCATTACTCGAGGCGGGATCTACCCGTCTACGTCCAATCTTGATGACTGCCCTTGCTACGATCGGTGCTTTAATACCATTGGCCATAGGAGCAGAAGGCAGTGGCTTGATCTCACAAGGTTTGGGAATTACCGTTATCGGCGGACTAGTGAGTTCTACATTGCTTACACTTGTCATCGTACCGGTAGTATATGAAGTAATAATGAAAATTGGTAAAAAGAAAAAAACAGCTAAGTAAGCAAGCAAGAGGGTATCTCATACTGGGATACCCTTTTTAGTTTGATAATTTGGACCCACATCGTTATCCAATACATCATAATTCTTATCGATGTTATTAATGTGGTGGCTTCTAAACCTAAAAAAACGTTTGATTGACTTAACCCTCACCTTCCTTGAGATATAAAACAGTTAATAGTTTATACTTACAAGTTTTCGGTTTCTGCTTCACTAAGAGGCTCCATATTGTGCATCATTAATTGTTTCAGGGTGCTACATCAATCAGACTCCGTATTCCTTTTCATCCAACCCTGCCGACAGAAACTAGACAACTGACTCCCTATCCCCTGACAATCCATAGTCTCAAATGCCAATTTTTATAACAAAAAAAGGAAGGGTTTACCCCTTCCTTTTTATTTTATATAGACTAATGTTTGGTAAAAGTTTGATCTATCGCATTTTCAAGATTCAGTGATTTATCTTTCAAATAACGCTTCGTGACGTTCAAATCTTTATGACCAGCTAACTTGGAAATGGTTTGTACATCTATCCCGTTATCCACTAATCTTTGACAAAATGTATGACGTAATTTATGTGGGTGTACATTGTACTTTTTCAAAATATATTGTACCGATCTCGGAGTGATTCTTTGATTGTAACTTGAAATAAACAACGGATCTGCTTTTTCTTTTAATGAATAAAGGTAATTCTTAACATGTAGTATAGCCGATACTGTAAGTGGGACTGTTCTATCAATTTCACCCTTCGCGTTCCGGACAAGGATATAATTTCGATCTGTATCCATGATGACATCTCTACTATTTAAGTCGCATAATTCAGAGACACGAATTCCAGTATGTAATAATAGGTAGACGATGGCAATATTCCTCAGATTCCCCTCTGCCTCTATATCCCTCAAAAGTGCCTCCTGCTCTTTGATGCTTAAGGTTTCTGGCACCTCATGCTTGTGCTCCTTTACCTTACGCTCAACAGAAAGCATTATCTGTGGCTTTTCTAAAAATTTAAAGAAGACATTTAGAGCAATATAATGCTTTTCAATTGTCCCTGGACTTTTCTTGCAATTTTCTAAATAATCCAGATAATCTTGAATATCCTCAGAGTGAATCTCCATTAATATCTTCTGTGTCTGCTCACAAAACTGTGAAAGAACACCAGTATACGTTTTGATCGTATTATCTGATTTGCCTTGGTCTCTCAACCATCCAGCAAACGAAAAAATCATTTCATCTTTAGCAGAGGTATCCATCGGCTATTCCCCCAATGACAGTTTCAGAACTAATTTAAGTTTAACATATATCCCTTTAGAAACGAAGAATTCTGTCCATTTGTCTTTACACAGGTATGATTATACAGATATAAGAAAAATATCCCTTACGAACAATAAAAAGTAAATTTAATGTATCATTCGATATAGTATGTCTATATCCTACACACTTCCCTAACTACATCCAATTTTTCTCTACAGTTATCATTCTCTACCTTTTATGTTAACTCAATGGTGGTTAGACCTTTATTATACAAATATAAATATAATACAAAAAAGACCAGCCAAGGATGGCTGATCTTTTCAAAATGGCTTGGCGGCGTCCTACTCTCACAGGGGGAAACCCCCAACTACCATCGGCGCTGAAGAGCTTAACTGCCGTGTTCGGAATGGGAACGGGTGTGACCTCTTCGCTATCGTCACCAAACAATAAAGGAACGTTGTTCCTTCAAAACTAGATAATAAGAAGGTATTTCATTTTTTAAAGCGTGGTTAAGTCCTCGATCTATTAGTATCAGTCAGCTCCACATGTCGCCACGCTTCCACCTCTGACCTATCAACCTGATCATCTTTCAGGGATCTTACTAGCTTGCGCTATGGGAAATCTCATCTCGAGGGGGCTTCATGCTTAGATGCTTTCAGCACTTATCCCGTCCGCACGTAGCTACCCAGCTATGCCTTTGGCAAGACAACTGGTACACCAGCGGTGCGTCCATCCCGGTCCTCTCGTACTAAGGACAGCTCCTCTCAAATTTCCTGCGCCCGCGACGGATAGGGACCGAACTGTCTCACGACGTTCTGAACCCAGCTCGCGTACCGCTTTAATGGGCGAACAGCCCAACCCTTGGGACCGACTACAGCCCCAGGATGCGATGAGCCGACATCGAGGTGCCAAACCTCCCCGTCGATGTGGACTCTTGGGGGAGATAAGCCTGTTATCCCCGGGGTAGCTTTTATCCGTTGAGCGATGGCCCTTCCATGCGGAACCACCGGATCACTAAGCCCGACTTTCGTCCCTGCTCGACTTGTAGGTCTCGCAGTCAAGCTCCCTTGTGCCTTTACACTCTACGAATGATTTCCAACCATTCTGAGGGAACCTTTGGGCGCCTCCGTTACTCTTTAGGAGGCGACCGCCCCAGTCAAACTGCCCACCTGACACTGTCTCCCACCCCGATAAGGGGCGCGGGTTAGAATTTCAATACAGCCAGGGTAGTATCCCACCAACGCCTCCACCGAAGCTAGCGCTCCGGCTTCTCAGGCTCCTACCTATCCTGTACAAGCTGTACCAAAATTCAATATCAGGCTGCAGTAAAGCTCCACGGGGTCTTTCCGTCCTGTCGCGGGTAACCTGCATCTTCACAGGTACTATAATTTCACCGAGTCTCTCGTTGAGACAGTGCCCAGATCGTTACACCTTTCGTGCGGGTCGGAACTTACCCGACAAGGAATTTCGCTACCTTAGGACCGTTATAGTTACGGCCGCCGTTTACTGGGGCTTCGGTTCAAAGCTTCGCTTGCGCTAACCTCTCCCCTTAACCTTCCAGCACCGGGCAGGTGTCAGCCCCTATACTTCGCCTTGCGGCTTCGCAGAGACCTGTGTTTTTGCTAAACAGTCGCCTGGGCCTATTCACTGCGGCTTTTCCGGGCTATTCACCCTAAAAAGCACCCCTTCTCCCGAAGTTACGGGGTCATTTTGCCGAGTTCCTTAACGAGAGTTCTCTCGCACACCTTAGGATTCTCTCCTCGCCTACCTGTGTCGGTTTGCGGTACGGGCACCTTACATCTCACTAGAGGCTTTTCTTGGCAGCGTGGAATCAGGAACTTCGGTACTATATTTCCCTCGCCATCACAGCTCCGCCTTAATGGAAACGGGATTTGCCTCGTTTCCGGCCTAACTGCTTGGACGCGCATATCCAACAGCGCGCTTACCCTATCCTTCTGCGTCCCCCCATCGTTCAAACGATGTATAGGTGGTACAGGAATATCAACCTGTTGTCCATCGCCTACGCCTTTCGGCCTCGGCTTAGGTCCCGACTAACCCTGAGCGGACGAGCCTTCCTCAGGAAACCTTAGGCATTCGGTGGAAGGGATTCTCACCCTTCTTTCGCTACTCATACCGGCATTCTCACTTCTAAGCGCTCCACCAGTCCTTCCGGTCTGACTTCAACGCCCTTAGAACGCTCTCCTACCATCGACACCATACGGTGTCAATCCACAGCTTCGGTGATACGTTTAGCCCCGGTACATTTTCGGCGCGGAGTCACTCGACCAGTGAGCTATTACGCACTCTTTAAATGATGGCTGCTTCTGAGCCAACATCCTGGTTGTCTAAGCAACTCCACATCCTTTTCCACTTAACGTATACTTTGGGACCTTAGCTGGTGGTCTGGGCTGTTTCCCTTTCGACTACGGATCTTATCACTCGCAGTCTGACTCCCAAGAATAAGTATTTGGCATTCGGAGTTTGACTGAATTCGGTAACCCGTTGGGGGCCCCTAGTCCAATCAGTGCTCTACCTCCAATACTCTCATCTTGAGGCTAGCCCTAAAGCTATTTCGGAGAGAACCAGCTATCTCCAGGTTCGATTGGAATTTCTCCGCTACCCACACCTCATCCCCGCACTTTTCAACGTGCGTGGGTTCGGGCCTCCATTCAGTGTTACCTGAACTTCACCCTGGACATGGGTAGATCACCTGGTTTCGGGTCTACGACCTCATACTCATTCGCCCTATTCAGACTCGCTTTCGCTGCGGCTCCGTCTTATCAACTTAACCTCGCATGAAATCGTAACTCGCCGGTTCATTCTACAAAAGGCACGCCATTACCCATTAACGGGCTTTGACTACTTGTAGGCACACGGTTTCAGGATCTATTTCACTCCCCTTCCGGGGTGCTTTTCACCTTTCCCTCACGGTACTGGTTCACTATCGGTCACTAGGTAGTATTTAGCCTTGGGAGATGGTCCTCCCTGCTTCCGACGGGATTTCTCGTGTCCCGCCGTACTCAGGATCCACTCAGGAGGGAACGAAGTTTCAACTACAGGGTTTTTACCTTCTTTGACGGACCTTTCCAGATCACTTCATTTACCCCGTTCCTTTGTAACTCCATGTTGAGTGTCCTACAACCCCAAGAGGCAAGCCTCTTGGTTTGGGCTAATTCCGTTTCGCTCGCCGCTACTCAGGAAATCGCATTTGCTTTCTCTTCCTCCGGGTACTTAGATGTTTCAGTTCCCCGGGTCTGCCTTCAGTACCCTATGTATTCAGGTAAAGATACTGTTCCATTACGAACAGTGGGTTTCCCCATTCGGAAATCTCCGGATCAAAGCTTACTTACAGCTCCCCGAAGCATATCGGTGTTAGTCCCGTCCTTCATCGGCTCCTAGTGCCAAGGCATCCACCGTGCGCCCTTTCTAACTTAACCGTTAAAAAAGATCTTACTGATGCTTTGAAAAAATTAATTGCCTTCTATCTATTATCTAGTTTTCAAGGAACAAAGAAGAAAGAATTCCATCACTACGTGATGAGATCTTTCGAATCTGAATGAATTACTCATTCAAAACTGAACAAAACAAAAGCGCTCTCGTATTTATCCTTAGAAAGGAGGTGATCCAGCCGCACCTTCCGATACGGCTACCTTGTTACGACTTCACCCCAATCATCTGTCCCACCTTAGGCGGCTGGCTCCATAAAGGTTACCTCACCGACTTCGGGTGTTACAAACTCTCGTGGTGTGACGGGCGGTGTGTACAAGGCCCGGGAACGTATTCACCGCGGCATGCTGATCCGCGATTACTAGCGATTCCGGCTTCATGTAGGCGAGTTGCAGCCTACAATCCGAACTGAGAATGGCTTTATGGGATTCGCTTACCTTCGCATAGTTTGCAGCCCTTTGTACCATCCATTGTAGCACGTGTGTAGCCCAGGTCATAAGGGGCATGATGATTTGACGTCATCCCCACCTTCCTCCGGTTTGTCACCGGCAGTCACCTTAGAGTGCCCAACTGAATGCTGGCAACTAAGATCAAGGGTTGCGCTCGTTGCGGGACTTAACCCAACATCTCACGACACGAGCTGACGACAACCATGCACCACCTGTCACTCTGTCCCCCGAAGGGGAACGCCCTATCTCTAGGGTTGTCAGAGGATGTCAAGACCTGGTAAGGTTCTTCGCGTTGCTTCGAATTAAACCACATGCTCCACCGCTTGTGCGGGCCCCCGTCAATTCCTTTGAGTTTCAGCCTTGCGGCCGTACTCCCCAGGCGGAGTGCTTAATGCGTTAGCTGCAGCACTAAAGGGCGGAAACCCTCTAACACTTAGCACTCATCGTTTACGGCGTGGACTACCAGGGTATCTAATCCTGTTTGCTCCCCACGCTTTCGCGCCTCAGTGTCAGTTACAGACCAGAAAGTCGCCTTCGCCACTGGTGTTCCTCCAAATCTCTACGCATTTCACCGCTACACTTGGAATTCCACTTTCCTCTTCTGCACTCAAGTTCCCCAGTTTCCAATGACCCTCCACGGTTGAGCCGTGGGCTTTCACATCAGACTTAAGGAACCACCACGCGCGCTTTACGCCCAATAATTCCGGACAACGCTTGCCACCTACGTATTACCGCGGCTGCTGGCACGTAGTTAGCCGTGGCTTTCTGGTTAGGTACCGTCAAGGTACCAGCAGTTACTCTGGTACTTGTTCTTCCCTAACAACAGAACTTTACGACCCGAAGGCCTTCTTCGTTCACGCGGCGTTGCTCCGTCAGACTTTCGTCCATTGCGGAAGATTCCCTACTGCTGCCTCCCGTAGGAGTCTGGGCCGTGTCTCAGTCCCAGTGTGGCCGATCACCCTCTCAGGTCGGCTACGCATCGTCGCCTTGGTGAGCCATTACCTCACCAACTAGCTAATGCGCCGCGGGCCCATCTATAAGTGACAGCCGAAACCGTCTTTCCATCTTCTCTCATGCGAGAAAAGAACGTATCCGGTATTAGCTCCGGTTTCCCGAAGTTATCCCAGTCTTATAGGCAGGTTGCCCACGTGTTACTCACCCGTCCGCCGCTAATCTCAGGGAGCAAGCTCCCATCGATTCGCTCGACTTGCATGTATTAGGCACGCCGCCAGCGTTCGTCCTGAGCCAGGATCAAACTCTCCGAAGAAATGTTTGACTTGCTCATTTTGCTTTTTTGATAGTGTGTGCTCACTTAAAAAATTAACGTTGGCGCTTTGTTTTGTTCAGTTTTCAAAGAGCAATTTTATCGTCGTTCTTTCGAACAACTTGTTTATTCATCATAACACGCTATTGATTAGTTGTCAACTTCTGCGAAGTTTTTAACTTATTTTAAATCGCTGTGTTTTTCAGCGACCATTTCATCTTAACATTTTCATAATAAGAAGTCAACAGTTATTATTTCTTTTAGTAATCTACCAAAAGTGGATGAAGTTTTTTGTTTGTCATACTTGGTGCTTATTTATATTAATCCTTTCCTACCTTAAAGTCAACACATTATATATATAAACTTCAGTTTTATTTTAAGCTCTAGTAAGAATGCCCTTTATTAAGAATAAACAATACCTATAATTCTTCTTGGTATGCAGCCTTCATTAAATTCATGGTAGCGAAAGTAAGCATCGCCTGCATCGACAATTTTTTAAGTCCCCTTAAAGTAGTCCAGCGCATACCATGCTTTTCTTTTGCATCTGCGGCAACAGCTTCAGGTTTTCCAACTTTCTCAATCACTTGTTCAACAAGAGGCTCTAAGATATGACTATCATGCGTATTTCCTGGTGTTACAATCGTCCCCAGCACAAAACCGTTGCGGTCTGCAGCCGTATGAAATGAATAGGCAAACTGTTTTGTTCGTTCATCTTTTACATAGTAGCCACTCTCAGGGTCAGTTGGACTTTCTTTAATTTATTTGGTTTCTTCTTTATCAAATTTATCCGGCGGAAAAGGCTTCTTTCCATTGTTTTCACACTCTTGATTTATTTCTTCTTGAAGGCGTCCTTGATATGCTCGTGTTTCCTTACGAATGATTTTCTTTTCGAATTTTCGCTTATTCGCACTGGCTTTCACATGTGTTGAATCAACGAATACGTGCTCTACACTTATTAACTTTCTTTCTGAAGCTGTCATTAAGATACAATAAAAAATCTGTTCAAACAGGTCTGTATCTTTAAAGCGACGCTCATAATTTTTCCCGAACGTTGAGAATTGAGGTACTTTATCATAGAAACCGTAACCTAAAAACCAACGGTAAGCCATATTCGTTTCAACTTCTTCAATCGTTTTAGCATCGAACGAATACCGAAGGTATATTGAATGAATGTCAATTTAACTAAAATAACTGGATCAATACTTGGGCGCCCTATCTCTGAATACATCTCTTTCACCAAGTCATAAATGAAAGTGAAGTCAATGGCCCCCTCAATTTTACGAACCAAATGGTTCGCTGGCACCAGTTGATCCAAAGTAATCATTTCATAGAATTATGTTTCGAAAGCATCACCTCAAGTTTTAATACTCCTATATTAAAACAAAGTTGATTAGAACGGAAGGTACGAGACTCCTGCGGGAAAAGCGTGTCCAAGGGAGACCCCACAGGCGCAAAGGCGCCGAGGAGGCTCCCTGACCGCCCGCGGAAAGCGAGTGCCTGGAGGAAATCAACGTTTTAATTTTTACAACCCCTCAAAAAAAACTGTAGACAAGACCGTTTATACGGTCTTGTCTTTATCGCTTTTTTCTTCATATTTGATATTGTGTTTTGTATCTTGTGCAGGGTGATTTCTTTTAACATCATCTTTTTTTCCCATAACCATGTCATCATAAGGTGTATACATGTTAGAAGGCGTTTTCTTTTTGAAAATCATTCTGTAACCAATCAGTCCTATAATGCCAACCACAATTATAGTAAATATATACGCCACCATACTATCCCCCCAAAAAAAGATACTATATAAATTGAACTTATCAATGCAGCAAATGACTATTACCATATTATAACATATAACTAATGGGTCAAGATTACTCTGATATCTTTCAATACATTTTTTTGCAAAATACTTTTTTGATTTGTAGAAAATCACGATCTATATATTCAGCAATTAGGTGACTATTTTTTACGTACTATTTCCTACTTGATTGCGTGAAATTATTGTTTTTTAAGGATGGTGTTTATCTCTAGATTTTTTAAAAAGAAGCACAGCTGACTTATCCGTTGAAGAAAGACAAATTCTTATTGTATAAAATCAAATGAAGTAAATAATCATAAAAGTTACAAAAGGCAATAAAAGTAATGCGATATTGGAAAAGTAGAGTGAAGCATACTTAGAGAAGGAGATTCACATCAATTTTAAGTAAATCACAATTTTATTATCAACAAATGCCACAAGACAATAACCGTTTTATTCATTTGGTTAGTAAACTACTAGCATTTGCTTTTCTATTAAGTAGACATCTACCGGTATAGGGAAACGATAGACTTATAACCAATAAGAGATTAATGGGATCTTATTTTAGAACAAAAAATGGCGAATACCCATAAGAGCACCGCCATATAAAGTAATATAAAGAAAATGGCAGCAAAAATAAACCTCTAAAAATGGATATTTTTTTAAAGGTTTAAACCAGATTCGCTTTTTTGTGGGTACGGTACTTTTCCCAAATCGTTGGTAGTGGAGCTTCCACTTGATGGTAAAAAACGTTTCAATACCAATCAATATTTAAGTTATTATCATCTAAGAATTGAATCACATATTCTTGAAGCTTTACATTAATAAAGACTCCAACAGATTTTATCTTGTTTCCTTTACGCATTAGTCCTCTAGTTGCTCTAATTTTTGACGTTTTTTCATTATATGCTTCCTTTTCAATAATGCAGAACCTGGGCTTAATATGTAATCCATACTTACGACCCAAAATTGCGTTATAATTTTTGTTCTTTACTTTTCAAATTATATAAACACAAAAAAGACCAGCCAGAATGGCTGATCTTTTCAAAATGGCTTGGCGGCGTCCTACTCTCACAGGGGGAAACCCCCAACTACCATCGGCGCTGAAGAGCTTAACTGCCGTGTTCGGAATGGGAACGGGTGTGACCTCTTCGCTATCGTCACCAAACAATAAAGGAACGTTGTTCCTTCAAAACTAGATAATAAGAAGGTATTTCATTTTTTAAAGCGTGGTTAAGTCCTCGATCTATTAGTATCAGTCAGCTCCACATGTCGCCACGCTTCCACCTCTGACCTATCAACCTGATCATCTTTCAGGGATCTTACTAGCTTGCGCTATGGGAAATCTCATCTCGAGGGGGCTTCATGCTTAGATGCTTTCAGCACTTATCCCGTCCGCACGTAGCTACCCAGCTATGCCTTTGGCAAGACAACTGGTACACCAGCGGTGCGTCCATCCCGGTCCTCTCGTACTAAGGACAGCTCCTCTCAAATTTCCTGCGCCCGCGACGGATAGGGACCGAACTGTCTCACGACGTTCTGAACCCAGCTCGCGTACCGCTTTAATGGGCGAACAGCCCAACCCTTGGGACCGACTACAGCCCCAGGATGCGATGAGCCGACATCGAGGTGCCAAACCTCCCCGTCGATGTGGACTCTTGGGGGAGATAAGCCTGTTATCCCCGGGGTAGCTTTTATCCGTTGAGCGATGGCCCTTCCATGCGGAACCACCGGATCACTAAGCCCGACTTTCGTCCCTGCTCGACTTGTAGGTCTCGCAGTCAAGCTCCCTTGTGCCTTTACACTCTACGAATGATTTCCAACCATTCTGAGGGAACCTTTGGGCGCCTCCGTTACTCTTTAGGAGGCGACCGCCCCAGTCAAACTGCCCACCTGACACTGTCTCCCACCCCGATAAGGGGCGCGGGTTAGAATTTCAATACAGCCAGGGTAGTATCCCACCAACGCCTCCACCGAAGCTAGCGCTCCGGCTTCTCAGGCTCCTACCTATCCTGTACAAGCTGTACCAAAATTCAATATCAGGCTGCAGTAAAGCTCCACGGGGTCTTTCCGTCCTGTCGCGGGTAACCTCGCATCTTCACAGGTACTATAATTTCACCGAGTCTCTCGTTGAGACAGTGCCCAGATCGTTACACCTTTCGTGCGGGTCGGAACTTACCCGACAAGGAATTTCGCTACCTTAGGACCGTTATAGTTACGGCCGCCGTTTACTGGGGCTTCGGTTCAAAGCTTCGCTTGCGCTAACCTCTCCCCTTAACCTTCCAGCACCGGGCAGGTGTCAGCCCCTATACTTCGCCTTGCGGCTTCGCAGAGACCTGTGTTTTTGCTAAACAGTCGCCTGGGCCTATTCACTGCGGCTTTTCTGGGCTATTCACCCTAAAAAGCACCCCTTCTCCCGAAGTTACGGGGTCATTTTGCCGAGTTCCTTAACGAGAGTTCTCTCGCACACCTTAGGATTCTCTCCTCGCCTACCTGTGTCGGTTTGCGGTACGGGCACCTTACATCTCACTAGAGGCTTTTCTTGGCAGCGTGGAATCAGGAACTTCGGTACTATATTTCCCTCGCCATCACAGCTCCGCCTTAATGGAAACGGGATTTGCCTCGTTTCCGGCCTAACTGCTTGGACGCGCATATCCAACAGCGCGCTTACCCTATCCTTCTGCGTCCCCCCATCGTTCAAACGATGTATAGGTGGTACAGGAATATCAACCTGTTGTCCATCGCCTACGCCTTTCGGCCTCGGCTTAGGTCCCGACTAACCCTGAGCGGACGAGCCTTCCTCAGGAAACCTTAGGCATTCGGTGGAAGGGATTCTCACCCTTCTTTCGCTACTCATACCGGCATTCTCACTTCTAAGCGCTCCACCAGTCCTTCCGGTCTGACTTCAACGCCCTTAGAACGCTCTCCTACCATCGACACCATACGGTGTCAATCCACAGCTTCGGTGATACGTTTAGCCCCGGTACATTTTCGGCGCGGAGTCACTCGACCAGTGAGCTATTACGCACTCTTTAAATGATGGCTGCTTCTGAGCCAACATCCTGGTTGTCTAAGCAACTCCACATCCTTTTCCACTTAACGTATACTTTGGGACCTTAGCTGGTGGTCTGGGCTGTTTCCCTTTCGACTACGGATCTTATCACTCGCAGTCTGACTCCCAAGAATAAGTATTTGGCATTCGGAGTTTGACTGAATTCGGTAACCCGTTGGGGGCCCCTAGTCCAATCAGTGCTCTACCTCCAATACTCTCATCTTGAGGCTAGCCCTAAAGCTATTTCGGAGAGAACCAGCTATCTCCAGGTTCGATTGGAATTTCTCCGCTACCCACACCTCATCCCCGCACTTTTCAACGTGCGTGGGTTCGGGCCTCCATTCAGTGTTACCTGAACTTCACCCTGGACATGGGTAGATCACCTGGTTTCGGGTCTACGACCTCATACTCATTCGCCCTATTCAGACTCGCTTTCGCTGCGGCTCCGTCTTATCAACTTAACCTCGCATGAAATCGTAACTCGCCGGTTCATTCTACAAAAGGCACGCCATTACCCATTAACGGGCTTTGACTACTTGTAGGCACACGGTTTCAGGATCTATTTCACTCCCCTTCCGGGGTGCTTTTCACCTTTCCCTCACGGTACTGGTTCACTATCGGTCACTAGGTAGTATTTAGCCTTGGGAGATGGTCCTCCCTGCTTCCGACGGGATTTCTCGTGTCCCGCCGTACTCAGGATCCACTCAGGAGGGAACGAAGTTTCAACTACAGGGTTTTTACCTTCTTTGACGGACCTTTCCAGATCACTTCATTTACCCCGTTCCTTTGTAACTCCATGTTGAGTGTCCTACAACCCCAAGAGGCAAGCCTCTTGGTTTGGGCTAATTCCGTTTCGCTCGCCGCTACTCAGGAAATCGCATTTGCTTTCTCTTCCTCCGGGTACTTAGATGTTTCAGTTCCCCGGGTCTGCCTTCAGTACCCTATGTATTCAGGTAAAGATACTGTTCCATTACGAACAGTGGGTTTCCCCATTCGGAAATCTCCGGATCAAAGCTTACTTACAGCTCCCCGAAGCATATCGGTGTTAGTCCCGTCCTTCATCGGCTCCTAGTGCCAAGGCATCCACCGTGCGCCCTTTCTAACTTAACCGTTAAAAAAGATCTTACTGATGCTTTGAAAAAATTAATTGCCTTCTATCTATTATCTAGTTTTCAAGGAACAAAGAAGAAAAAACTTCATCACAACGTGATGAGATCTTTCGTATCTGAATGAATTACTCATTCAAAACTGAACAAAACAAAAGCGCTCTCGTATTTATCCTTAGAAAGGAGGTGATCCAGCCGCACCTTCCGATACGGCTACCTTGTTACGACTTCACCCCAATCATCTGTCCCACCTTAGGCGGCTGGCTCCATAAAGGTTACCTCACCGACTTCGGGTGTTACAAACTCTCGTGGTGTGACGGGCGGTGTGTACAAGGCCCGGGAACGTATTCACCGCGGCATGCTGATCCGCGATTACTAGCGATTCCGGCTTCATGTAGGCGAGTTGCAGCCTACAATCCGAACTGAGAATGGCTTTATGGGATTCGCTTACCTTCGCAGGTTTGCAGCCCTTTGTACCATCCATTGTAGCACGTGTGTAGCCCAGGTCATAAGGGGCATGATGATTTGACGTCATCCCCACCTTCCTCCGGTTTGTCACCGGCAGTCACCTTAGAGTGCCCAACTGAATGCTGGCAACTAAGATCAAGGGTTGCGCTCGTTGCGGGACTTAACCCAACATCTCACGACACGAGCTGACGACAACCATGCACCACCTGTCACTCTGTCCCCCGAAGGGGAACGCCCTATCTCTAGGGTTGTCAGAGGATGTCAAGACCTGGTAAGGTTCTTCGCGTTGCTTCGAATTAAACCACATGCTCCACCGCTTGTGCGGGCCCCCGTCAATTCCTTTGAGTTTCAGCCTTGCGGCCGTACTCCCCAGGCGGAGTGCTTAATGCGTTAGCTGCAGCACTAAAGGGCGGAAACCCTCTAACACTTAGCACTCATCGTTTACGGCGTGGACTACCAGGGTATCTAATCCTGTTTGCTCCCCACGCTTTCGCGCCTCAGTGTCAGTTACAGACCAGAAAGTCGCCTTCGCCACTGGTGTTCCTCCAAATCTCTACGCATTTCACCGCTACACTTGGAATTCCACTTTCCTCTTCTGCACTCAAGTTCCCCAGTTTCCAATGACCCTCCACGGTTGAGCCGTGGGCTTTCACATCAGACTTAAGGAACCACCTGCGCGCGCTTTACGCCCAATAATTCCGGACAACGCTTGCCACCTACGTATTACCGCGGCTGCTGGCACGTAGTTAGCCGTGGCTTTCTGGTTAGGTACCGTCAAGGTACCAGCAGTTACTCTGGTACTTGTTCTTCCCTAACAACAGAACTTTACGACCCGAAGGCCTTCTTCGTTCACGCGGCGTTGCTCCGTCAGACTTTCGTCCATTGCGGAAGATTCCCTACTGCTGCCTCCCGTAGGAGTCTGGGCCGTGTCTCAGTCCCAGTGTGGCCGATCACCCTCTCAGGTCGGCTACGCATCGTCGCCTTGGTGAGCCATTACCTCACCAACTAGCTAATGCGCCGCGGGCCCATCTATAAGTGACAGCCGAAACCGTCTTTCCATCTTCTCTCATGCGAGAAAAGAACGTATCCGGTATTAGCTCCGGTTTCCCGAAGTTATCCCAGTCTTATAGGCAGGTTGCCCACGTGTTACTCACCCGTCCGCCGCTAATCTCAGGGAGCAAGCTCCCTGAGATTCGCTCGACTTGCATGTATTAGGCACGCCGCCAGCGTTCGTCCTGAGCCAGGATCAAACTCTCCGAAGAAATGTTTGACTTGCTCATTTTGCTTTTTTGATAGTGTGTGCTCACTTAAAAAATTAACGTTGGCGCTTTGTTTTGTTCAGTTTTCAAAGAGCAATTTTATCGTCGTTCTTTCGAACAACTTGTTTATTCATCATAACACGCTATTGATTAGTTGTCAACTTCTGCGAAGTTTTTAACTTATTTTAAATCGCTGTGTTTTTCAGCGACCATTTCATCTTAACACTTTCATAATAAGAAGTCAATAGTTATTATTTCTTTTAGTAATCTACCAAAAGTGGATGAAGTTTTTTGTTTGTCGTACTTGGTGCTTATTTATATTAATCCTATTCCACTTGAAAGTCAACGACTATTCCTATTTTTATAGTTTTTATTTTGTTAGGCATTTTAACAACCTCTTAGATCGGTATTTTAGTAAACATATATTATAGAAGGAGTTGTATTTATTAATTGAAACCAAGCTAGATTTCTTTGTTATATTTAGGTACTCGCGTCAACGTATATCTTCCACAAGTATTTGCAGTCCTGTTTTTTTCTTGCCTTAAGTACCTTCTTGATGTATTGAACAAGAAACATAACCAAGTTGACTTTCTAAATCTTGTTATGATATTATATAACCAAGTAATATAATCGGAATAGTTAATATTATTAGAAAGACAGAATCTAATAATCAATAACCCCTTTTTTAATAGATTATGATTTAAAGGAGATGGAGATATGACAGAAGCAAAGGTAATACCAGGTGCAGAATCTTTTTTCCTCCCTGGCAATTCTATCGGAATCCTCATTTGCCATGGCTTTAATGGCACACCACAAAGTGTAAGGTATTTAGGTGATAACCTCGCTGCTAAAGGCTATACAGTCTATGCTCCACGTTTGAAGGGCCATGGTACCGATGAGCTGGATATGGAAACGAGCCATTATCAAGATTGGGTACATGATGTCGAGACTGCCTATGCAAAGCTAAAGCAAACCTGCACATATGTATTTGCAATAGGACAATCAATGGGCGGCGCCCTTGTTTTGGATTTAGCGACAAAAGTACCTTGTGAAGGAATTCTCACTATTAACGCCGCACTTCAAGTTCCTGAGTATGAAATCTATCGTAACCAATCGGTTCCGCGTTTCATTCCTGAAGGTGAGCCTGACGTAAAAGACGATACTGTTACTGAAATCACTTATGACCAAGTTCCCTCAAAAGCAATTAATCAGTTGCTTGATATTATGGAGCATACAAGTCAACAGCTCGAAAACATTAGCTGCCCGATACTTCTTTTTCATTCTCCAGAAGATCACGTTGTACCAGCCCAATGTTCCAATCAAATATACGATACTGTATTGTCCCTTGATAAGGAATTAATCGCCCTTGAAAATTCCTACCATGTTGCTTCGTTGGATTATGATAAAGATCAAATCATTGAACAGGCTTATCGGTTCATTCAAATCCACAGTAAAAAGGCAACAATCGCTTCATAAATGATTCTTATATACAACTTGGTTTACTCGACCTATACAAGGGTATATATAGTATATAAAGAAAAAGGAGGCAGCATAATGAGCAGTTTATCAGACAAAGTTAAAAGTACGGTCAATAAAGTAAAAGGCGAAACGAAAGACCAGGTCGGTAACGCGAAAAATGATCCTCACTTACAAGCAGAAGGTAAAGTTGATAAATTAAAAGGCAATCTCCAAGACGCTGTTAGTAAATTGAAAAATAAACGTTAATTAGCAAATTAAAATCGCTGGATACTACATCGAAACTCTCCTATATAAGAATTTCCACACCACAGAAGAGGCTGCAGGTATAAACTGCAGCCTCTTCCTTTTTCAATTAGCTTGAATTACAACAACACACATATCATCCGGCTGGTCTTGTTGCATTTCAGGGGGCATAACAAAATCAATAGGAGCGGTTTCCTTGATATCAAACCAACTCGTTGAGACCGCTTCTTGTATTTGATTCAGCCCTTCGGTGCCATCCCGATCGATGGCCTCCATGACACCATCTGTAAATAACAGAAGTTGAATTCTGTCTTCATAATGAATGATTGATTTCTCTATATTCATCTCAGTGAAGAATCCCACAGGACATGTCCCTTTTGAAAGAGAAGCCACTTTTCCATCATCCATTAAAGCGAAACCTGGAGGATGTCCAGCGTTAACATATTCCACTGTTTTTTGCTCTGTATCAATAATCATATAAATCGCTGTAAAATAATAGTGCACTTGGTTATCTTCTTTATTAAGGACACTCATCCAGTGATTCATTTCGTTTATGACTGCAACAGGATCTGTATGTGTCCGAATCGCATCCCTCAAAACAGAGGAAATAAACATACAAACAAGTGAAGCGGATATTCCATGCCCCATCATATCAAGCAGAATGATTCCATATCGATTTTCATCAATGCGATGCCAATAGTACATGTCTCCCGCTAACTTATTTGCAGGTAAGTATGAGGCTTTGATAGTTAAGTGGTCATTGTGAATGGGCTCACTTAAGAGACTGCTTTGGACCTGCATCGAGAGATCTAATTCATTACGAATTTTTTCATCCTGCATTTTATGCCAATCTTTTTCATATTTAAGCCTTAATCCCACACGAATCCGGGCCAGCAAGTCAATTTTATTAATAGGCTTCATTATATAATCAATACCGCCCACATCAAGTGCCTCGGCTACCTTGTTTGAGTCTTCAAGTGCGGTCACAAAAATCACGGGTATATCTTTAAGGTGTGGGATATTTTGAAGACGTCTGCACGCCTCTATTCCATCGATTTCAGGCATCATAATATCAAGCAGAATAATATCAACAGAAGTCTCCTTTGGTTTCAGACCATCCACCTGTAAATATTCAAACATCTCCACAGCAGAAGTTAATGATAGAAAATCCGTATAGCCAGCCCTCTTTAGAATTTTCTCTATAACGAAAAGGTTAACCTGGTTATCATCTACGATTAATATCGTCATTCTTTTATTCCCCTTTTGGCTTATATCGAGCGGCAAGTTTTTATCTTTATTATGTAAATGCGTTTCATTATTGTGGTTCCCTATAGGGTAGTTTCCATTTTATTATAACGAAGCTCAGTCTCTTTTAATAATAATAAACCACTTTATCATCACATTCGCAGACCAATTCATTATATATACCCGTTACTATGACACTCTAAACATATTATAAGCATTTTTTTGTATCACCCAAAAACAGGGTGAGAACATATTACTAGTGGCCTAATGAAAAAGAGGAGTCCGCTAAATATGCGAACTCCCCCTTCTTATAATTTCCGATAAATCCGTTCCTTTGAATCAAAGTCCTCATAATCTTCCGATAAGGAAGATGTATGAAGTGTTTCCTTACTACCAACTGCAAGAAAGCCTTCTTTACTAAGACTGTCATAAAACAAATGGTTTACATAGGTTTGTAATTCACCGGTAAAGTAAATCATCACATTTCGGCACATGATAATATGAAACTCATTGAACGAACCATCAGTGACCAAATTATGCTGGAAAAACACTATGTTTTTAAGAAGGCTAGAATTAAGATAGGCATTTTGATAATCCGTCGTATAATACTCCGAAAATTCCTGTTTTCCGCCGGCCTGCAAATAGTTTTTTGTATAAGACTGCATTCTATTTAGCGGAAGTATCCCTTTTTCTGCATGGCGGAGGACATCTTCATTCATATCAGTCGCATAAATTTTCGCCTTTTCATAAAGCCCCTCTTCCTTAAGAAGGATGGCCATTGAAAAGGCTTCTTCACCAGTCGAACAACCCGCATGCCAAATTCTAATTTCCGGAAGCTGTTTTAAAAGCGGTACAATTTTTAATCGAAAAGCTTTAAAGAAATCCGGGTCGCGAAACATTTCAGTAACGTTTATCGAAAAATCATTCAGAAGTTTCTCGACATAACCTTTTTCATATAAAACCATTTCAATCATTCCACTTATCCTACGAATATGGTCCAGCCTCATCCGATTTTCAACTCTCCGCTTTATAGAAGAACGCATATATTTCCGAAAATCGAAGCCGGAGACAGAATAAATGGCTTGCAATAATAATTCAATTTCTATATCTTCTCGTTCTTCAACAGTTAATGTATCCTTCATGAAAAACCTTCCTTACCCGTACTATCAATCAATTAGTCAGCCACACACGAAGAACTGATAGCAACTGATCTAATTTTAATGGCTTACTGACATAGTCGGACGCGCCAGCTTTCAGGCATTTTTCTCTATCGCCTTTCATCGCTTTAGCTGTTAAAGCGATGATTGGAAGATTCTCGAACTTATTCTGCTCGCGAATTCTAGTCATCGTTTCATAACCATCCATTCCTGGCATCATAATATCCATTAATATTGCATCTATATTATTTACTTTTTCAAGAAGCTCCAAACATTCATAGCCATTTTCAGCCGTAAGGATTTCCATCCCCTCATGCTTCAGGGCATTTTTTAGTGCAAAGATATTACGGTGGTCATCATCGACGACCAGTACGGTTTTATTGCAGAATGGATTACCATTTTTCTTGCCGTCACCATCGAATATTACGACATCCTGTTCTTCCTGCTCTACAGAAGATTCGGTTGCTTCATGGGAAGCTGCTGCCACTTCTGTAGAAGCAGCTATTGCTTCGCCAACATGTTTGAAGCCCTCTGGCATGCTTGGAATAAAGAAGGTAAATGTACTACCTTGGCCTTCTTTACTATCTACAATGACCCAGCCTCCTAGCAGCTTGGCAAACTCACGACATATGGAAAGCCCAAGTCCTGTACCACCGTATTTCCTCATTGTAGCTCCGTCGCCTTGCTGGAACGCCTCAAAGATTAGTTTTTGCTTTTCTTTGGAAATTCCAATACCAGTATCCGCCACATTAATTTCAATCCAATTGCTTGCACCTTTTGTTTGAATCCACTGTGCGACATTTTCTTCATCCGCTTTTTTAATTCGGACAGACACAGAACCTTTTTCCGTGAATTTAAATGCGTTGGACAATAAGTTTTTCAAGATTTGCTGGAAGCGCTGTTCATCCGTAAAGAAAATGTCCGGTACATTTTTATCTCTATCGATTATAAAGTCGATGTTCTTTTTCTTCGCTACATGATCAAAGTTACGGTGCAAAACCTCAGGCAGCTCACTCATATTCATTTCGTCAAAGACAACTTCAAGTTTTCCAACTTCAACTTTTGATAAATCCAGAATATCATTAATCAATGTTAATAAATCTTGACCTGATGAGTTAATAACACGAGCAAATTCCTGCTGCTCTTCATTTAATTTACTATCATTAGGATCCGAAAGCATTTCAGATAAAATCAAAATACTGTTAAGCGGCGTCCGCAATTCATGGGACATATTTGCCATGAACTCCGATTTGTATTTTGAACTTAACTTTAATTCTTCTGCTTGTTTTTCAAGATTTAATTTTGCGACTTGAAGCTCTTTCGATTTATCTTCGGTTTCGCGATTTCTCTCTTCTAATTGTTCGTTAATCATCCGCAACTCTTCAGCCTGTGTTTGCAATTCCTCTGATTGGGCCTGCATTTCCTCTGACTGAGATTGTAACTCTTCCGATTGAGCCTGCAACTCTTCGGTCTGTGCCTGTGATTCTTTCAATAAACGCTCTATTTCCATCCGACCTTCTACATTATTGATCGTGATGCCTAGAGTATCCAACACACGGGTTAAGAAACTTTTTTGCAACTTCGTAAAGGCCTCCAAACTTGCCAATTCAACCATTGCAACAACTTCGTCCTCAAATACGACCGGTGCAATGACAATACTTTTAGGATTGACTTCCCCTAGCCCTGTTGTAACCAAATGGAAGTCTTCTGGAATATTGTCGATGAATTTCGATTTTCCTTCTTGAGCGCATTGTCCAATCAAACCTTCACCCAGTCGAAATTCACGTCTACCTGCATCCTCACCATCTCCTGCAAAGCTGGAAATCTTTACAAAACGCATATCTTTTCCCACACCTCGCCTGACGTAAATCGCCCCAATGGACGCTCCCATCATCGGCGCAAGCCTTGTAATGAACCTGTCAGCAAGAACCTCCACATCAACAATACGCTGATACATGGTAGCAATATCTGCAACACGAGTCTGAATCCAGTTCTGTTCACTGATTTTTTCAGTGAAATCTTTCTCCTTTTGATTATAGGCTTCAAGCGATTCTGCCATATCATTGAAGGATCGAGCGATATCACCAATTTCATCTTTTGTTCGAACTGAAATTCTTGGTACTACCGATAAGTTTTTAAAATCAATATTCTTGATGACCTTCGTAATGGATTGCAAATCTTTTGATGTGCTGCGAATCATCCAAACCATCGTTACTGAAATAACTAAAATGCTAAGAATAACAGCGAAGATTGTGAAACTAATCATATCTTCATAGGTTTGTTTCGAATTCCTTAAGGTTTCTTTCATAATGCCTTCTTGGAAATCTTTAAAGTCATCCATCGCGCTGATAACTTTTGTCCGCTTTTCCCGCTGATCTCTCATCAACCTGGAAATATTTTCAGAAGAATTTTCTTCTTGTATATTTTGAATAATCTCAGTCTCTGTTATGGAGTAAGATGTATATTGAGTCTCAAACTCTTTCAACAATTGCTTTGCTTTTACTTTATTTAAAGTACCTGATAATTCAGCAATTTGTGATTCAATCAAACTATGATTCTCTTTTATAATTTCTAGACTATCAGCTCTTTCTTCTTTATTCGCATCATCAGCAGCAAACAAAATTTCACGGTCTGACCTTGAAAACAACTGACGGATTTCCATCGAAGCTTGAACTTTTTCATAGCGGTTTTCAACTATTTCGGTCATACTGCTCTTTAAATTGTTAAGCGTAAACATCATGAAAGAAAGTAATATAGCCAAGAAAAGCAAGATTAAACCGAACCCTAACATTTGCTTCCTCTTAAAACCCATTTTTCCGCCTACCTTCTTCTCTTAATTTATAATCAGCCAGAAAAAGAATGTCTTTGCAAAGATAAATCTTATTACTAACATTCCAATATGTTTATATTTAGATAGATTTAATGTCTCACTCTACATTTTAACATTTTCATAGTATAAATTGTACCTACAGCGTTATTATTCATGAATTCCTTTTCCATTAGAGTAGTAGTCTACCTTTTTAATTGTAAGAAAATCCAAAGCATTGTGTTCGAATCCATACTCAATTATTAATTCATTATTTAGTAAAATTATAAAAACCGAAAGCTTTCGCTTTCGGTTTTTCGTGATTATTAAATTTTCTTAACTTCAACATATAAGACATGATGGCCATCCATCTCTTTTACGGTAAATTCAAAGCCGGCATATTCTATTCTATCGCCGACTGCAATTTCAAATCGCCCTGTTAGGAACCAACCGCCCAATGTATCTATATCTTCTTCTGGCAATTCTATTGCAAGGGTATCATTAACATCTTCGACCAATGTTTTTGCATCAAAAACATAATGTCCCTCATCAATTTTTTGAATAAGCGGCCGTTCGTCTTGGTCAAATTCATCTCGTATTTCTCCGACGATTTCTTCGAGAATGTCTTCAACCGTAACAAGACCTGCAGTACCGCCATATTCATCTGTTAAAACGGCCATATGAATCCGTTCCTTCTGCATTTTCAGTAGTAAATCATGAATTGCGATTGTTTCAAGAACACGAATAATTGGTGTTACAAATGAATCAACCGTCAATTCTGAAACATTTTCTTCTGTAATTGTTGCTGTATAAAGACGCTTGATATTGACCATACCCACTACATTATCTTTATCACCGTCTATAACAGGATAACGGGTGTATTGCTCTTCTTGAATGAGTTCAACAACTTCCAATAAGGGCATTCCTTTTTCAATTACGGTCATTTCCGTACGAGGAACCATAATCTCATTGGCAATACGCTCATCAAATTCAAAAATTTGGTTTACATATTTATACTCTGATTGATTAATCTCACCGCTTTTATAGCTTTCTGATAAAATAATGCGTAGTTCTTCTTCTGAGTGAGCCATTTCAGATTCAGAAGCAGGCTTTAACCCGAACATGCCTGTAAGAACACGAGCAGAGCCATTCAATAACCAAATAAACGGGTACAAAATACGATAAAACAGAATTAATGGCTTTGAAAACATTAATGTTACTTCCTCAGCCTTTTGAATCGCAACTGTTTTTGGTGCTAGTTCCCCGACTACAACGTGTAGGAATGTGACAGAGCCAAATGCGATCACGAAAGAGATAATATGACTTACGGATTCATCTAATCCCCATCTTAAAAACAAAGGTTTAAATATTGCCTCCACCGTCGGTTCACCCAGCACCCCTAAACCTAATGCGGTTACTGTAATCCCCAATTGACAAGCAGATAAGTACTCATCAATATGTGTGGTTACTTTCTTGGCTGCAAGTGCATTTCTATGTCCTTCTTCAATCAATTGATTAATACGAGAACTTCTGACTTTTACGATTGCAAATTCTGAGGCAACAAAAAATGCCGTTAATGCTATTAATACAGCTACTGCTAATAATTTTATAAAAATCTCCAATATGTGCGGGTTTACCATGTATATACCCTACCTTGAGTAATACCAAGGAATAGGCAAACACGGTTTAATCCCAAGCACCTCCTGTGTAAATGGTTAATGTCCATTTCAAAAACAAACTGAATTTTAACATGAATGCCGCATCCCAACCATTTTGTGAAGATGTCCTTTATTAATATGCACCTTAGTACAGTAAACTATCGAGAATAAATCTGGATTATACTAACAACACTAATAATGATTGGATTAAGGCAATGCTTTCGTGAGAAATCTGTTTTTTTAGAAGAAGTTCATTTTTTTCGTCCTTTTCAATCAGCCTGATTACTTCCCGTAGTTCCTCATTCAAGCCATCCAGTTTACTTTTCAGTTGAAGTCCTGTTTCCTCAATGGCAGATGAAACTTCCTTGTCCTGGTTAAATAGTTCCTTTATATCTTCTAATGAAAGGTTTTTTCTTTTATACTCCTCAATACGGTGAAGCCGTTCAAGTTCCCTGACTGAATAATAACGGTAGTTAGAGGCGGAACGTTCTGCTTTTAGCAGGCCCATGTTTGTATAGTAATCAACAGTTCTCTTCGTAACATTCGCCATTTCTGCCAACTCGCCAATTTTCAACGTCTCGATCCCAATATAACCCCTCCCAACCGTCACGTGATGGTTTAGACACTAATACACTGTCTTTTGTTCCACCCTGACATTAAATTCTATTCTCTAATCGTACATTATTTTTACTCAAAATTAAAATATTTAATATTGGATAAAAAGATATTTTTTTTAGTTACACATCTTTACACTCCACAAGTAAACAAAAAACCGATTATTTCCAATAACCGGTTTAATTTACCATTCTATTTTATGCCGTTTATTTTTTTGTTTTAGCTGGAAATTGATTGCTCAATATTTTAGGACCGCATTGGCATATCGAAGAATGCTTTAGTTTTTTTATTGGTGTACCGCATGTTTGACAAACTTTTGTTACCATTATACCGTCCTCCTACTTTAACTAATTGTTATATATTATATTATACCGATTTAATAATAATAATCAATACTAAATTAAAATTATTATAAATAAGGAGGTTGAGTTTTGATTTTATAGACTTTTTTATCATTCCCACTTAACAAGTAGCCATAATAAAGATAAAATATAATAAAACTCATCAGGAAGGTTGGTATTTAAATGACGAGTGAAATTCGTTCTATTCCCCGTCCCTTAGTACGCACGAATCAATGGGTCATATTTTCAAGTGTGGTGACTGCCTTACTAACCGGTCAAATATGGATATTAGCGGTTCCGTTTACAGCAGGACTTTTAGGGCTTATCTTTAATTTCAATCCGATTATGCGGCTTGCAAAGCTCTTCTTGAAAAAGCGGCCTTCTGATTATATTCCGGAAGATCATTCACAACAGCAATTCAACCAAGTTATTGCAGTCGTTTGCTTGGGACTTGGATTAATTTCTTTCCTGCTTGGTTGGACCGTTTCAGGATATATTTTTACGGTGATGGTCGGGCTTGCTTCTTTCATAGCCATCCTTGGATTCTGCATTGGTTGCTTTATCCTCTATCAATGGAAACAATATTCCTATCGCCGATCTCTGCGCTAGATACTACAAAATAGGACTGACATTCGTCAGTCCCTTTTTTTATTCAGATGCATGTACAGAATTATTTTTTTTAACCCAATAGGTAGCCAGTAAGATCAACAGAATTAATACAGCTTGCGGCAGTAACGTTTCTACTGTCGGATAAAGTCCTATCCATTCTACAAACGGGAAGGAAGTAATCGTATGTGTCTGCAGAACTTGTGAAACTTGAAGTGAATGAATAGAGACCCCAAGAATCTTAAATGCCAAAACATAGATGAGTATCGTTGCTGCTTTAAAGAATAGGGTAATCGGTAGTTTCACGCTGTAACGTAGCATGATAAAACCAATCACTACTAATATGAGGAAGGCAATTACAATCCCGCTTAATAGCTGCTTCAATTCCATATAAGGCGCCATACCTGCATAAAAGATAATTGTCTCCGCACCTTCACGGAAAATGGATAAAAAGCTAATTAAAGCAAACGAGACGATACTACCTGTAGCAATAGCTTGGTCCATTCGCTTGCCAATATAACGGTTCCATGCATGGATATTCGATTTACTATGGAGCCAAAGGCCAATTGTCAACATCATCAATACTGCCACTATCCCTGTGATTCCCTCAATGTACTCACGGCTTGACGCAGCTGTAATTTGAGAGAAAACAATATTGATGATGACCGCAAAGATGGTACTCGCGGCTAATCCAGCACCTACCCCTGTCCAAATCCATTTTTGTTTGTCCGCTTGTCCAATTTTCTTTAGAAAAGACAATAATGTCGCTACAATCAAGAGTGCTTCTAGCCCCTCCCGTAAAAGAATCAAAGCAGCATCCCATGTTGTATAACTCGTATCATCAATCAAGGGTAGCAACCGGGTGTTTAAATCCGAAACGATATCCTTCGCTTCCTCTGCTTTTATCTTTTTCGATTGTAACAAGCTGATTGCGGTCGGAACTTTTGTTTCCATATCACTGTACAACTTGCTGTCTCTTGTTGAAACTTCCCCTTCGACATTAGGCCAAATTGTTAAAATTTCATTCAACTGATCAATTGCTGAATCGACATCATTTTTTTCAATATCGGTTATGCTTCCTTGTAAGAGTTGTGTAACATCTCCAAGTGAATAAGTCACCTTCTGGTCTTCTTCTTTAACCTTACCAGCAAGAAAATCCTCCAGTAAACCTTTTAATTCAGAAAGATTCGTTTTGGCTTTTTCCGAATCAGGTGGGTCCTGGGTAATGGCTATCCGCACAAAGGCCATATACGTTTCAATCTTACCGTATGAAGCAACACTTGCCTCCCGAACAACAACCTCTGCGTCAATCCAATGATTCCGTAGGTTTGTATATTGACTCTTAGCTTGAACAAAGTCACCTTCAGCTATTGTTGCATCCAACTTATCTATTAATGGGATTAACGCTTGTAACCGGTCTTTATAGACCGTCTTATCTACTGGGTTTTCCTCTGTATCATATGTAATTAGAGTACTTGATAAAGCCGATAATTGCTTTTTAATTTCATCAGCGTCTGCTTCGTTCTTCACAGCACTTTTTACAGCCAATAGTTGCTTATCAACTTTCTTCGCAACTTCACTGTCCGTTTTTATCATTTTCCAATCTTTTTCAAATAAAGCTATATTATCCGAAACTGCGTCAAGGTCGCCGGATTTTGTCTTCATTAAACTATCGCCAATATAGACAAAAAGCTGATCATGATTTTCACCTGCCGAAACAACTCGTACTGCAGATGAAATAAATAAAAGACTGACTATTAAAACCAATATCCCACTTTTCCATTTAGAAACAGTCATACTGGTACCCTCCTTATTTATGAACTAAAATCGCCAACCCGGATACGCATCCATGCTGGCGATTTTCTCGTCTATCTTTTAAAATTCAATTACCTAAAAAGGGATTCTCCGATATAGCCACCCTTTTTCACACCTGGCAAACAAGCAAATACAGCACTACCTCGGTGAATGATATATTCATTCAGCTTATCATTTTTCGCAAGGCGTTCCTGTATAGGAACAAATTGTTTACTTGGGTTGCGTTGATAACAAATGAACAGAAGGCCAGCGTTCAAGCTTCCTGTTTTGGGATCCATTCCATCCGCATATGAATAAGGACGCCGCAGAATCTTTGCTTTTCCGTCCCCCCTGGATAGACTCATATGCGAATCTTCTGGAATAATCCGATTTCCATTTTTATCTTTAGCTTCTAAATCAACACTATCAAATTCATTCTTCATCCCTAATGGAGCTCCACTGTCACGGTGACGGCCAAATGTATTTTCCTGCTCTTTCAATATAGTACGGTCCCATACTTCAATGTACATCTGAATTCGGCGTACAACCATATAACTGCCGCCAACAAGCCAGTCTGGACCATCCCCAGCCTTTACCCAAACATGATCATTCATTTCACTACTTTTCTTCGTATCCGGATTGGCAGTTCCGTCCTTAAACCCGAATAAGTTACGCGGTGTCGTTTTTTGAGAATCGGCTTGTTTAGTACGTTGGAAACCTGTTTGGGCCCAATGAATAATCGTTTTCCCTCTCCCGATTCTCACTAAGTTCCTAACGGCATGAAAAGCAACCTGAAGATCATCTGCACATGCTTGAATACAAATATCTCCACCGCTCCAAGAATCTTCTAACGCATCTAAAGGGAATTTGGGCAGATCCTTTAATTCAGCAGGCTTTTTCGATTTCAAACCAAACCGATCTTTACCATTCTTCGTAAATAGGGTAGGACCCACTCCAAAAGTAATCGTCAAATTAGAGGGTGACAATTCTTTTGCTTCCCCAGTATCTTTTGGAGGCATACTAGCATTTAGAGAAGCTTCACCTACCAATTTTCCCTCTGTCATCTGAGCCGCTGCTTCTGTCCAGTCCTTAAATAGCTGGATTAAGTCGGATTTATTATCTGTCGTAACTTCCAGTGCTGCAAAATAAAGGTTATCCTGAGCTTCAGTAGTAATGCCCGCTTGATTGGCCCCATAAAATGGAACAATATCATTAGTTTGTCCATTTGCCTTCGAATCAGATAGATTCAAAAGCCCACCAAATCCAGAGGCTCCTATCACGACTCCGACCCCACCAACTCCTGCTGTTTTCAACATATTGCGACGACTTACTTTTTTAGTAAAAAGCGAGGTTTCGTCATTCGGCATTTTCTCTTTCAATTATGATTCCTCCGTTACAATCCCTATTTGCGAAAGTGGTTCAGCTAATGCATCAATGGCTTGGCTTAGCTCTTTAACCTCAGATTCTTTTAAATCCGTATAAGAGGTATAGCCATCACCTTCTTTATGCTTCTCAAGCAAGCTGTATACATCGTCAAAACGTTGTTGGATTTCCGTTACAAGCTTTTCGTCTTTTTCTTTAAGAGCTGGTGTAAGAAGTTCGTAGATTTTTTCGGCACCTTCTACATTTGCAACAAAGTCATATAAATCTGTATGAGAGTATCGATCCTCTTCTCCAGTTACCTTACTGGTAGAAACTTCATTTAATAAATCAACCGCACCTGTGATTAATAAATCCGGTGTGACCTCAACAGTTTCAACTTTGGCACGAAGCAAATTGACATCACTCATCAATTGATTTGCATACTCTTCATAACCTTTTGTTGTGTTTTCTTCCCATAAACCCATTTCAATCCGGTGGTAACCGCCCCACTCTTCATCTTTAACGTCCCCTTTACGCGCATCAATTTTGGGATCAAGATCGCCAAATACTTCTGCAATTGGTTCAGCTCTCTCATAATGCATACGGGCCGGTGCGTATACTTCCTTCGCTTTTTCAATATCACCAGACGTTACAGCTGTCGTAAACTCTTCAGTCGCTTTTACAAACTCCTCTATTTCACCAATCGCATATTCCCGATATTCGCTAGATACATCATCTAAAGCACTCGCACTTGCACTCGTTTCTTTGGCATTCTTGTCTGCCGGCTTTACTTCTTCCTTTTCCTGTGAGCAGCCAAATAGTAGGCTAGTAGATAGTAAGACTGCTAATGATGCCTTTGTTTTCTTCATATATGAATCTCCCTTTTAAATGAATTCTAGATTCATATTAGCAGACAATGAAAATCATTATCAATATAAATTTTGTTGAAAACGAGACATTTTTCATATGTTGTGGAAGAATTTGTTATACCCCTAGCGTTTTTCTTTCTCATTAAAAAGGAAAAAACGCCTATTTCACTCTCCTCATATCTCTAAAAGTAAAAAGGGTAGCCTTTATTTCAGCCACCCTTCCCGTTCACTCATTAACTTGTCATTTTCCTTGTCCATAATTTCTGAGATATCCTCCACAAATTGAAGGATAAATGTAAGCTCTTGCTCATTATAAGTGGAACATAGATTTTTGGTAGCCGTAGAGAGTGATTGATAATGCGATTTGATCTGTTCTTGTCTTGCGGGCATTGGGACAATCATTACCCGCCTTCCATCCAATTGATCTCGTTCCCTTTTTACATAGCAAGATTTTTCAAGACGATCGATTAGCGCCGTTACAGAGCCCGTGCTCAACCCCGTAATTTTCGATAGTTCACCGGCGGTTATCGGTCCTGTTTCATTCAAGATCTCAGCAGTCTTTAAGTCCGTATGGGTAACTCCTATTTTTTGGGCCATGTTTTGTTGAAATAAAACCGATCTCATTCCATATTTTTTCAGACTATGCGTTAACTTCTCTAACATATCTGCATTCACCATATTATCGCTTGACATAAAATACCACCCCTCTTACACTTAAATTTATCTTGAAAATCAAGATAAATGATTTTATTTTATCTTAATGGTTATCATTCATTTATGTAAATAAAATTATGAAATATTAGTACGCACTAAGGAGGAAAATAAATGAAAGAACAAAAAAACCAAAAATTCATTGTTGCCGGTTTATTATTAGGTATCTTGATGTCAGCAATGGATAATACGATTGTTGCGACTGCCATGGGAACGATCGTTTCAGATTTAGGCGGTTTCGATAAGTTTGTCTGGGTGACATCCGCTTATATGGTCGCCACAATGGCAAGCATGCCAATTTTCGGTAAGCTTTCCGACATGTATGGACGGAAGAGGTTTTTTATTTTTGGCCTCGTAGTCTTTCTAATCGGCTCTGCATTATGTGGTATGGCTCAAAGCATAGTCCAGTTAAGTATTTTTCGGGCAATCCAAGGGATTGGCGGCGGCGCTTTAATGCCAATTGCTTTTACAATCATATTCGATATTTTCCCACCTGAGAAACGCGGAAAATTAACTGGGCTTTTCGGAGCAGTATTTGGAGCTTCAAGCGTATTGGGCCCGCTTTTAGGTGCTTATATTACAGAGTATTCTAGCTGGAACTGGATTTTCTATGTCAATGTTCCAATCGGAATCATTTCTTTATTTTTCATCATGCGATATTACAAAGAGTCAGCCAATACCCAAGAACAAAAAATTGATTGGGGTGGGGCAGCAACACTCGTTATTGCCGTTATTAGCTTAATGTTTGCCCTCGAACTGGGCGGAGAGTATGGTTGGGATTCATTTCCTATCATAGGTCTGTTTGCAAGCTTTTTAGTTTTCTTCATTTCTTTTTTCTTTTTCGAAAAAAGAGCAAAAGATCCTATCATTTCATTATGGTTATTTAAAAGACGGTTGTTTGCAACCTCTCAAATCTTAGCCATCCTATATGGCGGTACATTTATTATTTTAACTGTCTATATACCAATTTTCGTCCAAGCTGTTTACGGGGGATCTGCAACAAATGCCGGGTTAATTCTTACTCCCATGATGCTTGGTTCCGTCGTTGGTAGTGCAATTGGTGGGATATTCAATACAAAGACCAGCTTCCGCAACTTGATGACAATTTCTGTCGTCTGCTATTTTGCAGGAATGCTTCTGTTAGGGACAATTACCCCTGATACCAGCAGAACTTTACTAACACTTTACATGATTCTTACTGGCTTCGGCATGGGCTTTTCGTTCTCTCTTTTGCCTATTGCTTCGATTCATAATTTGGAACCGAGATTTCGCGGATCGGCCAACTCTACAAACTCATTCCTACGTTCTTTTGGGATGACACTCGGTGTTACGATCTATGGAGCGATACAGAATAATGTATTCACAAGTAAAATGACAGACGCATTTAAAGGGATGCAGGGAGGACCGGACACATCTGTACTAATGGAGGACCCTCGTCAGCTCTTCCAATCAGATGCACGTGCACAGATTCCGGACTTTATCCTAGATAAAATTGTTCATGCAATGTCTGATTCCATTTCCTTAATATTCACTTTGGCCCTCATCCCAATCGGTCTTGCTGCAATCACAGTTTTCTTTATGGGAAAAACAAGAGTAGAAACGCCTCCAAAAGAGGAATCGTTACAATGACTAAAAAAGCGCTGGGCTTTCAGCGCTTTTTAAAGTTTTTATTAAGGAAAAGCGGGTACTATTTCAATAAAATACCTCTCTTCTATATGAATAGAAAGTAAAGTTTGCTGAAAAACTATTCTACTACTAAAATAATAAGTAACACAGTCACATACCGAGGTGAGAAATTTGAAGATTGTATGTTTTGGGGATAGTTTAACCAGAGGTATTTCTTATGTTAAAGGTCGGCTTCGCATTATTAAAGACAATTATCCGAACTCTTTAGCTAAGCTTACAGAATCGTTGCCATTCGTTGAAGTATTGAATAAAGGGGTTTTCAATGACAACTCCGACCTGCTAGTTAGCCGGATCGATAAAGATGTCATGTCAGAAAATCCTGATATCGTATTAATAGAGGTTGGTGGAAACGACTGTAACTTCCATTGGGATGAAGTCGCCAAAAATCCAGAAGGTGATCATGAGCCAATTGTTCCCATCGAACGGTACCTAGAAAATATTACTCATCTTGTTAAACAGGTTCAGGACAAGCATGTCACACCTTTTCTTTTGACCCTCCCACCATTAGATCCAGCTAGGTATTACCGATCTATCGCTGAAAGGTTCGGGCCTTCAATCGGGCATTTTGTGTCCCAAGTCGGCGGAATTGAACATTGGCATGGAATGTATAACCGCCAATTGAAAAACCTCGCTGAAGAACTTAAGGTGCCACTGATTGATGTGCGTTCCTACATTAAATCCGCTGGCGACTTGAACCACTTAATTAGCGATGATGGCATCCACCTCACCTCCAAAGGATACCAACAAATGAGTATGGCCATATTCAGTGATTTACAGAAGCATATGGCAGGAAGACAATCTTAAACATGTAAAAAGGCAAAGCATTGGCGCTTTGCCTCTTTGGTATTACAAGCTTTTCACTTCTACATTTTCTGGAAGCTTGAAAGGGTTCTCGATATTGATACGGTCATAAAACATCATCCCGTTTAAATGATCTAGCTCATGTTGAAACACGATAGCAGCAAAGCCCTTCAGCCGCATCTCGATTGTCTCACCTTTGCTATCCAATGCTTTAATTTTAACGCGTTCATAACGAGGTACATAGCCTTTTATATCACGGTCAACAGAAAGACAGCCTTCACTTTGCGGTAAATAAATCATCGTAGCTGAATGGCTGATTATTTTCGGGTTCACAAGGGCATATTCAAACAGCTTCCCTTTTTCATCCGGAAAATACATAACAAACATGCGTTTATTCAAGCCAATCTGATTTGCCGACAAACCAACACCTTCACGTAAATTGTATTTCTTTTGAAGTTTTGGGTCTTGGCTATTTTTCAAATATTGCATCATGCACTCCAGCGTTTCACGATCTTCATCTGAAATCGGCAGGCTAACTTCATCCGTTACCTGACGCAGAATTGGATCTCCTTCTCTGACGATATCCTTCATTGTAATCAAATAGTCTTTTATAAATTTACTCATAGAACTTCACACTCTTCTACCTTTTTATTTTTTCATGACTTAGACCATTTCACTTTAGCATTTCATTTTTAAAAAGTCTAATATGCAGGTTGAAAATAGAATAGTACTCATCCCTAAGTTATTGGAATTTCGTTCCTTTACATTATTTACCTAAATTTTAAGGACTAAAGACCTATAGAATACACGTTTAAAAATTCTATACTGAATATATATCCTTAAAGGAGATGAAAATTTGAACTCGAATTCTAAATTTGTCTCGAAGTTGCTGCCGTTCTTAACGGCTTTCATTGTGATAATAGGTGGAATTAGTTGGTATGTTGTAACTCAATCAAAGGAAATGGTTATTCCCTTTTCTTCTGTTGAAAAGACAATTAAAGCTCAAAATGGGGCCCTTGTCTCAATAGAAGAGAAACGAAACGGTACCCTTCACATCACTACACCAGATGGAGAATATGTTTCTAATATTCCCCCCAATAGTCAAATGATCAATAAACTAGTCGAAACTTATAATGTTCAATATTCATTTTCATCAACTAATAAGTCAGCATTATGGATTTTAGGTGGATTGATGGCAGCATTAGTCACAACCATTGTTATTATACAGAAAAGGTCAAAAGGTGGATTACTTATTGGCAGCAAGAAACAAAGCATTTCTGCTCCTAGAGATTTGCCCGAGATAACTTTGGAGGATGTAGGCGGTTTGCAAACCGAAATCAAACAAGAAATCCTGCAAACCCTAACTACTCTAAAAGAACCAGAACGTTCAGCTAAAATTGGAATTAAGCCTCCTCAAGGCATTTTATTATACGGCCCACCAGGAACTGGGAAAACGCTTCTTGCACAGGCAATTGCAAAAGAATTGGGTGCCAACTTCTTCTCAACAAGCGGTTCGGCCTTCAACGAAATGTTTGTCGGTGTTGGAGCAGCCCGTGTCCGTAGTCTTTTTCAAAATGCACGTAAGCAATCACCAGCTGTCATTTTCATTGACGAAGTAGACGCATTAGCGGGTAAACGGAAAGCTCATGGCGGAGAAGAAGGCGAAAAAACGCTGACTGAACTGCTTGTCCAATTGGATGGAGGTCATCCAAATGAAGGCATTTTATTTATTGCCGCAACAAACCGGAAAGATATGCTCGATGAGGCATTTCTTCGCCCTGGTAGAATTGATTTCTCCTTTCAAGTACCACTTCCAGATACACAGGGAAGAAAAGAGATCATCGCTATCCATACTAAAGGAAAGCGACTCGCAACAGATGTACTTGCTTCCTTGGATGAACTGGCTGAAAGCACATCAGGTTTCTCCGGAGCAGATTTAAGGTCTTTATTTGATACTGCTTCCCGTCATGCTCTCAGAAATGAACAGGAAATGATTCGCAAACAAGATCTCGATTATGCCATTGACCGTACAATTCTCGGTGCCACATCACGTACCTTGAATGATGTAGATACTAAACGCCGCGTGGCCATCCATGAAAGTGGACATGCTTTGATTGCAGCCCTAACCAAACCGGGCTCTGTTCGAAAAGCTACCATCATACCGCGTGGTGAAGCTCTTGGATATGTAGCACCGATTCCGAAAGAACTTCATTTATCTACAGCAAGTGAATTACTTGATCAAGTCAAAATGATTTTAGCAGGTGGCGTTGCAGAAAGAATGTATTTAGGGGAACACAGCATCGGTGTAGGCGGCGACGTACAACAGGCGAAACATCTGCTTGAGCAAATGGTCGATACCGGAATGCTTCAAGATGGATTTACCCTAACATTTAATAAAGGCGAGAAAGAACAAAAGATGCAGGAACTGTTCACAAAAGCGATTCAGGAAACGGAAAAATTGCTCGATTCAAATCGCCCGCAGTATGAAGAGCTGGTCGAAGAGCTACTGAAAAAAGAAACGCTTGAAGGGACGGAAGTTCAAAATATTGTTGATGCTTCACCTCAGGAACTGGTTTTGGTTTAATTTAAAAGAAGGCGTCCTATTGGACGCCTTCTTTTTTACTGTTATTTAAAGTTTTTCCAACCGAATGATGTCTGCTGTATTTTGTTTCTGGAACCCTGTCTTCTGTAATTTCACTGCCGTTCCTTCAGGTAAGTTAGTGAATATGATAGGAGTAACAGTAGACGGAGCATTTCTTTGTATGAAATCTAGGTCAACTTCCAAAAGAGGCGTTCCTTTTGTTATCTTTTGACCTTCTTGTACAAGAGATGTAAAGCCTTCTCCATTTAATTTAACTGTATCTAAACCAACATGGATCAGAATTTCAAGACCATTATTCATTTTCAATCCCAATGCATGCTTTGTTGGGAAGATACTGAACACTTCCCCATCAATTGGTGATACGAGTGTCCCATTTACCGGCTCAATAGCGAAGCCGTCACCCATCATTTTCATAGCAAACACTTGATCAGGAACCTGGTCTAACGGCAAAACATTACCTTCTAACGGAAGAACAAAATCATTTACATCTAAAGCTTGGTTTTCTTCTACTGTTTCAGCCATTACTTGTGCTGATGGTTTTGTTTTAACTTGGCTTGGATGAGCATCATTCTTTACAAGTTGTTTCATCGCATTGGCAACAAATTCTACATTTGTTCCAACAATGACCTGAACACTTGATTTATTTAACTTCATCACGCCACGTGCACCATGTCTTTTTAATGCTACTTCATTCACATTATCTGAATTGCCAACCTCTAAACGTAACCGTGTTGCACAATTATCTATAACTTTAATATTTTCTTTACCGCCAAGGTCTTGAATGAAAAGTGACCCCATATCGGCATATTTATCCCCTGTTTTCACAACAGTATCTTCTTCTGCTTCTTCCTCATCATCTTCACGACCAGGTGTTTTTAAATCCATAATTTTTATAACAAAATAGAAAATCACAAAGTAAATTGCAGCGTAAACTAATCCAATCGGTATTAACCATAGTGGTTTTTGAGCAATTCCAAAGTTCAAGAAATAATCAATGGCTCCTGCCGAGAATCCAAAACCATGATGGATATCCAATAGAACAGCGAGAGCTAATGAGATCCCAGTTAAAATTGCATGTATTACATATAATACTGGAGCAATGAACATAAACAAAAATTCAATTGGTTCAGTGATTCCTGTTAAGAAAGAAGTGAAAGCTAAACCAACCAGCATCCCCGTTACTAATTTACGTTTCTCTTTCTTAGCAGCTGCAATCATCGCTAATGCTGCTGCTGGTAAACCGAACATCATGATAGGGAAAAATCCTGTCATAAATGGCCCAGCAGTTGGATCACCTGCGAAGAAACGGTTTATATCACCAGTTGCTCCATTGTATTCACCAAAAACAAACCATACCATACTATTCAAGACGTGATGCAAACCTACTGGAAGCAATAAGCGATTCAATACGCCAAATACACCAGCACCTAAAGCTCCTGCACCTGTAATCCAGTCTCCAACGTTATTGATTACATCTTGAATTGGCGGCCATACAAAGCCAAATATTCCTGCCAGTATTATCATCGCTAACGATGTAATAATCGGAACAAATCGTTTCCCTGAAAAGAATCCAAGCCATTCAGGGAGTCTTATTTCAGAGTATCTATTATATAGGAAGGCAGCAACTATACCTGATATAATCCCACCTAAAACAGCCATGTCGATATCTTTATTAATTGCTTGTGTACCATTCGTTAAAACAAAGTAACCAACAAGACCAGCTAATGCCGCTGCACCGCTTCCGTCTTTAGATAATCCTATCGCTATACCTAAAGCGAACAGTATGGCAAGATTATCAAAAATCGCTTTTCCTGCGGCAGCTATAAATGCAATATCAAGTAAATCCGGTTGACCTAGGCGAAGCAATAAAGCCGCTGCAGGCAAAACAGCGATCGGTAACATCAAAGCTTTCCCAATCTTTTGTAAAAAATTTAACATCGAACTCATCTCCCTTGTTCCTAACTTCTTTTGATTCAGCAGAACGACAAGACGTATAAAGCGTTTTCATTTTGTCAATATAATAACTTTTCTTTGGATTATACTAGCATAGAAAATATATAGATGTCTATACCAATTTATTTGAAAAATATACTATATCCTTCGAAAATAAAGCAAAAATATCATTTTTATTCCCGCTACTCCATAACTGGTCTAGACAACTTATAATAAAAGCGATAAAATGAGGGCAAAATATATGAGACCAATTTATGACTCATTCATTAAGTTTTACTTTCATAAAGGAGATTATGTATGAAAACATTCATTATTAATAATCTAATAGTTTATAGCGAAAAGGAAACATACAAAAATGGGTACATTAAAGTCGTCGACGGAAAAATTGCCGAAGTAGGTCCAGTCAACCAATACAAACATGACGATGATGCTAAAGTAATTACACTTTCACCGGATTATCAGGTAATTCCAGGTGCCATCGATATTCATATTCACGGGGCATCTAATGCTGATGCAATGGACGCCACATATGAAGCTTTATCTACAATGGCAGAAACACTTCCAAAAGAAGGAACCACCAGCTTTCTGGCCACTACAATGACTCAATCGACAGATGCCATTGAATCAGCACTTCTTAATGCGGGTAATTATATCGGAAATCAAACACAGGATCACGCTGAAATAGTTGGGATTCATTTAGAAGGTCCTTTCATTTCACCAGCACGTAAGGGAGCACAGCCTGAAGAGTACATCGTTGATCCTGATGTCCCTCTATTTAAAAGATGGCAGGAAATTGCCCAAAATCAGATCAAGCTTGTAACGCTTGCACCTGAACAACAAAACGGATTAGATCTTGCAGCTCACTTAAAGGAAACAGGCGTCGTCGCTTCCATTGGACATTCAGATGCAACGTATGACCAAATAGGTGAAGCGATTTCTGCAGGGACTACTCACGTCACGCATCTTTATAATGGGATGCGGGGTCTTCATCACCGCGAGCCTGGTGTATTGGGTGCTGCTTATCTTAGAGACGAGCTGTTTGTTGAACTTATTGCTGATGGCATTCACTGCCGACCGGAAATGGTGAAGTTAGCTTATAGCCAAATTACCAGTGACCGGATGATCTTGATAACGGACTCGCTTCGTGCCAAATGGCTTGAAAAGGGTACCTATGATTTAGGCGGCCAGCCCGTGTATGTTAACGAAACGACAGCAACCCTATCAAATGGAACACTCGCAGGCAGTATATTGAAAATGAACGATGCCATTAAGAACACCTTGCAATATACAGGTTGTTCCATGACTGACATTATTAAAATGACGGCAGAAAATCCTGCCAAACAGCTTGGGATTTTTGATCGAAAAGGTAGTATACAGGTTGGAAAAGATGCTGATCTTGTAATATTAAATGAAAAATTGGATGTTGAAATGACGTTCTGCAGAGGTAAATTAGCATTTAAAAAGGAGAATGTATAATGAATATTATTAAAGTGCAGGATTACAAAGAAATGAGTCAGTCAGCTGCAAATATAGTCATTCGAAAAGTTAAAGAGAATTCGAAAATCAAGCTCGGTCTTGCAACAGGCGGGACACCAAAAGGGACGTACGATACGCTAATTGAAGATCACATGCAAAATAATACTTCTTATGAAAACGTAACATCATTTAATCTTGATGAGTATATCGGCTTAGATTCAAATGATCCAAACAGTTATCATTATTATATGGACCAGTCATTATTTGCTCATATTAATATAAATAAAGAACAAACTTATCTTCCAAATGGTACAGCCGATAATCTTGACAAGGAATGTACTCGTTTTGACAAAATGATTGAAACATTGGGTGGGATTGATCTTCAAATACTTGGAATTGGACAAAATGGTCATATTGGTTTTAATGAACCAGGAACTTCTTTCTCGTCTGGTACACATGTAGTCGCACTTGAGGAATCAACTCGACAAGCGAACGCACGCTATTTCGACTCCATCGACGAAGTACCCACACATGCAATTACGATGGGTATTGCCACAATAATGAAAAGTAAAGAAATTCTACTGCTAATATCAGGAGAAGAGAAAGCCGAAACCTTGAAGAAATTAATACACGGGGAAATAACAGAGGAATTTCCTGCATCTATCCTTAAAAAACATAATAATGTTACAATTATCGCAGACCAAAAAGCGTTATCTGGAGTGTTAATACCCTAAAGGAGCGAAAATCAATGATTGATAAAAACTCACCTCTTCCAATTTATTTTCAAATCGAAGAACAAATAAAAAGACAAATAGAAAGTGGTGAGTTCCAAGCGCACAATGCCCTTCCATCTGAACGTGAATATGCAGAACAATTCGAAATTAGCCGAATGACTGTCCGTCAAGCCATAAATAACCTAGTTAATGATGGATACCTATATCGTCAGAAAGGCAGAGGAACCTTTGTAGCCGATAAGAAGCTGGAGCAGCAGCTTAATGGACTGACTAGCTTTACAGAGGATATGAAAGCCCGAGGGCTAAACCCAAGCAGTAAACTGCTGAGCTTCGAAATCATTCCGGCAAATAAAAAAATTGCTAATGAACTGCACATTTCCACTTATGCTCCTGTTTATGAAATAAAGCGGATACGATTGGCCGATGACGTTCCAATGGCACTCGAAACGATGTATATGTCTGCGAATTTAATTAAGGGATTAACTGAAGAAATTATCAACCTGTCCCTTTACCAATATATAGAAAATTACGCTAAACTTAAAATCGACTATGCTACACAAACATTAGAATCAGCGATTGCTTCAGATACAGAAATTACCCATTTAGCGATTCCTAAACATTCGCCCATTTTATTCATTCAAAGGAATACGTTTTTACAAGATGGAACCCCCCTAGAATATGTTAAATCAGCTTATCGTGCAGACAGGTATAAGTTTACAATCAACATTACTAGATAATTTGAATATTTTTACCGGATATGCAAGTAAGGACAAATTCATCACTATAATCTTTTAATGCTAAAGGTAATCGGAGGGTGTCACATATGAACTCATATTTTGAAGCAGTGCAGGATTTACTCTCAACTGTGGTAGAACAGGAAAAGCTTTCGATTAAGGAATCTGTGAAACACATCTCAAAAGCAGTAATGTCAGATGGAATCATCCATTTGTTTGGAAGCGGACACTCTCATATATTGACAGAAGAGGTATTCTACCGCTCAGGCGGGTTAGCAGCCATTCGTCCTATTTTCGTTGAAGATTTGATGCTTTTTAAGGGAGCATCAAGGTCATCGCAACTTGAAAGACAAAATGGCCTATCAGAGAAATTCATGAATGATGAGGATATCCGTCCTGGTGATGTCTGTATCGTCATTTCATCCTCTGGTGTCAATCCCGTTCCCATCGATGTTGCTACAATCGCAAAAGAAAAAGGCGCCTTTGTTATTGGATTGACTTCACCTGAGTATGCTAACAGTTGTTCTTCACGGCATAAACAGAAACTTTTTCTCCACGATGTCGTTGATTTAATCATAGACAATCATATTTCCAAAGGTGATACATTACTGAAATCAAACAATATATCATTTGGATCTGGATCGACTGTAATTGGAGCTGTCCTTCTAAATATGATTTTCACCCAAGTCATTGAGACCATTATTAAATCAGGGGTGACCCCTCCCGTTTTCCTAAGTGGGAATATCGAAGGGGCAGATGAACACAATCAAAAACTAATCGCGAAATATAAAACAAGGATTCCCCAATTGTGAATCCTTTTCCCAAAAAGGAATACATAAGTTTTTTGTTTCGTTAGTTCCATATGCAAAATTAAAAGAAGGCATCCATACGGATGCCTTCTTTTAATTTTAGAGGTACTCCCTTTTATTCCTTGTTTTTATTATACAAGTTTAAGTTATGGTAAATAAGGGAAAACCCTAATAAGCAATCAATCTACTATTCTTAGAGGAGGAAATATAGATGACACAACCAACTATTGAAACTGAAACGAATAGCAAACTGTTAAAAGGTATTCTTATTGGCGGACTTGTAGGTGGTGCTTTAACCTTACTTGACTCCAATACAAGGAATAAAGTAAAAAGATCGGCAATCCTTTTAAAAGACAACTCCGTGAATATGATTGAACAAGTTAAGGAAAATCCAGGCGAAGTGAAGGAACAGATGGTATCTGGCGTTAAAGGAGCAGCCAACACGATTAAAGAGGCAATCAATGACGTTGAAACTTTATATGAAAACGTTAATGAAGACGTGGTAGGCAAGGTAACCGAAGTAAAGGATATCTCCACTGATGCCCTTGATTCAGCCAAAGAAGCAACAAGTGAACTAAAAGGCATCAGCTCCAAAGTTGTAGTGGCGGGAAAACAATTGAAAGAAACCCCAGCTCAGTCATTAAAAGATGACAATAAAAAAGGAGAAAAAGAAAGTGATGAACTAGTTACAAAATCAGAACTCTCCAATGAAAAGTCCATTTCATCTAACTTCTAACAAATAAAAAAGGAGAAGAGGACAATACGTCTCTGCTCCTTTTTTCTAAATATGGTCCTATCCTCTTCAATAATCATATTTTCAAAAAGATTACTAAATACAATGGATAGTGTTATAAAAAAGATGGTCCAAAGTGGATGTTATTCGATTTGGAATCATCTTTTTCACCCCTTATTCAGTACCTTCTAATTTATTCGTTATCTCATGATCTTCTTTTACTTCAGCTAACCAAACAGAATATTCCTCTTGTAATCTTTCAGAAAGAAGCGTTTCTTTAATTTCTTTTTTACTGTCTTCTAAATTAGCTTTTTTCGCTTCCTTCTTACCGGTTACTTTTATGATATGGTACCCATAATCTGATTTAACTGGATCACTGACTTTATCTATATCAAGATCAAAGGCAACGTCTTCAAATTCCTTCACCATATCACCTTTACCAAAGTATCCTAAGCTTCCACCCTTTTCTGCCGTTTCTGTATCAGTAGAATATTCAGCTGCCAATTTAGCAAAATCGCCACCTTCTGCAATTTCTTTCGCAACTTTCTTAGCCGTTTTTTCGTCATCAACTAAAATATGACTAGCTTCCACTTGTTCTGCTTGAGCAAAGGTATCTTTATTATCTTCAAAATACGTGCTGATTTCATCATCTGTCACGGTAATTCTCGGTTCAATCAATTTTTTCGTTTGAAGATAAACCACAATGTCTTTTTTCAAGGCATCCATGGAAGAACCGCTTGCTTCCAATTGTTCTTTGAACGCTTTTTCATCACCATAGGATTCTACCAGAGTATCGATCTCTTTCTGGATTTCTTCATCCTTAATTTTAATTCCCTCTTTTTCCGCTTCCAATGCAACCAATTTATTTGTAATTAATAGGTTTAATGTATCTGCTCCATACCCCTCAACAAGCGCGTCATAAAGCTCATCCTTATTGATTTTCTCTCCATCTACGCTCGCCATTGTCTTATCTGTAGACGAAATCATCGCAAATACCATGATACCAGCAATGACTAAGATGCTTCCTGCCCAAACATATGCCTTCGTGCTTCTTAATAGTTTCATGAATACTCTCCTTAATTTTTCTATTATAATAGCTTGGAAATATTAATAAATCCTTAAGATTTCACTCCCACTGCTGTATACACTTTATCCAGTCATTATACTAACATACTTATCTCTCAACTGATATTTTAGAGTACTTTTACTAAAGACTGATTGTCTACCGTCTGACCAATTCAATAAAGATTCATTATTCCAAAGATGATAAGTTATATCATAATACTGAATTTGGGAGTATAGCTAACAGGAGATGATGATGTACTTTTATATGTTTGGCACGAAATCCACATTAGAACTAGTCACAAACTTAGAAAAGAAAAAGCATGGCGTAAGTAGAGGATTCCTCTTACACCATGCTCTTTCTTGTATTATTTACGATGCATTTTGAATTCCAAAAAGAGTTCATTGTAATGGGCTAAGTTTTTCTTCCCAAGGTTTTCGTACACTTCCAGTTTCTCTGTTAATTCTGGTGATGGATAAAAACGTTCATCCTTCACTACTTCTTCCGGCATATATTTCAACGCTTCTTTATTAGGAGTTGAGTAGCTAACATATTCAGCGTTTTGTGCCGCTACTTCTGGATCCAGCATGAAGTTGATAAACTGATGAGCTGCGTCCACATTTTTGGTCGTTTTCGGTATTACCATATTATCAAACCATAAATTAGACCCCTCTTCAGGCACCACATATTCGAGATCTTCATTTTCAGCCATAATTTCAGAAGCCACTCCCGACCAAACCAGACCAATCGCCGCCTCCTGTGCTTCCAATAGCATGCGGCTTTCATCCCCAACAATTGCTTTAATGTTCGGAGTGAGTGTATCGAGCTTGGCTTTTGCCGCTAGAAGATGTTCTTCATTCGTATCATTCAGGGAATAATTCAAAGAGTTCAGCCCCATACCAATTACTTCTCGGGCACCATCTGTTAAGAGGATTTCATTTTCCAAATCCTTATCCCATAAATCTGCCCAGGCTGTAATCTCTTTACCACCAAGCATCTTAGAATTATAAACTATACCAACAGTTCCCCAGAAGTAAGGAACGGAAAATTTATTTTCTGGATCGAACGGCAGGTTGATAAATCGCTCGTCGATATTTTTCAAATTAGGAAGCTTGGAATGATCCAAGGGAACAAGTAAATCTTCTTCACGCATTTTATCAATCATATATTCGGACGGGATAGCGATATCATAAGTCGTACCGCCCTGTTCGATTTTGGTCATCATTGCTTCATTAGAATCGAACGTCTCATAAATGACCTTGATGCCTGTTTCTTCTTCAAAACGGTCGATTAAATCTGAATCGATGTAATCGCCCCAATTATAGATGGTAAGCGTATTGCTGCTCGTAAAACCCTGCGATGTATTCAATCTTGAAATCGCATATAAAAGCAGGGCAGATACGACAGAAATGACTAAGAACATTTGGACGAGCTTTTTCATCGTCTCCCCCCCATTCCCGTCTGCCTGACTCGTTGAGTAATAAAATAATAAACGACAACCAACAGAAGTGTTACTGCGAACAGCAATGTCGATAACGCATTAATATTTAATGAAATTCCACGGCGCGCCAATGAATAGATTTCCACGGAAAGGGTGGAGAATCCGTTACCAGTCACAAAAAATGTAACCGCAAAATCATCGAGTGAATAAGTCAAAGCCATAAAAAATCCAGCAAAGATACCTGGTAAAATGTAAGGCAAGATAACCTTCGTCAATACATCCCACCGGCTTGCCCCTAAATCACGGGCAGCATCGATTAAGGTCGGACTCATCTCCTGAAGTTTTGGAAGCACGAGTAGAACAACAATTGGAATACTGAAGGCGATGTGTGACAACAGTACGGAGTAAAACCCGAGCTTGATTCCGGCCATTGTGAAAAGAATCAGGAAGGAGGCACCAATAATCACATCTGGGCTGACGATCAATACGTTATTCAGAGACAATAACGTATTTTTTGCTTTACTGCTCGTAAAGGACCGGATTCCAATTGCTCCAATCACGCCAATGATCGTAGCGATTAGTGCAGATAATAAAGCAATCACAAGTGTATTTAATACAATGATCAACAACCTTGTATCTTGGAACAGCTCCCTGTACCATTCAAAGGTAAACCCTTTGAAGTCATACATCGTACCACCGCTGTTAAACGAGTAAAATACTAAAAAGAAAATCGGTGCATAGAGTACGAGAAAAATCAAAACGAGAAACGCTTTTGATAATGGTGATAATTTATTACTCATTTTACACACCCTGCTTTCGGTTACCCGTTACAAACATAATCAGGAACATTATAATAATCAAAAAGACAGCAATTGTGGAACCCATTCCCCAATCCTGTGTCACGAGAAAATGCTGCTCGATTGCCGTACCAAGGGTAATGACACGATTACCGGCAATCAACCTTGTCAGCATGAACAATGAAAGTGCTGGGATGAAGACGACCTGGCACCCCGTCTTAACACCGTCGATTGTTAACGGGAAAATCACGCGGCGGAATGTCATCCATCGGGACGCTCCTAAGTCATTTGCCGCATCTAAAAGTGTTGGATTCATTTCGTCCAGTGCATTGAATATCGGTAAGATCATGAACGGGATAAATATATAAACCGAAACGAATATGAAACTGAAATCTGTAAAGAGAATTTGCTGCTTCCCAATTCCTATGGCTTCTAGAAAACCATTCGCCACACCATATGTGCCAAAAATACCGATAAAGGCATAAGCTTTTAAGAGTAAATTAATCCAAGAAGGTACGATGATCAGTAACAGCCACAACTGCTTATGTTTGGTTTTTGTCAACAAGTAAGCAGTCGGATAGGCCACTAACAGCGATATCCCTGTAATTAAAAAAGCATACCAAAATGAGCTCAAAGTCATTTTTAAATAAACGGGTGTAAAGAATTTTTGATAGTTAATCAATGATAGATTTCCTTCGATATCAAAAAAAGAATAATAAAGGATGAGCAGAATAGGCGCAATAACAAATAGAGCAATCCATAGGACATAAGGAATGAAGTAAATATTACGGGACATTTTATTCTGCATGACTTTCCCCATCATGATACGCTTCTAGACGCTTATCGAATTCTTCCTCTGTTTCACCTAACCTCATGACATGAATTGCTTCAGGATCGAAATACAGTCCAATTTCGTCTCCAACTGTCGCCTTTTTAGTAGATTGGACAAGCCATTCATTACCATCATGGTCATAGCAGCTGATTTCGTAATGCACACCACGAAATAGCTGAGAATCCACTCGAACCTGCAGTTTCCCGCGATCAACAGAAGTAATCTCTAAATCTTCTGGACGGATGACAATATCCACTGCTTCATTACGATTCAAACCTTGGTCGACGCATTCAAATTGCCTGCCGACAAATTCCACTAGATAATCTTCAATCATTTTTCCTTTTACGATGTTAGACTCACCAATGAAATCAGCAACAAACCGATTCAGCGGCTCATCATAAATATCTGTAGGCGTCCCACTTTGTTGAATTTTCCCTTTGTTGAGGACAAAGATTTCATCCGACATCGCGAGTGCTTCCTCTTGGTCATGAGTGACGAAGATAAAGGTGATTCCAAGCCTTTGTTGTAGTTCACGTAATTCATATTGCATTTCTGTACGCAATTTCAAATCAAGGGCAGATAACGGTTCATCAAGAAGGATAACTTCTGGTTCATTAACAATCGCTCTGGCAATCGCTACCCGTTGGCGCTGACCACCGGACATTTCCCTGATTTCACGTTTTTCATAGCCCTCCAAATTTACGAAGCTCAGAGCTTCCTTTACCTTTATTTCTACATCCGCATTTTTCATTTTTTTGATTCGGAGCCCGAATGCCACATTTTCAAATACATTTAAATGCGGAAAAAGTGCATAATCTTGAAAAACCGTATTAACTTGTCGTTTATTGGCTGGAACATTATTGATTTTTTTTCCTTCAAAATAAATATCGCCCTTGGAAGCTTCCGTAAATCCAGCAATCAAGCGAAGGATAGTGGTCTTACCACAGCCTGAAGGACCTAAGAGTGTGTAGAACTTGCCCCTCTCAACTTCAAAACTAACATTATCGAGAACAACGGTATCATCATCAAATTGCTTTGTAACGTGTTCGAAGCGTATAATCTTCTCGTTTGTCATAGCTACTTCCCTCTTTCCATTACCTTAATAATCTATTTTTACCCTAAACAAACGGCAGCATATGTTTTGGTTTCTATAAATATGATTCCGTCACCACAAGCAATAACTCAGATGGACCAGAAAAATCATTGATGATTTGGTGTTCATCAGATGCATGAAAATAAATCGATTCCCCGGCTTTTACTAGATAAGTATGTGTACCTAGCTTTACAATAACTCTTCCACTTAATACATAACCGAATGTTTCCGATAAGGATGGTTCAAATTTTTTGAATTCCCCCTTTTCCTGAAGAGTCAGGCGAATTGGTTCCATTTCCTTCTCATTCGATTCAGGTACAAGCCACTGAATTTGATAGCCTCGTTCCTCATCGATAAAAAATGTTTGTGCCTCTTCCTCATAAACTACTTTCTGGACCTGTTCCTCTTCATCGAAGAATTGCTTTGGAGTACAGCCTAGTACTTCTAAAATATTGAAGAAAGTTTCAATTGAAGGCGAACTCAAATCTCTTTCTAATTGTGAAATATACCCTTTGCTTAAATCAGTTCTTTCTCCCAACTCTTCTTGGGTCAATCCCTTTTTCAAACGAAGGTTTTTTATTTTCTTTCCAATTTGCATAATTTTACCCTCAATCGGTTTACAAATAGTAAACTCGAAGTGCATAAAGTTTTGTATTAGTAAACTTAAAGTTTAATTTAACGAATATTATTATACAGGAAATGCAGGAAACTTCAAACGAAATTTCCAGGATAGCAGATACAAAAAAAAGGACTGCCCCGTGCAGTCCCCCTTTACAACTTCGCATAAATCTCTTGTGCTTTCTTTTCCCCATCTGCAATACAGTCCGGTATTCCGACACCATTGTATGAACAGCCAGCAAGTAAAACATTCGGATAATTCTCGGCGATTTTCGCCTCCAACGATTGAACAATGTGAGGATGCTTTATATGGTAGTTCGGCATATCTTCATGCCATTTTGTTACTTCACTAGTTATAGGAGTCCCGGAAATATCCAAGCTATTTTTAATATCACCTAAAGCCACCTGTATTAATTCCTGTTTCGTTAGGGACTGTAATCGATCATAGTCTGGACTTGAGCTTTTATAAAAGAGCCTTACTAAAAGCTGACTGTTTTCAGAGGTATGCCCCCATTTCCTGCTCGTCCACGTACAGGCGTTACAAATTAAATCACTATTATCACCAGCAATGAAACCTGTCCCATCATTAGGAAGCATGATATCTGGTATATCAAACCCAAGATAAATGCTAATCATCGAGCTATTGATTAAGCCCGCGAAGTCTTTATCCAGCTCCTGATCACCCAATAGTTTCTGGGCAATAGTGTGCGGCGTACTCAATACGACGAAATCCGTTTCCAGCATTTCACCATTTGCCAATGAAATTATATACCCTTCATCATTCTTTATTATTTTTTCCGCCTGGGTCCCTTTTAAAATTTCCACCACATCGAGACTTTCCTCAATACGGTCAATCAATACAGATAAGCCATTTTTAAATGAAAGGAACTTCTTATTTCCCTTGCTCTGGTATTTCTGCTTATTTTCAGATAGACCGCGTATGATGCTGCCATATTCATTTTTATAATCCAGCATCTCTGGCAGTGTTTTAGCAATGGTCAATTCATTCAATTTCCCTGAATAAACTCCCGATAGGACAGGTGAAATTTGTTTTTGCACCAATTCCTTACCTAAGAAACTTTCAAGAAATAAGCCGATTGAGTCATTCTTCGTAAACGTCTCATTTTTTGTATAGAAATCCTTTAAGGCGTCGACCTTCCCTTGTGCAGATACAAGTTCACTCTCCGCCAAAGACTCTAAGCTCATTGGAATTCCAAATAAGGCATCTTCCGGGATTTTCTTTAGCACGCCATCCGTATGGATAAATGATTTTCCTGTAGCATTATAGACCACTTGATCCTCTAGGTTCAATTCTTTAAGAAATGGTTTTATATTTTGTTTCCTGGCGACAATCGAATCGGCACCCGCTTCTATTTTAAATGGCCCGTCATGCACGGTCCTGATTTTACCGCCTAATTCCTCATTACCTTCTATTAATATTAATCGTACGGAGAGACTGTCCGCTTTAGCTGCTTTTTGTAAATAATACATGGTTGATAAACCTGTAATGCCTCCACCTACGACTACGACTGTTTTCATTAGGACTACACCTCGATTAACGAAATTTTCATTAAGTAAAGTGTACCATAAGGCAGCCGTATTATTAAAAGCGACCCTCTAAATCATCAAGTTTCCTAATGAAACTTGTAACAAATTGGACAAAGAAAAAGACCTTCCCTGTTTCGAAAAGTCTAATTGCCCTATGCATATATCAGTTGTTACCTATTTAATAATTCGTAATCGAATGAATCTATATTTACGTGTGGTTCCTTTTTCTTTTTTTCCAATCAGAAGGAAAGCAATACACTTCACAAACCAACCCATCAAATGCAATCTCATAATCTATATTCCATTATCTCCATCCACCCGCTTCTTCCTTCTTTTTGAATTCCTGTATCTTGAAATCCGGATTTCTCATAAAGAGTTTTCGCTATCACGTTCATAGCGTCCACTGCAAGAATAATCGAATCTTTGTTTGGAAAAATCTCCTTTGCGAATTCCGGAAGGACTCGCAAGGCTTTCTTCGCAATCTTTTTGCCTTGGTGCTTTTGATCAACGAGAAATCCACGGAGTAAAATTGCTTTCTTATTGTTGGTGAAAGGGCTAATGTTTTCTCCAATGTGTAAAACGAAAAAACCAACAGGGATACCATCAGCCAATATAACGAAAGGATGCCTGTCCACATCTTCCCGGCAGTATTGTAGTGACTGTTCCGGTAGAGCTGAAAAGGAGGTTTGTGTTTCCGGTAAATAAAACTGTGACAGCTCCTGATGATGTTCCAGCAGATAAGGCGTTAAAGTGATGGTCTCGATTTTCTGATCCTGTTCCAACTGATCACACTCCTTCAATATTGAATACCTTAATAATTCGATACTTCCTCCGAAAATCCCTCCACTAACTGGAAGAAGCGCTACCGAAGATATCGGCAGCGCTTCTTCATATATTCAGTGAGTGTTTTCATTGATTGTTAGTGCTTCACGTAAATTGATTTGCTGGCGGAGTATATTGGCGACATCACGGGAAATTTGTCGTTTTTCAAACATATCCTGTACTTCGTCACGCTCTGCCTGAATCGCTTTATAGAATAGCTCTCTTTCATATTCGACCATTTTACTGGGAACACGGCCTCTATTTTCTCGTTTGCATCTTAAAATAAGCACTTTATACTCTTCAATAATCATGGAAGACGTCTCATGGTTTTCGGAAGTAATCCCGGCTTGGATCTCTTGGATGGCAGCTTTATACATCCTGATTTTAAGGTCTCTTACCTTTTCCAATCTCTTTAAATTGATTCTTCTTATTTCATTTTTATTAGGGAAAAATAATTTAAAAACTCGCAACATACTTCTTCTAAAAAGTGTTACTGTCCTGAAAAAACGGAATTTCATCCGATTTGTGACCGCGCCTTCCATACGTTGAATATATTCCTTGCATATAAATGCCGTTTCTCGGTCCACTTTCTCATCTTTAATAAGTTTATCTAGGAATCTTTGCTCTGCCTCAAGAGCTTTAAAGCGAAGAACCCTTTCTTCCTCTCTTAGTGCAGCAGGCTCTTTCTCTTGTTCTACATAGGACAGTGCGTTGATTTTCGTATGATATCTTGAAATGATCGATAAAGCCGCTTCTCGGTTTTCATCTGTCATTTGGGATTCTACAACTCGAATCGCCGCTTGATGTGTGTGAATGGTAGCCGATTTTGTTTTATCAGCCTGCTTATCTACGATTTCCACTTCTTCTGATCTTGCTACAATAGGTAGAAATACACTCGCAACAATCAAGGTCAATAGTATAACTCCTGCTGCAATAAAGATGATTAACGAGCGCTCTGGGAAAGGACTTCCATCTGCCAATACGTATGGAATCGAAAATGATCCAGCTAATGTTACCGCTCCTCGTACTCCGGAAATGGTAATGATTCCGGCCGCTTTCAAGTCTGGTTTTTGGGCTCCAGCTTTTTTTGTGATCCAGCCAATCGACCAAGCTGCGATAAGCCAAATGAATCGTAAAGCAAAGAGGAACAGTGTAATAATCACAATATAAATAATCACTTGTCCATTATTGAAAGCTGGATCTTCAAATATAATTTTCGCCACGCTTGGAATTTGCAGGCCAAGTAATACAAACACAAGTCCATTTAGTACATACAAAATGACAGACCATGTACTCTTTGAAACAACCTGCAGTTCTACCGTCGGTGATAATTCCCGATCCCGTTCAATGGCATGGACAATACCCCCAGCCACGACCGCTAAAATCCCAGAAAGGTGGAAATGTTCCACAGCGAGGAAAATAATAAAAGGAGTCAGGATTTGGATTAACATGTGCATCGTAACATCTTCCATTCCTAAACGGCGAAGAAATACACGGAGCCTGATAATGATGAAGGCAATAATTGCTCCACCTACAAAACCACCAGTCGCAATCCATATGAAACTGAACGTTGCGTCCACTAAGGAGAAAACACCAGTGACTGTAGCTGCAACGGCAAATTTAAAGGCAACTAGACCTGAGGCATCATTCATGAGCCCTTCTCCTTCAAGAAGGTGCATTATGCTCTTCGGCAGCTTAACGCGGCTCGCCAAAGCGCTGACTGCCACTACATCGGTAGGTGACAAAATGGCAGCTAAAGCAAATGCAGCCGGCAGTGGAATCGAAGGAATCATCCAGTTGATTAGATACCCTCCTGCCCAAACCGTTATGAATACTAGGCCTAATGCAAGCATGAGAATAGGCGCTCTCAGCCTCCATAGGGCTGTACGGGGCACATTCTTCCCATCGTTGAATAAAAGAGGTGCGATAAATAACAGCAAAAACAGCTCTGTCTCCATCTCTACGTGGATACCAAAAGGTAAAAGCGCCAGCACAACACCCAGCGTTATTTGAATTAACGGTACAGGTATAAAGGGTATAAAATGGTTAATTACATTAGACATTCCAATTAAAATTAGAAGGGCTAATATAACAAGAAAAAACTCCATACAAACATCAAACATCCTCTCTCATCTATTTTCATAACTATAAGCGTACCATATATATACCCCTTCATTCATTCAATAACTATTATTTCCTAGAAGCACCCGGAATAATGATACCTTTTTATAAAAGCAAGTGACCCTCACGTTGCGGGATAGATAAAGTTGAATATTGAGGTGATTTTGCGACATTTACCCTATCAGCTTTTTCCGATTAGTGTACTCGACTTCTATACCTATACATTCATATTGTTCGCGGAACAAAAAGACGAAGGTGTTTGTGCAACACATTTGCCTGAATAGGTAAAAGACACCCTACATCGCCATCAATATTGATTGCAAGTTCCTCTGATGTAGATAAATGCAGCTTAGAAGTTTGAATATATTCTACTTCTTCGTGTCCCTTTACCTCGCCCTTTATTAAACTCGGAATAATCTTGATAATAAGAGGAAGGGATAAATCTTTAATAATAAATGTGTGCAACTTTCCATCATTTACTTCCGCCTCGGGTGCAAGTTGTTCGAAACCTCCGACTGAATTAGTCATCGTGGCAATTAATAAATAAGCCTCTCCCAACCACCTTCCCTGATCATGTTCAACAGTTAAAGGAAACGGAGTCTTTTTGACTAATGTTTTTGCTCCTTCTATAAAATAAGCAAGTGAGCCCAGACGAGTTTTTTGCTCAACGGTCACATTAGAGGTAGCCTCAGCAATTGCACCGACCGCCAGCACATTCATGAAATAACGATCATTGATCTTCCCGATGTCAGCATCCTTAATCTGTGCTTCTTTTAACATCTCTATGGATTTATCAGGATCCAACGGTATGCCAAGGGACCTAGCGAAGTCATTTACCGTTCCTAGTGGAATGATGCCGAAAACAGGCCGATGCTTCTGTTCGGCCAACCCATTCACTGTCTCATTTACTGTTCCATCTCCCCCCATCGAAATGACAGCATCAAATTTTTCTGCACAGGATTCCTTAGCAAACTCCATAGCATCACCTTCGACTTCGGTTTTACGAACAATCACTTGATCATAGATATCACCGAGTACCCTTTCTGCGTTCGGCAATATCTGTCCTGCCTTTTCCTTCCCTGAAGATGGATTTATGATAATCATCACTTTTGACATATGCGACCTCCCATTAATGTACTTCTACTACCAAGTTACCTCTTTACTAAAGCACTAAAACCGCACACCCCCTTTTCAGGAGCTTAATATTCATTTTTTTGAATCAAAAGTATCTGATCACGAAAAAAAAGAACGCAACACTACTGACAAGTCAGATACTTTCCTTCTTTACGATGATATTTTCCGCCGTACTTTAACAAGTTGAGAATGCAAGCCATCGTTTCATATTTCTAGTATTCACTCTGTTTTTTGCTTATCGGTGCTTAAAGGAGAAAAAGTTATATTCATTAGTCCTGCACAGGAACTTTCATATATTAACTGCTGTCTTATGAACTTACCGACATTTTAGAGCAGCTAAAAGACATATAGAAATAGAAACAGGTTAGCCATCAATTTGTTTTTCGTGTAATTTATCTGTACTTCAATCTGTTACATAAAACACTATTTTATTTCATTGAATATTGCATAACCTTTCGTTCGCTCTTAATTTCCCTCACTTCTCAACCTATATATTTCTTCAGATTTTCATTTTTTTTAATAAATGACAAAAAAAATATTAACAAAAACCCTATTCCTATAGGGTTTTTGTGCTCAATCTGAAATATTTTTTAAATTTTCTGTAAAATACCTATACATTTTCCAATTCCGGGTATATACTGTATTATAACAACAAGCAAACAACAAAAACTGTACTATACAGAGGAGGAGCGAGACATGCAAACAAATCAATCAAGTTTATTAATAAACCATTCATTTAAACATTGCCCGGAATGTGGTGAAACACTTGTTGAACAATCAGATTCCTATCTGATGGAATGCGATCGCTGCCTTTCTAAACGTGAAGAATAAATCATTTTAAGAAAAAATATAAAAACATTAAAAGGAGGAAATAATCATGCAAACGAAAAAAACCATTGAATTTTTCAACAATATCCCTGCTAAACATTGCCCTGAGTGCGGTGATCATATTGTCGAACATGCTGAGTCCTACTTAATGGAATGTGACCGCTGTCTTACCAAACGTGAAGACTAGTTTAACCAAATTAAAAGGAGGGAACCACATGCAAACTAAAAATCCGTTGGAGTTCTTTAGAACCCTGCCACCTAAACAATGTCCCGAGTGCGGTGATCAAATCACTGAACAAGCTGAATCTTACTTAATGGAATGTGACCACTGCCTTTCTAAACGCGAAGACTACTAAACCATTTAAAGGAGGAAACTATCATGCAAACTAAAAATCCGTTGGAGTTCTTTAGAACCCTGCCACCTAAACAATGTCCCGAGTGCGGTGATCAAATCACTGAACAAGCTGAATCTTACCTCATGGAATGTGACCACTGCCTTTCTAAACGCGAAGACTACTAAACCATTTAAAGGAGGAAACTATCATGCAAACTAAAAATCCGTTGGAGTTCTTTAGAACCCTGCCACCTAAACAATGTCCCGAGTGCGGTGATCAAATCACTGAACAAGCTGAATCTTACCTCATGGAATGTGACCACTGCCTTTCTAAACGCGAAGACTACTAAACAATTAAAAGGGGGAAACTATCATGCAAACTAAAAATCCGTTGGAATTCTTTAGAACCCTGCCACCTAAACAATGTCCCGAGTGTGGTGATCAAATCACTGAACAAGCTGAATCTTACCTCATGGAATGTGACCACTGCCTTTCCAAAAAAGATGAATATTAAAAAAAAGATACTGACATCAAGAAGCTGTAAAGGCCAACTTTTTGATGTCAGTACATTTCCGAGAAATCACAAATATATTAACTTGCCACTCCAACTCCCTTTCAGTGCATTATAAAAAGGATGTCCTTTGAACACCCTTGGTTTTTTTCTATTTACCCACATATTTATCCATATATTCCCCACTAGTCTTCCTACTACTGTTCTGTAAGTAATCCAAGGCAAAAATCATGAATTCGATGCCAAGGCGTTGATCTGAGCGCATAAAATTTGACCCTAATAGTTTTTCTAATTTTTCTAGCCGATGGTACAGTGTTTGCCGGACAATAAATAGTTGTTTTGAAGTTTCCTGTTTCGATCCATTACAAGCGAGATAGGTCTTCAAGGTAGGCATCAATTCACCGTTATTTTGTTTGTCATATTCGATAACAGGACCTAAATATTCATGAACGGTTTCTTCCAAATTACCATGCTTATTGATTAGAGAAATCATACGATACATATGTAAGTCCTGATAAAAAAAGCTTCTGTTCTCCTCTGGTAAGGTATCCTGAAGCAATAAAGTCTCACGAGCCGTTTCATAACTTTTATAAATCTCACTTAACTTTTGAACGTGTTTTCCAAACCCAATAGTAAGCAGGCTCATACGATTACGTCCGCTGACATCCATTTTCATAATACGATCCAAGGCACTTGTCACCCTTCCTTTCCAATCTTCGGATGAACGATTATCGCCTAGGATGAAGACAAGGTGCTGATGAATTTCCATAGAGAAAATCTGAAAACCATATTGTTCAAAAACTGTCCTAAACATTATCTTAAAATAGGTTCCATCTAATTTTGTTGAACTTTTATTATACCGTGGATGTTGTTTGCAAATGCAAACAATCCCGCCATCTAGCTGCATTTTCGGATCAATATAGGAAAGCCGCTCACGGATTGCTTCGTCGCTATACTCCCCTTCAATCCAGTTTGTTAGCCATTTGCTTTCTTCTGACATTTTCTTTTCTTCTATATATAAGTCCCGTAATAGATGCTGAGCCAAAGCGGTGGCTGTCCGATCCAAGATCAGTGAATCAAAATCCGTCAACTCTCTATCGCTACTGCAAATGAGCAGTTCCGCATAATTCTCACCGAGCACTTGAATCGGTTGTCTAAGAACGGTTTTGTTCAAAGTTCTCTTTTCTTCATTTACTTCCACTAACATTTGATAGGTTATTTTTTTCTTTATTTTTGGAATACTGGCTATATCGTTTTCATTAAAGATAAGAATAACCTGTACATTTAAATAGTTATGGAGAAATTTTAGAATTGATTCATAATGGTCAATTTCGAGGAGATTTTTATTTAGCTGCTGGGAGTAGTTCTCTAAGTTGGAGATCATTTGATATTGTTTATTAATGATTAGGGAATGAATATCCTGAGTAATTTCTACGAATGGAACTTCTTGATGAAATAGGATGATAGGGAATTGGTGTTCATCTGCAAGATCTATCGCACATTGGGGAATTGCCATGGTGCGGGTACCTATCTCTATACACAGTCCTGCTGCATTACATTGAATTAGCTGATTTAAATAGGAAAGAAATGTGCTATCACAATCTTTCCACCCCAAACCGGTGGTCAGAATCAGTTCATTTCCATTTAACAAGTGGCTGATTTGGGTGACTTCCATGCAGTGGACCCATTTCACTTGACGCTTTATTCCACTGCTGCCGGCGATTATATCCGTCTGATTAAAATGCCTGCGCGTTAGAATTTCCTCGATTGTAATCGAAGTATTCATTCATCCATCCACCATCCTTCTATAAAACTGCTATAAAATCTATTATAAACGGACAGTCTATAAATCTCCAGACACTTGTCAGAAAATCTAACGTCAAAATTCAACAAAAAATTCATCACTTATGTTCAAAATGATGCTATGAACTCAAATTCTACATTGATTATCTATATCTATTGGCTATCTATCTTATCATTTCTATCAGAAAGCCAAGAATATTGATTTCTTAGGTTTAAAAGCATTCTCGAACTTTGATTCAAGACAGCTACACAAAAGTGGCCTATTCATTTAACGAATAGGCCAGAATTTCAAGTTTATACGTGAATTTTAATGCAACTTCCTGAAAAGCAATGTTGAGAAGTATTTTCTTCCTTCCGGGGTTTTGATATTCAACTGCTTCCATTCCTGCTTCGTACCTTCTATCAGTTCGAAATCGAGAAAAGCCCCACTTAAATTTTCCGAGACTCGGGTGATTCGATATCCTCTTTCAAGTAAAAAATCAATTTGTTCCCTTTCTAAGCGATACTCTTGATATTCGGACATTTCTACTCCCCCTTTTTTACACATTCTCCCCGCCAGTAGCAGTCGTAATAACCAATTCTTTTTCAATTTCTAATTCCTTTTCGATTTTCCAATCCCTCCCTATTGATATACCTAAATATTTCTCATCACTTGGGTCAATAATTTCGGCTTGTTCATATTTCTTAAACCACCAAAATTTTGCCAATACATAATAACTTGCGCTACCAAGCACGAATCCCACAATAAACGAATAGTTTGAAAAAACTGTGGCACCTATTCCACCAATCGCCCAAGAAATGATTCCCGCCCAATTCACACCATTCAAGTATTTATATTGACCTTCACTTTCATATAGTTCTGGTACATTAACACGTCGTTTACGAAGGAAATAATAATCAGCCACCAAGATGCCAACAATAGATGCTAAAACTCCACCTACAATTAACAAAACTTCTATTATTATGCCGAACAAGCTCCATGGCTGAACTACGATTCCAATAAACCCGGCGACAACAACTCCCGCCCAAAAAGGCATTTTAGGACCCATGATATTTGAGAAAATGGTAGCTGCCGGGATTACATTGGCAGTAGTATTCGTCGACCATTGAGCAAAAACTATCATGATTAAAAGGACTCCAAGAGCAATTCCACTTGCCGATCCTTGTATAGCAACGACGGGATCATAATTGGAAACAGCCATGTAAGAAACCCCTCCGATAATAACCATGAACGTCTGAGTAATGGGATAGGTAATAATATTCCCAATAACCTGCCCCTTATTGCGCCTGAACCAATTTTTTTCATTTTTAGGTGCCTTGATATAACGAGAAAGTGTCGGCATATCCGCCGCCAACGTACCCCAAAATCCCATATTAGCCATTATGACGACCATGAAAGCCGTTGCCGCTGCACCTCCAGTTACCGGACTTTCAATCCAGGTCCATACATCTCTTCCTTGGGCCACAGCTTGATCGGAAAGAGTAAAATACATCCAGCCTGAAATCAAGATGATGACTGGTGCTGCTAAGTCAGCAAATCGTTCAATCGACTTGATTCCCATTGCCGTGTTAACTAATTGTAAAACGGCAAAAATGAGGAAGCAGATAAACCAATTATCAAAGTTAAAAAGGGTTGCAAAGATTGCATTCATTGCAGTTGCACCGAAGTAGGTGTTAAGACCGAACCAGCATGAGGCAACAAACCCCCTAACAACCGATGGAATATGGGTACCGATCGTACCGAATGGCGCCCTCATATAGACTGGGAAAGAGATGCCATGCTCAACCCCGATATCTCCTGTCATTGTCATCAAAAAGCCAAGAACTACACAAGCAATGACCGTTGCCAGCACGACCCAACCAAGCGCTAAGCTTTGTACACCGTTACCGCCAATTGCAAAGGCGGCCAATACTACAGCCATTCCTACCCAAATAAATCCAAAACCGGCTGCACTTATGTTCTTCTCACTATGAGGTATAGGCAGCAAATCGGGAGACTTTAAATAATCTTTCTTCTCACTCATATAAAATCCCCCAATATTAATTTGCTTGTTTTTCCTTACAGACGTTTTAGACAGGAAGCTTTTGCTCTGAATCCGACTCCAGCGACGTGTTATATTTAGCCCGTTTCAAGAATTGCCCTTTTCCAGCCTCACCTACAAATTGCTTTTCTCTAATGACAAATTGACCGCGTGATAAAACAGAAACCGGTTCACCTGTTATTTTCATTCCCTCAAACGCATTATAATCGACAGCCATATGATGAGTATCTGCAGAAATAGTCCGCTCCACCTTTGGATCAAAGATGACAATATCCGCATCTGATCCTACAGCAATCGTTCCTTTTTTAGGGAACAATCCAAAAAGTTTGGCTGCCCGGGTTGAAGTGATGTCCACGAATTGATTCAAGGTGATACGCTCTTTCTTGACTCCTTCCGAAAACAGAATACTCATTCGGTCTTCTATTGTAGGACCACCATTGGGGATTTTCGTAAAGTCTTCACGCCCAAGATCTTTTTGACCTTTAAAATCAAAAGAGCATTGGTCGGAGCCTATCGTTTGCAACTGGCCTGTTTTTAAAGCGTTCCATAGTACTTCCTGATTTCTCTTTTCCCTTAATGGAGGAGACCATACATATTTAGATCCTTCGAAATTGGGCTTTTCAAGGTAGGTTTGGTCAAGGACCAAGTATTGCGGGCAAGTCTCACCCCAAATATCAACCCCTTTATTTCTTGCCTCTGTAATTTTTTCAACCGCATCTTCACATGTGACATGAACGACATAAAGCTGACTGTTTGCCATCTCCGTCAACTTGGCTGCTCGTCCCGTTGCTTCTCCTTCAAGTTCCGGAGGCCTTGTTAACGCATGATAAATCGGATCAGTATGACCTTCAACAAGCGCCTGTTTTGTTAAATAATCAATCACATCGCCATTTTCAGCATGGACCATGACAAGTGCGCCAAGTTCTTTCGCTTGAAGCAGTGTACGGTAAAGTGTCGCATCATCGGCTTGAAAAACATTCTTGTAAGCCATAAACACTTTAAACGAAGAAATCCCTTCATTCTCGATGATACTTGGCAACTCAGCCAGAACCTTATCATTAATTTCACTAATCATTAAATGAAAACTATAATCTATTGCTGCTTTTTCACTTGCCTTTTCGTGCCACGTTTCTATAGATTTCTTTAATGGCGCCCCTTTTTCGGTCAAACAAAAGTCGATGACCGTAGTCGTACCTCCATATGCAGCAGCTATCGTACCTGTTTCATAATCATCCTTTGTTGTAGTCCCACCGAACGGCATATCAAGATGGGTATGTGGGTCAATACCTCCTGGAAAAATATACGCGCCTTTTGCATCAATGATTTCCGCTCCCTCTGCTGAAAGGTCTTTACCAATCATTGTAATGATTTCATTTTCAATTAAAATATCCGCTTGATACGTATCTGCAGCCGTTGCAATTGTTCCATTTTTAATAATTTTCTTCATGATCTTCTTCATATATAATCTCCTCCATTATTTTACGAAATCAACACTTTCATTACCGATGTTCCCAAGGAATGCCTGACGTTCATTCCAAGTCATTGGAGGCAAATCACTTGTCAGTTCAATCATGTCGATTGCCCCATCAACCGGGCATACAATCGAACAAAGATTACATCCGACACAATCTTCTTCACGGACTCGTAAGAATGGGCTGCCTGACGGGTCTTTTAACATATCTATACATTGATGTGAAGTATCTTCACAGGCAATATGACATTTATTGCAGTTAATGCATACATCATTATTAATGCGCGCCACTACCTTATAATTAAGATCTAAATTTCCCCAATCGGAATAACGGGGTACAGACTTACCAACAATATCCATCACAGAGGATATCCCTTTTTCATCGAGGTAATTAGACAGACCATCAATCATGTCCTCGACAATTCGAAAACCGTGATGCATGGCAGCAGTACAAATTTGCACCCCCGTTGAACCCATCAATAAAAATTCAACCGTATCCTGCCAATTAGATATTCCACCGATTCCCGATATCGGAACATTAATCAGTGGATTCCTTGCACATTCTGCAACCATATTTAAAGCAATCGGCTTCACAGCAGGACCACAATACCCGCCATGGGCACCCTTACCGCCTACATGGGGAATCGTATTCCATGAATGGATATCCACTCCTGCCAGGCTGTTAATCGTATTAATCATACTAATTGCATCCGCTCCACCGCGTATAGCGGCTTCCGCAGTAACCGTGATGTCAGTTATATTCGGAGTAAGTTTGACAATGACAGGTTTCGATGCCGCTTCCTTTGCCCAATATGTTTGCTTTTCCACAAGCTCAGGAACCTGTCCAGAAGCAGCGCCCATACCCCGCTCAGCCATACCGTGCGGGCAGCCAAAGTTCAATTCATAACCATCAACCCCCACGTCTTCTATGCGTTTGATAATTTCATGCCACTTATCTTGATGCGGTTCGACCATTACTGATGCAATGATTGCATGGTCAGGGAAACGTTTTTTCGTTTCATATATTTCTTTTAAGTTCACCTCAAGTGGTCGATCCGTAATCAATTCAATATTGTTGAAACCAGCTACTCGCTGGCCATTAAAACCCACAGCTGCAAAACGTGATGAGACATTCAGAATAGGATCTCCCAACGTCTTCCAAACGGCTCCTCCCCAGCCAGCCTCAAATGCCCGCTGCACTTGATACCCCGAATTAGTAGGTGGTGCCGACGCCAGCCAAAAAGGATTGGGAGATTTAATACCCGCAAGATCAATTGATAAATCAGCCATGTTAAGCCTCCTAATTTTCATTTTTATTAAGCAATATCTACCGCTTCGCTCATTAAAATCCGGTCAATTTCATAGGCTGTCTTCTTCCCTTGCTGGGCAGCCGAAACAACCATTGCCTCACCTTGGCCTTTTCCAAAAATAACGTCACCACAGGCAAATACTTTTTCATTCGACGTTTTATATGAGTCTCCTTCTAATGTTACGACGCCTCCATCATGCTCAATGCCAAACTGTTCAATCAGTCCTACATATCTAGATTGGCCGATAGCACGGATAACGCCATCGACAGGTATAACAAATTCTGATCCAGAAATCGGTACAGGACGACGGCGACCATCTTCTCCTGCCTCACTAAGCACCATTTTTACACACTCGATACCCGTTACCTGACCATTGCTATCTGAAATAATCCTAGAAGGGTTCGTCAGCCAGTGAAACCCGACACCTTCCTGTTTAGCAAACTCATATTCAAAATCGTAAGCTGTCATTTCCTTCTGGGTACGACGATAGATAATTCCAACTTGTTCGGCACCAAGACGTACAGAACAGGTTGCTGCATCAATCGCTGTATTCCCAGCTCCAATGACCGCCATCTTCTTCCCAACGAATTTATCAGTGATAGCCTCTGTTTTCGTTGCCTTGACGAAGTCGATTGCATCATATACTTCAGCCAGGTCTTCTCCTTCAATTCCAAGTTTTGGAACATCAGACATACCAATCGCCAAAATAACGGCATCATAGTCGGTGGTTAGCTGGGTAGCAGAAACATCAACACCAACCCTCGTATTCGTTTTAATTTCAACATCTAAACTCTTTACTTGTTCAACTTCCCAATAAGAAATGCTCTGTGGCAAACGGAAAGATACGATACCGTACGTATTTAATCCACCTGGATTTTTTTCAGCTTCGAAAATGGTTACACTGTAGCCAAGCAAGGCTAATTCCCTTGCTGCAGATAAGCCCGCAGGTCCGCTTCCGACAATGGCAACCTTTTTGCCATTCTTCTTCCCGGCCTTGAATAGAGCTTGTTTATTTTGGATGGCCCAATCTGTGGAATAACGCTGGAGATTGCCAATCATGATTGGCTTTGTAGAATGGTTTAGGACACATGCCCCCTCACATAATTCTTCTGTCGGGCATACTCGCGCACAACTGGCACCGACTGGATTGGCTGTCATGATCGTCTTGGCCGATCCTTTAAAATTCCCTGATGCTATTTTCTTAATAAAACTTGGAATATCTATCCCTGTCGGACAGGCTTGAATACATGGGGCATCATAGCAGTATAAACATCGATTCGATTCTTCCAAAGCTTCACGTGGGGTTAACCCCCTCTCCACTTCCTGAAAGTTCATCGCCAGACCATCTTTTAACGGACTCGTCATACTCATCTACTATTCTCCTTCCAAAAATTTATTTGTGAAAAATAAAAAGGGAGGAATTGCATGTATTCTAAAATAGCATTTCCTATCCTTACAATTAGAGAATTTATGGCAGTAACCCACTGTCGTTCTTCATCGTTCTATTTAGAAAGACAGTCACGACGATATAATTGCCAATAATCTCACATTCCGTTTATTATTTTCTTTTATTTTCTTGATGATCACGCCTTGGTCTCTGCTTCCTTTGGCCATTAAAAGCCCCCCCAATCGTTCTTAAAAACTCACAATCTGGTAATAACCAGATAAATTGAGTATTCTTTATTTTATAATGATAAAAAGCAAGTTACATTATACAAAGTGTAAAATATTGTTAACTGTTTAATGTGCACTATGTAATAACCATGTGATATTTCCTAACAACAAATGATAAACATCGTCATTTTTCTACAAACCTTACTTAATATTCATCACACTTACTGAATTTTTTTAATAAAACTAACTTATCAACACTTTGTCCACAAATTAAAAAGCCCTAGAAAATATTGAATGCAATTTTCTAGGCTTTTTAATTTTATTCACAGGTTATCCACATAAAAATAATATGTGGATAACAAGAAATACTGAGTTATTTCAACGTTTTCCAGTAAGTATTGTATTTTTCTTAAAAAACTATACACAGGTTCAATAGTGAATTTTCAGTCATTAACAACTTGCTAACAACTTATACACATATTATCAACAAAACGATTACTTAGAGTTAATAACGTATTGATGATATTTTTCATAATCTGTTTTCTTGCACTCAAGTTTTAATTTAGATCCATTCTCATCATATTCTGTTTCCGTTATATGACCATGCTCATTGAAATAGGATACCAACTGTCCCTGGTCATACGGAATCAGCATCTCACAGCGAATATAGTCTACAAAAACATGTCCTCGGATTTGATCGATCAATTCCTGTATGCCTACTTTGTTTTTCACTGACATATAAACAGAGTCACGATTCACCTGCGGGATATCTATTTCAGTCAGATCTGCTTTATTATAAGCAAAAATAGTTGGAATTTCTTTAATGCCTATATCATTCAAAGTTTGATCTGTAATCTCTATTTGCTGCTCATAATTGGGATTGGAAAAATCAACAACATGAATCAATAAGTCAGCTTCGACCACTTCTTCTAAGGTTGAACGGAACGCTTTCACAAGATGATGCGGTAGTTTTGAAACAAAACCAACCGTGTCCGTCAGTAAAAATTCCTTATTATCCGGCAAAGGAATGTTTCGCACGGAAGTCTCAAGCGTAGCAAACAGCATATCCTTTTCCAAAACCTGCTTTTCGGTTGTTGGGTAAAACATTTCAATCAAAGCGTTCATGATCGAGGATTTCCCTGCATTCGTATAACCGACTAAAGAAACGACTGGGATGGCATTCTTTTTCCGCTGCTTCCTCTGCGTTTGACGGTGTGCAACAAGTTCTTCCAGTTCTTTATTCAAAACACTTATATTTTCCTCTATTCTCCTACGGTCAAGCTCTAACTGCTTTTCCCCAGCACCTTTGTTTGTACCAACTCCACCACTCTGACGACCTAATGACTCCCTTAATCCAACGAGACGTGGGAGCATATATTGAAGTTTTGCCAATTCTACCTGAAGCTGGGCTTCCTTTGTTTTTGCTCGGTGTGCAAAAATGTCCAGAATCAAGATTGTCCGATCAATTACCTTACAATCCATGTCCCTCTCCAGATTCCGAAGTTGTGAAGGCGACAACTGATCATTAAAGATGACGACATTCGCTTCCTTATACTCCACAAGATTTTTTACTTCCTCAATCTTTCCGGTTCCAATAAAATGTGATGAGTTCACCCGATGCAAATTCTGTGTGATCGTCCCGACAACCTCTACCTCACAGGCCTCCGTTAAATTAGCCAATTCCTCCATTGAATAATCAAAATCCTTTTGGCTATTGAGGTTTACCCCAACTAAGATTGCCCTTTGCTCTAATTCCATTCTTTCAAATCCCTTCCTGTAACTGCCATACTCAATTTAACAATCACACAGGATCATCCTATGCCTCATTAAAAGTCAGCCACATTGTAGCACACTACATAGAACATGCATAACGATTGCTTGGCTCTGCATTCAAAAATGTTCTTATTAGGATTCCTTTTACTTAAAAGAAAATTCAACATATTAAATACCAGGCCATATTCAGACCTGGTATTTTTGATATTCTATTGGTTTCTTATTTTCTTTCGACCTTATAGGATTGAATTCTATCGTTTATTAATCGTCCCGCTCTACTTTACCCTCTTTTACCTCGTCATTTTCATTAAGCAACTCGAGCCATAGTGGAAATTCAGATTCAGCTATATATCCGCCTTTTTTATACGATACCAGGACTCTTCCAGTATCGAACCGTTTCTGTACATCCCTTCCTCTTTTCTCAATAATGGTTTCGATAACGATCGATCACTTCATCTGGCGACGTTGTACTCGCCCATTCAATTGCTTTACTGTTGAGTGAAAAACTTCTGAACTGTATGTGAATTATCAGTTTCACATGAAACATTTTGAAGCAGTACAAGAAAAGGCTTCCTTGCACCTTTAAAAGGAACCAGGAAGCCATATTCAATTACTCTTTTATTCTTAGCAATCTAAGACTGTTCAATGTGACCAATAACGTTGCTCCCATGTCTGCAAAAATTGCCATCCACAGTGTTAACCAGCCTGGTGCTATCAATAGTAAAGCCAGAATCTTAATCGCTAACGAAAATGTGATGTTCTGCTTAATAATTTTTAACGTTTTACGACTTAGGCGTATCGTATAAGGCAGCTTTGATAAGTCATCACCCATTAAGGCAATATCTGCGGTTTCAAGGGCGGTGTCCGTCCCCGCTCCCCCCATCGCAATCCCAACCGTGGAAGCCGCTAAAGCCGGTGCATCATTGACACCATCGCCAATCATAGCCACTCGATTATATTTCTGTTTCCATTGTTTGATAAAGGCCAGTTTATCTTGCGGCAATAGCTCCGCTTGAATCTCATGAACGCCAGCTTCTGCTCCAATCGCTTTTGCTGTTCCGATATTATCCCCGGTCAGCATTATCGTTTTTTCAATCCCGAGAGCATGCAGTTTCCGGATTGCTTCCTTACTGCTTTCCCTTATTTCGTCCGCAACTGCAATCAGTGCAAGGAGTTTTATTTGATTGCCAAGCACCATCACCGTTTTTCCTTCATTTTGATAATCATTTATTTGGATACGAACATCTTCAGAAAAGGCTAAACCGCCCTCTTCTTCAAAAAGATGTGGTTTCCCAATGTAATAGACTTCTCTATTTATTGTTCCTTTTATACCTTTACCCGTGATTGCGGTAAAATCCTCGACCACTAGAGAGTGATAGTCCATGTTCTGGCTCTCTGCTTTTTGGAGAATGGCCGTGGCAAGAGGATGTTGTGAACAACTTTCTAAAGCTGCAGCAATCCCTAGAACTTCCTGTTCACTCACCCCGTCAACCAATACCGTGAAATCAGTCACTTCAGGTATTCCCTTTGTCAAAGTACCTGTTTTATCAAACGCAATCGCCTTTATGGCTCCAGCTTCCTCCAAATGGACTCCGCCTTTAATCAGTACACCATTTTTCGCAGCATTTCCGATGGCTGTTACAATTGCAATTGGTGTAGAGATAACTAAAGCACATGGACAACCAACAACCAGCACAGCCAATCCTCGGTAAATCCATTCACTCCATTCCCCGTTTATGACAAGCGGCGGAATAACGGCAATGGCCAACGCTATCAGCATAATGGCGGGCGTATAGAATTTTGCAAATCTATCAACAAATGCCTGGGAAGGAGCTTTTTCAGCCTGAGCTTCTTCAACAAGATGTATGATTTTTGCAATCGTCGTATCCTCTACTCGTTTCGTGACCTCCACTTCCAGCAGTCCTTCACCATTTAAGGTTCCAGCAAATACTTCACCCTCAACCGTTTTAAATATTGGCTCTGATTCCCCTGTAATGGCTGCTTGATTCAGTGTCGAGGCACCTTTCGTGATCCTGCCGTCCATAGCGAGCTTCTGACCGGGTTTGACAATCATGGTGTCGCCCACCTCAATCTCATCAACAGCAACCATCATTTCGTGATGTCCCCTACGAATCAAGGCCTCTTTAGGAGCTATATTCATTAATGATTCTATAGAATTCCGGGCTTTATCCATCGAATATTTTTCCAGCGCTTCACTGATTGCAAACAGAATAACGACTGTTGCTCCCTCGCCCCATTCACCCAGCACAGCTGCTCCAATAATTGCAACCGTCATTAGGGTGTGCATATCAAAGCGCAGTCTGACAAGATTTTTCAGTCCATTGATAAATAGTGAATATCCACCAACTAAAATTGCAGCCGCATAGCCAATCACTGACATGTTGCTTCCATCACCATATTGTTTATCCAATATCCAACTGATTAAAAGAAGGATAGCAGAAAACACTACTTTAATATTTTCTTTTTGCTTCCAAAACGGTTCCTTTTCCATAACCTGTTCTTGTTCATCCCGGATTTTAAGATTATCAAAGGCTCCCGCTTTTTCAATTTCTTCAATTGTTGTACTTCCTTGAATCGAAATCTTCGAAGCCCCGAAGTTGATTTTGGCAACTTTCACTCCCTCAAGGTCACGGACATTATTTTCAAATTTAGCCGCACAATTCGTACAGGATAGACCTTGAATTCGATACGTTTTTGATTGGGATTCAGCCATCGACCCTCACCTCCTGCTGATGTTCTAATGCAATAAGAATTAATTGTTTTATATGATGATCATCTAATGAATAAAATGCTAACTTACCTTCTTTTCGATATTTTACGATTGCATGTTTATATAGGGTACGAAGATGATGTGAGGTTGTCGCCATTGAGGCACCAATGATATTCGCCAAATCACACACACACAACTCCTCATCCGTACATAGCGCATAAGCAATTTTCGCTCTGTTTTCATCACCGATAACTTTAAACAGCTTCGATATACTAGAGATATTCACCTGGCTCATTTCTTCTTGAATGCAGTTCACCTTTACTTCATCATGCAGGTGAACATCACACATATCCTTCATTTCCGCCATCTTCTCACCCCCCTCATTCAAATATGCGTTTGATTATAATATACCATAATTTGCTGAATATTCAAACCTAGATTTGAATGTAAAAGAAACTTACTTCCTCCCCAAAGCAGACTTGATAAAAGCGGCATATATGACTATATATGAAAAACACTGGCTTTTGTTTCAATTTGAACTTCATCCACATACACCAAGATCAGATCAACGCATGACTAGAAATCGTTCATAACTCATAAATTTTATTGTTGTATAAACGAAGAGAGGTCAAAGTGCCTATTTTGGCAACCTGACCTCTGTATTATTATTCTCTATACCTTTATAGGTGTCATAGAAGGCTTCATTCTAAAATGGTTAAGAAATGTCTTATCAAATATCCCCTGAATCGTATCAATTTTTTCTTTAATCATCTTCTAATGAAAAAAAAGATTGAAAGGATATGAGCTTCCCTCATGTCCCTTCAATCTAATGATTTCCGTACTTTCCTATCCCAATGCCTTAATAGAATAAAATAATTAATTTAGTATTTTTTTGAAAAACTATGATATACTTAGTCAAACCTTTTAAGCGTTTTACTTTACTTGTACCATTTACCCTGCTCAATCTTTGAGCAGGTTTTTTTGACTTTCTTTTTACAAAACAAAAAGACAGACCCTATAACTAGGATCTGTCTTTATTTGTTTTGAAATTATGCTTTTTGAACGTTAGAAGCTTGAGGTCCACGTTGACCTTGCTCTACTTCAAAAGTAACTTCTTGACCTTCGTCTAAAGATTTGAAACCTTCGCTTTGGATAGCTGAGAAATGTACGAATACGTCGTCTCCGTTTTCGCGTTCGATGAATCCAAAACCTTTTTCTGCGTTAAACCATTTCACTTTACCTTGTTCCATTGTTGTTGCCTCCTAGTGCATTTAAGCACATTGTATTACTATCCTTGCTCTAAGTCATCATCGAAAACGAAAAGTAGTACTTTTAGTATCCTTAGTACCGAACAAAAATAATTAAGACTAAGCATAACATTAAATGGCAGCGATTGCAAATAGTTTAAGTAAACTTTTTTCAAGCAATTTTTAATACTCTTAAAATTCGACTTCAATCAACTTCTATATACTAAAGTGGGTCGGACCACATAAGCACTTTTTTACTTTTTAGGAACTGTTACTCCTATCGGCCGATAATGTATGATTTTAACAAGTTGCTCAGCCATATATTCAGGTGTATTTTTAAATTCATCCTGTACCCATTGTATGATCATTCCCAATATAGAATAAGCATGATAACTAGCAAGCAAGTCTTTATTAATGGCTTTGTCATCACTTCCTACCAATAAGTCCTCTAGAGATAATTGTTTTATGACAGTCCCCAATCTGTTCTGAAAACCAGACAAGGCCGTTGGCTTCAATATCATTTGGTAAAAGGTCCTATGATTTTCTACATGATGAAAAATACGTATAGTAGAAGACTGCAACCGTTCTATATCCAAAACCTCAATAGTCTTGTAAGGTGCTTGATACGATTCAATTAAGTCATTCATCACGTCATCAATCACGTCATTAAACAAGTCTTCTTTGTACTGAAAATGCTTATAAAAAGTGCCACGATTAAGATCCGCTCGTTGTACGATTTCTGAAATTGTTATTTCTCTAAATTCTTTTTCAACCATTAAAGATATAAGGGCCTCTTTTAATGCAGCTATAGATTTTTTTACCCGCCTATCCATTTCATAACCTCCAACACATTTTAATGCACATACTTTCATTTATTTGTCTATTAATAAACAAATTATGGTTTATTTGCTGATTGTACCTCTTTATATAGGGGATTATAATATAGATATTGAAAGTTAACAAACAAGTGTTCATTAAGTATCCAGTAATTAAACATTATGAATCTGGGGGAACAAATATGAAATTACAAGGGAAAGTAGCCGTTGTTACAGGCGCTGCATCTGGTATGGGGAAAGAAATCGCGGTTCTTTACGCAAAAGAAGGAGCAAAAGTAATCGTTTCGGATATTAATCTAGAAGCGGCACAAGCAGTCGTTTCTGTTATCGAAGCAAACGGTGGCACAGCTGCTTCCATCTTAGCTAACGTTGCTAAAGAAGAGGACGTACAAGCCATGATCGACCTTGCTGTTGAAAAATATGGTACTCTGGACATTTTAGTAAATAATGCAGGCATCATGGATAACTTCATTCCAGCTGCTGAAATTACAGATGAACATTGGGAACGGCAATTTGCAATCAATACAACGAGTGTAATGCGCTCAACAAGAAAAGCCCTTCCAATCTTTCTTGAAAAAGAAGCAGGAGTAATTGTGAACATTGCCTCTGCTGGCGGATTATTCGGTTCAAGAGCAGGTGCTGCCTACACAGCTGCTAAACATGCTGTAATGGGTTTTACAAAAAACGTTGGCTTCCAATATGCAACAAAAGGTATCCGTTGTAACGCCGTTGCCCCAGGGGCCGTAGCCACAAATATCGGTACAACCATTAATCAGCCAAATGATTTTGGTATGGAGAGAGCAATGGTTGGAATCAACGTCAACCCTCGTGTGGGAGATGCTACAGAGATTGCTAAAGTAGCTTTATTCCTGGCTTCTGATGACTCGAGCTTCGTGAATGGAACAGTTGTTACAGCTGATGCCGGCTGGACTGCTTATTAATTTATAAAAAACTCACTGACGCCTTTCTCAGTGAGTTTTTTTAATGATTATCTTACCTTTTTTATTTTTCGGTAATAAACTTTTCGACCATTTCCTCTAATAAGGCTGATTCTTTTGCCAAGTCTCTGTTTTGTGCCTTTAATCCGGTCATAATGTTACTTTGTTGAATAGCAGCAGCAGAAATTTGTTCAGTTGTTGCTACTCCCTCTTCTGAGATTGCAGCGATTTCCTGAATAGATGCTAAACTTTCATCTGAGGATACATTAATTTTTTGCGAATGGTGCGCTAATTGTTCTGTTCCTTTCAATAGTTTTTCTACAGAATCAAAAATCTTATTGAAAATCTCACCATTGTTCTCCACTAAGGATACTCCATTTAATATATCTTGGAAGCTCTCATCATTATTTTGGATAACCTTTGCGGTTTGTTCATTAATTCGCATGATAGATTCAGAAATAACATCAATGGATTCATCTGTTTGTACAGCCAGTTTTTGCACTTCGTGGGCAACTACAGCAAAACCTCTGCCTGCATCCCCCGCTCGTGCAGCTTCAATAGAAGCATTCAAGGATAGCAGGTTCGTTTGAGAAGCAATGATTCGTATTAAACCAATCACTTCATTTATCTTAACTACATCCTCTTCCAAGCTCACCAAATTGGCTTTACTCGCTTGGCCATTTCCCATAATTTTATCCATCTGACTCGTTACATCCTGTACTTGTTTACTCCCCTGTTCAGCAAGTTTGTTCGTATGTAGTGTAAATTCGTTCATTGTATTCGTTTGCTCGCTCATTAAACGAATTGTATCCGTTAAATCACTGATCATATTAGAAATTCGGTCAATATGGTGGGCCCGTTCTTCTGAAGCTTTTGCTTCTTCCGTTGTCCCTGTTACGATCTGATCATAGGATTCTACCATCTCTTCAAAAGATTGATGAATGGACACTGTGGTTTTATTCATCGTTTGAGCACGTTCACGGACATTTTGAATAATATGGGACAAGCTCACTCGCATATCTTCAAACCCGTGTGATAGATCCCCAATTTCATCTTGTCGAACACTAGTGATAGGTTTACTTAAATTCCCTACTGCCATTTCACTTGTGAAACCAACTAGTTCATTAACAGGACGGGAAATTTGTCTCCCTATAACATAAGCGCTTATAGCACCCAATAATACTGCACTTATTAAAAATAGAATATTAAAGACAATCATTTTGCTTTTCATCTCAGGAATAAACGAAGCATCCATATCAATACCTACAATAGCATCCGTTCCTTCGATAGGTGTAAAGTAAGACTTGTGTGTGCCCCATTTATCGTTATAGATTTCACTTAACACTTCTTCTTTTCCATTTATCGATTTTGCCTGTTCTGGTGTAAACGGGGATTCCACCATGAAATCCTTGCTGCCATTCAAGGCCACAATGACATCTGAATCATTCTCCCGCTTCAGGACATAAACATATTCAATGCCTTTTCTCTTTTCAACGAAGGCATCTAATTTTCCCAAGATAGCTCCTCCCTGATCTGAAGCATTTTCTATCAAATCCGGATCAATGCTTGCAGCCAAACTGCGGGCATTTTCAGATAGCCGCTCATCAAATTGTGGAAGGACATTTTCATTAATCATATTATTAGTAATATATGAAAAACAAAAATCCATAGCACCTGCAAATAGTACGAACGGAATTATGTAGAATACGAATAATTTAGCTAGTAAAGATCGTTTTGGATTTAGCTTTGAAATTTTCAACCTTACATCCTCCTTAGATTAAAGCCAGCTCTTTTATAGTTAGAAAAGGAAATAAATCTAAATGAAGCAATTGAAGATTCTTGTTCAAATCTTCACTTCTATAAAAGATGATTGCCATACTTCGATCATTTTGAAAAGGAAGCTGTCTATATTCCAAAATATGTTCAAACTCATTTTGAAGTCCTATATGATTAATCCGTTCAACATCTTCTAAATTTATTTCCAATGGAACCTCTGCAAAGAAAAAGCTATAAATATTATCGTCCATCTCTTCCAATATTCGATTCCAATCAGGTTTCGTCCCTAAGAAATAGTGTTCATACATATTCATCCCATAGGCATGATACCCTAGATCTGTTGTGCCCGCTCCCGCAAAACGCAAGGGATTAATTTCTATGGGAATAACCCTGTCTCCCTTTTTGCGAATTTCAAAGTGTACAGGGTAATTCCTTAGGGGTAGAACAGTTTGGACTTTCTTCATAAACTGTAGGGCATCATCATAGATTTCATTTACTGCTATCTTCGACGTGTAATAGATTCGATCGGATGTATCATAATCATCCTTAAATAAACGTTTAAACGCGTTCAATATAATTGGTTCACCATCCTGATTAAAATAACCATCAATGGCATATTCCTCTCCCTGAATCCACTCTTCTATTAAAACAGTCTGAGAACCTACTACTGTTGAATCATACAATCCATCGGAATGCAGTAAATCTTCCTTCAAATGGCTTACGGCTATATCCCAATCCTGTTCATTCTTAACTTTGTGTACCCCTACACTTGAGTAGCCAATATTAGGTTTGATAACCACAGGAAACGGAATTTGTTTTTTATCCATATCACTTATTATGGATAGATCAATTTCTTGGAAATAGAAATCAGGATATAATGATTTCGTTAGATTACGAACCTTACTCTTATCTTTTAATAACTTAGACCATATGTATTCATTGCTATTGGGTTGAAAATGACCTAATAATGTAATGCCATTCTCAGAGTTTGTAAGAATCCTTTTGCCCATTTCCATAGACTTAAAAAACTCCGTATCTTTTTGAATGTTTAGCTTTTCTGATGATAGTGTGTTTCTCCATCGCCCATGCTCCAACACTGGAATCTGCTGTTTCTCTAATACCTTTAGAAGAATTGGTGACACAATGGGCTCATTCAAAATAATCATGTTTTCCACCTAACTTATACTGTTTTATGTATCCCCATAATTAATCGGTTAAAAGTGGTAAGTATTTAGCTTATATAGGCATTTATTATTATTTAATTAAACAATAGTCACAATATAAATAACAATACATAATTCTTTTTACCTAATTTTATCCAAAAAAATACAGAAGCATGTCGATCTTCATTACACGTCCCTCTGAACAGAACAGGTAAATGGTATCTAATGATATTTTTTTGACATAACAAAAAGCCCGGATTCTATCCAGGCATTCCTTTTTCCTATTTTTAAAAGTGATAATAATTTCTTTTACCTATAAACAATATTTATATTCCTTTATTGTCGCAATGGCTCGAAAAAGGAATTTTCCAAAAACCTTTAGAGTACCTTTCTCTATAAGTCCCGCCATTGCACAAAACACCCTTAGGATGGTTGATATTTGGATTTCGCATAACAAGTGAATCTATAAAACTATGAAGGAATAGAGATTACCTAATAATTCATGTACTCTCACCGATTCCTAAAAACAAGCATAAAAAAACGTGCCTTAGAATAAATTCTAAGGTGTTGGTTTTTAATAAAGTTTGATTAAAATTAATTGAACTGAACCCCGAATAATCCGATTTTTTTATTTCCGCCAAAAAGTTGAACAGTCCGTCTTATCCAAAATATTAAACTCGATCATTTTCTCAAGTAATGAGAAATTAACCGGACTATCCCACTGGATACGTATCAACTGCTTGGTGTGATCATGACCAGCCTGCACAATTTCATCAGAAAAATGAATAATCCCTGCCCTTTCAGGGGCAACAGCCAAATGATGTTTGGCTACGCTAAAGCCAATAATAAATGTGCCATGATCGGTAAACATAGGCTGATTCCACGCAATTTTTGGCATTAAATTTGGGAATTTCTTAGTTACCCAAACCAAAACTTCTTCCGTTCGGTCCCGATGTTGCGGGTTATCAATACTCGCTAAATATTCTATAAAAACTTCCATGTCATTCTCTCCTAAAATAAAAAATTATTTTTGAACGATGTAATTTTTCATGCCAATACGTCATGACATCAATTGCACCATTCGCAACCTCATCCGTATCTTTGACAGGATACCTAGACATCTCAAAAATCGCCTTTTGTTCATCCATAGTTTTTTTACTTCTTCTTCAATTTCGACAATGCACAATCGCTTTGCAATCTAACCTCATTGTGTGTTTATATAATAAAGCTGTTTAATTTTGCTCTTAAAGATGCAGCAATTACCTTCCGATAGATTTGATAGATGGTATAAATGACTTTATTATTTTTCAAACAAATTTATTGTCACTGCACACCAATTCCTATTCCTCGGCCTTCTTTAATCCACTTATCAACTTTAGATGTTCTCGCTCTTTTAGGCATAAAAAAACACCCCTTTAGATAATCATATCCAAAGGGGTGAAACGGTGCAACTTTTGAAAAAACGGTTAAACTTTATTTCAAAACTACATAAGGCACGTTATATTCATTCCAGCTTACTCAACCGTTACACTTTTCGCAAGATTACGTGGTTTATCCACGTCACATTCGCGGTGCAAGGCAGCGTAGTACGCAATGAGTTGCATCGGGATAACAGAGATAAGGGGTGTTAATAGTTCGTTCACTTCCGGGATGACAAAGCGATCATCTTCTTCTTCCAACCCATTCATAGAAATAATGCATGGGTTAGCACCACGGGCAACGACTTCTTTGACATTACCACGGATGCTTAGGTTGACGCCTGCTTGCGTAGCAAGAGCTATAACAGGTGTACCTTCTTCAATCAAGGCAATTGTTCCATGTTTAAGCTCACCACCAGCAAAGCCTTCTGCCTGGATGTAAGAGATTTCTTTCAGCTTAAGCGCCCCTTCAAGACCAACATAGTAGTCAAGGGACCGGCCGATGAAGAAGCAGTTTCTTGTAACAGACAAATATTCATGGGCAATAGCTTCCATCTCTTCTTTCGAATCGCATAGAGCTTCCATTGCTGTCGCAACAATTCCAAGCTCCTTAACAAGGTCGAAATCAAACTCTAGGTTACGGAATTGTCCAGAAACATTTGCTAATATAGCCAATACAGCTACTTGAGCTGTGTAAGCTTTTGTAGAGGCAACTGCAATTTCAGGGCCAGCATGCAGCAAGAGCGTATAATCCGCTTCACGTGACAATGTAGAGCCCGGTACGTTTGTAATGGTTAATGCTTTATGACCAAGCGCTTTAATTGCCACTAATACCGCACGGCTATCCGCAGTTTCTCCACTTTGGGATATGAAGATGAAAAGCGGTTTTTTCGATAATATCGGCATGTTGTATGTGAATTCCGATGCTACATGGACTTCAACCGGAATTTCAGTCATTTTTTCGATGAATTGCTTACCAATCAAGCCTGCATGATAGCTAGTTCCACAAGCGACGATATAGATACGGTCAGCCTCAGTTACTGCTTCTGCAATACTATAATCGATTGCCAGTTTGCCTTCTTCATTTTGATAAGCTTGAATAATTTTACGTATGACAGCAGGCTGCTCGTCGACTTCTTTAAGCATATAATGAGGATACGTACCTTTTTCAATATCACTCGCATCCAGTTCAGCAGTGAATGGCTCACGAAAAACTTCTTCGTTAGAAAGATTCTTAATCGTTACCTCTTCATTTGTCACTATAACCATTTCTTTATCCATCAGTTCAAGGAATTGATCTGTGACTTGCAACATAGCCATTGCATCAGAAGCGACAACGTTAAAGTCTTTTCCTACACCAATTAGCAGCGGGCTTTTATTTTTTGCGACAAAAATGGTTTCATCATTTTCAGCATCTAAAAGGGCAATGGCATATGAGCCTTCTAAAAGAGTGAGTGTTTGACGGAACGCCTCTTCTACTTCCATACCATCGTTTACAAACTTCTCTATAAGTTGAACGATGACTTCCGTATCTGTCTCACTTTTAAAAGCAACATCCTTCAAATATTCCCGTTTTAGAATCGCATAGTTTTCAATGACCCCATTATGAACTAAAGTCAAGCGACCTGAATTACTTTGGTGAGGATGAGCATTATCACGACTTGGCACACCATGAGTGGCCCAGCGCGTATGACCTATTCCAGTATGTGCAATAGTTTTTTCATCCACAGCTCCACGGAGGTCTGCAATTCGTCCCTTTTCCTTAAAGATTGTCACACCTGAATCATTTTTGACAGCAATCCCTGAAGAATCGTAACCGCGGTATTCAAGCTTTTCAAGACCTTTTAATAGAATTTCTTTCGCATCATTAAGTCCAATATATCCAACAATTCCACACATAATTTCTGTTCCTCCAACCGATTCGAGGGAACAGGAATGCACGGGGGCATCCCTGCCCCCTCATCTCTGATATTTATTTTTATAAAGGAAATGCTTATAGCCTTTTTTCCCTTTGTGCATTTCCAATCCTTTGTGCAGTAAGTTGCCCTACTGTTTTAAGATTGAAATTACTGCGGCTGTGCACTTCAGCCGGGAGGTATCCGCCGATCATTCGATAAACCTCCTCCTCGTCAACTAAGCCATTCTCGACCAAGCTTAGTTCAGGCGCTTTTGTATTTCCTTTTCTCCCTGCCTACCCTCCTTTAAACAAAATATGTTTTAAATCAGGATAATCATACCTTACAAAAGGGACATAGGTCAATTCTTTGTTACCTTAACCAATGAAAAAAACACTTCTTTATAAAAATATGCATAAAAGGATATTCTGTTCCTTTTATGCATATGATTAGTTATTCGTTTATTCCCATTTCCGCTCTCACCACAGAGACGATGCGATCAACATAACGATTGCATTCTTCTACAGTTGGTGCTTCAGCCATAACACGGACAAGAGGTTCAGTTCCAGATGGTCTAACCAATATACGCCCGTTTCCTTCCATTTCTGCCTCAACATCTTTAATGACTTCCTGCACCTTTTCATTATCAGTTACAGCATGCTTGTCAGTCACTTTAACATTGATAAGCGTCTGTGGATATTTTTTCATCTCATTTGCAAGCTCTGATAAGGGTTTTTGTGTTTCACTCATAATGTTTACAAGCTGTAAGCCTGTCAATAAGCCATCCCCTGTCGTATTGTAGTCCAGGAAGATAATATGCCCGGATTGCTCACCGCCAAGGTTGTAGCCGCCTTTTCGCATCTCTTCTACAACATAGCGATCGCCCACTGCTGTTTGGGCACTTTGTATTCCGTGCTCCTCAAGACCTTTATAAAAACCTAGGTTACTCATGATTGTAGAAACCACAGTCCCCTGTTTCAAACGATTGTTTTCTTTCAAGTATTTCGCACATATATACATAATTTGATCGCCGTCAACTATATTTCCTTTTTCATCTATGGCAATGATGCGGTCGCCGTCACCATCGAAGGCAAGTCCAACATCGGCCCCTTTTTCTTTTAAGAATTCAGCAAGTGCTTCAGGGTGCGTGGAACCTACCTTATCATTGATGTTCAAGCCATTGGGCGATGCCCCCATTGTAGAGATATCTGCATCTAGATCCGCAAACAAATGCATAGCCAAGGATGATGTCGCGCCATGTGCACAATCAAGCGCAACATGAATGCCTGTAAAATCTTCATCGACTGATTGCTTTAAGTACTGGAGATACTTTTGTCCACCTTCGAAATAGTCGTTTAGATGGCCTAAATCTCCGCCTACCGGACGTGGAAGTTCATCTTTTTCTAAATCTAACAATGTTTCAATTTCCGCTTCTTGATCATCCGATAGCTTAAAACCATCCGGACCGAAGAATTTAATGCCGTTATCTGCAACCGGATTATGTGAAGCAGAAATCATAACCCCTGCTTCAGCACTTAACGCCTTTGTTAAATAAGCAACACCTGGTGTTGAAATTACACCAAGACGCATAACTTCAGCCCCAATAGATAATAGACCAGCAACTAGTGCACCTTCCAGCATTTCACCTGAAATACGTGTATCGCGTCCTATCAGCACTTTAGGTTTTTCTGTATTTTTAGTAAGAACGTAGCCGCCAAAACGGCCTAGTTTAAATGCCAACTCCGGTGTTAATTCGCTATTCGCTATACCCCTAACTCCGTCTGTTCCAAAATATTTACCCATCTTTTTATCGCTCCTTCTTCGAATCGTTACTAAATTAAATGATGTTAAAGGAAGGTTATGTTTCTTCTTCGTCTTTTTGAGTAATAGAGACCTTAGCCGTTTTTGAATCTAGTTCCCAATTCACTCCTGCAGGCGCTTTTACTACCAGTTCTACATCATGTATACCTTCATCTAAATTACTCACATCTACTGTAAGTGTAATGTCGTTTTTAGTTATTTCTTTCAAATCATCCGCTTTCCCACGCAAAGTAATGCTTGCTACATCGGATTCCAATTCGGCTTCTTGGTCTTCCTGTATACCTACAGGTTCTATTTTTAAATTGGTGAAAGTTTTAGTCTCGATGGCAGGTGGTTCATCCTCTTCAACTACCTCTTCTTCGACTTTTTCGACTTCTTCGACTGCCTCTACATCCTCTACATTCTCATCTTCTACATCAATTTTTTCTGTATTAATTTTGACCTTTGCCTTACCCAAGGACATTTTTTGTACACTTTCTGGTTTAGTAAGATCCAATTCCAATTCGGCATCTCCATCAATTTTGGAAATATTAACAGGGAGATTTATTTCGCTTATTTGTTCAAGGCTGGCTTCTGACCCATAAAGGATTACCTCTTTTGGATCGACACTTATACTCTTAATACGGATGCCGTCCTTTACTTTTCCAGTTTGCTTAGGTGCAATGGTTACCGTTTTCGACGGGATACTAACTTCTAGTGACACTGCAACTGAAGCAGGTTCAATCGTAACATCCAACTTGTTTAAGTCCCGGTCAAGAGCTTTTACTGTCGCCTTGCCGTTCATCGTTTCGTTAAGACCCTTACTTATTTCAAGATTTGCCTTAACATAGGAAATTTGTTCAATTACATCTTTAGCCCCAGTTATTTTAACAGTTTTAGGGTTGACTGTTGGCTGTCCAGCGGTATAACCCTCTTCAAGTAAAGAATTATTATATTCTGCTTCGACGGAGAATTCCTTCGTCACTCGTTCCTGAACATTGACTTCTGCATATTCAGGCTCGATTGTCGCCACTAACTTTTCGTTTAAATCGCTTATTTTGAAGGTAACAGTTCTGTCTCCCATCGAGATTTCAGGATCAGAAAGGTCTACATATACTTTAAAGTCTCTTTGGTTTTTTGCACTTATCAGTAGGCTTTTAGCTCCCTTTAAAGTAACATCCACCGTTTCTGGTACTCCGCTCACCACCAAATTTTCACGGTCATAGTACACTTCAACCGGTACATTTTCAATGGTTTCCGTACTAATCTCAGGGGCAGTAGATAAACCAAGAGATTTTTTATCTGACTCCATCTCAAAATTAACGGAGATGAATAACAGAGCTGCCAAAGCAAAAGCAACAATTCTCATAAACCATGTACTATTGGTATATTTATCCATTTTTCTTCCCCCTCCAATTCCAGATACTCGAGGAAGTTGTTTTGATATTTTCCACTACCAGTTCACTAGTAAGCATTGCCCTAAATGACTCTTGATTCAAATCTCGGAACAGTTCTCCATTTTTAGTAACAGAGATTCCTCCCGTTTCTTCAGATACAACGATTGTAATACTATCCGTCACTTCACTCATACCAATAGCTGCCCTATGCCGAGTACCAAGTTCTTTTGAAATGAACGGACTTTCTGATAAAGGCAGATAGCAAGCTGCAGCTGCCACCTGGTTATTTTGTAAAATCACTGCACCATCATGGAGCGGCGTATTAGGTATAAAGATATTAATAAGCAACTCTGAAGAAATATAGGACTTTAGAGGAATCCCTGTTTCAACATAATCGCCCAGTGCCGTTCCTTTTTCAATCGTAATCAAGGCTCCAATTCGCCTTTTCGCCATATAAGTGGACGCCTTTAAGATTTCTTCTACTAAACGCTCTTGCTGGTTCTCTTCTGGAACGCTACCTCTTGTAAAGAGCTTCCCACGTCCTAATTGTTCAAGCGCTCTCCTCAGTTCAGGTTGAAAAATGACAAGAATCGCCAGTACTCCCCAATTCATGACTTGTGCCATTAACCATCCAAGTGTATTGAAACCAAACAGGTTGCTTAAGCTTTTTACAATGACTATTACAAAAATTCCTTTGAGCAGCTGTATAGCCTTCGTGCCTCGAATAATAGTTAACAATTTATATATCACAAACCAAACAAGGAGAATATCAATGAAATTTACTACATAGTCCCAAACATTCAAATTGGATAAAGACATGTTGTTTCCTCCAGTCAGTATTACTCCAAATAACAATAACAATCGTTATGTAATAACCTTAATAGTATACCATTTTTTAAATAATACTTCTAAAACTAGTGTGATAAAGTTACATGTTAAGGTCTAATGAAGTAAAAAATTCCCTCCTTTTACAAAGTAAAGCTGAGCGATGGCACCGTATATTGAAAACGATGCATTCGCTCAGCTCATCTTACTCCTTATTCCCTTTTTCTTCTTTAATAGGAAGCACAGACGTTGCGGTATCCTTAATTTTGTACCACATCCACTCAAAAGCTTGGTCAATAACATGGATGCTTCCGGTCACATTCCCCGCCTTAGACATATAATTATGTCCATTAATGACCGTCACATCTCCCTTCACTTCACCTTCAATTCGAATGTTACCGTTTTGAACTACCACATTCCCCTCAACGGTCTCACCTGCAGGCACAATCACCGTTTCTCCTTCGACTAATAAATTAGATTGCTTGGAAACTGAAAAATGTTCGTCCTGATTATATGTGGAAAAAAGAGAACCTGTCATCAATACAATGAACACGGCTGCTGCCGTCATAAAAGGATGGCTTTTTAACCAACGTTTGGCACCCGTTGTTTTCGTTTCCTTTGGCAATTGAGCCATTACCCTTGCTGTAAAGTCATCTGGAGCCTTAATATGGGAGGTACTTTGTACAAGAGCGACTGCCTTTTTCATTTCATGAAAATAATCCCGGCATTCAGCACAAGTATGCAAGTGATCACGTAAAGCTTCTTTATGCTCTGGTTTGATGTCCTCATCTAAATAATCATGCATATAATCAATGATTTCCTCATGGTAGTTCATTTTTCTCACCTTCTTTTTATAAATGGCGTAGTTGTTTACGCAAGGCTTCCCGACCACGATGTATTCTCGTCTTAACCGTGCCGACTGGCAAATCAAGTATTTCACTGATTTCCTTTAACGATAATTCTTCAATGTACTTCAATACGATTACCGACCGATATTTCTCCGGCAACTTCATAATTTCTACTTGAATGGTTTCCTGAAGTTCTAACGATTCAACTTCATCCTCGGGCTTTGCCATATCTGATGCAATTTGGGAATACATATTCAATCCCTCAGTTCCACTAACTTCTGCATCCAAATAGTAATCCGGCTTTTTCTTACGAAGACGGTCAATGCAAAGATTCGTCGCAATACGGTATAACCACGTAGAAAATTTCATTTGTATATTGAAACTACGAATATTCACAAAGGCTCTAACAAAGGCCTCTTGTGCCAAATCTTCTGCTTCTTGCCTGTTTCCGAGCATCCTAAAACATATCTGGAAAACTTTGTCCTTGTATAGTTCGACAATTTCTCCAAATGCATTATGGTCTCCCTTTAATACTTGATTAATTCTCTCTTTAATGAGTGCATCCATTTTCCGGTTTTTACCCCCGCTCATGCGGCTATACGATTATTACGAATCGTAAGCTAAAAGGTTTCATAATTTATTACTTTAATTTTAACAAAGTTTTACAATTTATGTTTAAGAAAAAAAAAACAAGGCTATATAATTAAAAATTGTAAAACCTAAGGGAGTGAATCGCTGTATGACTGCTGAACAAATTTTAGATCATATTGAACTATACAGACAGAAAATGATAATTTTAGCTTCCCGCTCCTCGATGGTTGATAATGAAGTTATTGAAGTAAGCAGTAAACTAGATGTTTTGATCAATCAATACTTCCATTTAACTAAAAATGGAAGTCGGATCGACCGATGTGCTCTAAAGTGAATATGGAGCTGAGATTACAACCATATAAATCTAGATATTATAAAACCATCCTGAAAAATCAACTTACGTCTTCTAGCATATAAAAAACAGTAACCTAACACAAGCTGGTTACTGTTTCTTTTATTTTATCAGTTATACTAGCTTTTCTCCAAATAGCGAGCCCATTAAGGCCACGGCAACGATTGCGGTTTTATTACGTTCATCTAAAATAGGGTTTACCTCAACAAATTCAGCTGATGTAATTAACTCAGACTCCGCCAGCATTTCCATAGCCAAATGACTCTCACGATAACTAATACCACCAATTACCGGTGTTCCTACCCCAGGCGCATCCGCGGGATCTACTCCATCCAGGTCCAAAGAAAGGTGAACACCATCTGTTCTTTCTCTTAAATAATCTATACACTCTTCCATGACTCTAGCCATTCCCATTCGGTCAATTTCATGCATTGTAAACACTTTAATCCCTTTTTCACGTATTAATTCTTTTTCACCTTCATCTAATGAACGTGCCCCGATAATTACGATATTTTCTGGTTTTACTTTAGAAGTTGAACCATGAATATTGACTAGATCGGGATGGCCAAGCCCCATACTGACAGCCAGAGGCATACCATGTATATTCCCTGATGGTGAAGTTTCCTCCGTATTTAAATCTCCATGTGCATCATACCAAATTACACCTACATTTTCATAGTGCTTCGAAACCCCTGCGAGTGTTCCGATGGCTATCGAATGGTCTCCCCCAAGAACGAGCGGGAAAGATCCGTCTTGTATAATTTTATCTACTCTTGTTGCTAATTGAATGTTTCCCTTAGCAACTAGCGATAAGTTTTTTAAATTTGTACCAGATTTCTGTGCATTTTCAGGGCGTCCTACTACTATATCTCCTAAATCCTCAACTTCTATTTTTAATCGTTCAAGCCGTTCGACAATCCCTGCACAGCGGATTGCACTCGGTCCCATATCAACCCCTCGTCTCGCCTGACCAAGATCCATAGGTAGACCGATAATGGAAATTTTCTGAATAGACATATAATTCCCCCTTTCTACCATTTTATATCTTATATGCCTAGTGGTTCAACTGAACATTTATATGTATAAAGATGCAGCTAATTAGCTTTTTTACAGTATTTACTCTTTGTCTTAAAATCCCTAATTGAACCGTTCTCTTATTAGAAGGTAAAAGTAATAAAAGTTAGATATTTAAAATAAAAAAAGTCTTAAGCCGTAATCGGCTTAAGACGTAAGTTTTAGTGTATGTAGTTAGATGGTGGAGCCTAGCGGGATCGAACCGCTGACCTCCTGCGTGCAAGGCAGGCGCTCTCCCAGCTGAGCTAAGGCCCCTAAAGGAATAATATATAGTAAGCGGAAGACGGGATTCGAACCCGCGACCCCAACCTTGGCAAGGTTGTATTCTACCACTGAACTACTTCGGCAAATGGCTGGGCTAGAAGGGATCGAACCTTCGCATGACGGAATCAAAATCCGTTGCCTTACCGCTTGGCTATAGCCCAATATATAATATGTATAATTAATATTCAACAAAATAAAAAGGTGGTAATCATATATTTCCCTTTTACAGAGAATATATAACTGATCCACAGGTTTTTATTAAAATGGTGGAGGGGGGCAGATTCGAACTGCCGAACCCGAAGGAGCGGATTTACAGTCCGCCGCGTTTAGCCACTTCGCTACCCCTCCGCAATATATGGTTGTAAATGGTGCCGGCAAGAGGACTTGAACCCCCAACCTACTGATTACAAGTCAGTTGCTCTACCAGTTGAGCTACACCGGCAAATATTTTTAAAATAAAATGGTGGAGGATGACGGGATCGAACCGCCGACCCTCTGCTTGTAAGGCAGATGCTCTCCCAGCTGAGCTAATCCTCCGGACTAATAAGTATATAATGGTGACCCGTACGGGATTCGAACCCGTGTTACCGCCGTGAAAGGGCGGTGTCTTAACCGCTTGACCAACGGGCCGATATTTTATGATAATAGATAGATTGGGAAGCTCCCAAGCGGATTCGAACCGCTGACCTCTTCCTTACCATGGAAGTGCTCTACCTACTGAGCTATGGAAGCATATGGCTCCGCAGGTAGGACTCGAACCTACGACCGTTCGGTTAACAGCCGAATGCTCTACCACTGAGCTACTGCGGAATAATATAATGTTTCCTAATACTCATTTAAAGATTTTAAATGAATAGCCTGGCAACGTCCTACTCTCACAGGGGGAAACCCCCAACTACCATCGGCGCTGAAGAACTTAACTTCCGTGTTCGGAATGGGAACGGGTGTGACCTCTTCGCCATCATTGCCAGACTATATTCATTTTTTTGAAGAAATTTTCATTCCTTCAAAACTAGATAATAAGAAGGTATTTCATTTTTTAAAGCGTGGTTAAGTCCTCGATCTATTAGTATCAGTCAGCTCCACATGTCGCCACGCTTCCACCTCTGACCTATCAACCTGATCATCTTTCAGGGATCTTACTAGCTTGCGCTATGGGAAATCTCATCTCGAGGGGGGCTTCATGCTTAGATGCTTTCAGCACTTATCCCGTCCGCACGTAGCTACCCAGCTATGCCTTTGGCAAGACAACTGGTACACCAGCGGTGCGTCCATCCCGGTCCTCTCGTACTAAGGACAGCTCCTCTCAAATTTCCTGCGCCCGCGACGGATAGGGACCGAACTGTCTCACGACGTTCTGAACCCAGCTCGCGTACCGCTTTAATGGGCGAACAGCCCAACCCTTGGGACCGACTACAGCCCCAGGATGCGATGAGCCGACATCGAGGTGCCAAACCTCCCCGTCGATGTGGACTCTTGGGGGAGATAAGCCTGTTATCCCCGGGGTAGCTTTTATCCGTTGAGCGATGGCCCTTCCATGCGGAACCACCGGATCACTAAGCCCGACTTTCGTCCCTGCTCGACTTGTAGGTCTCGCAGTCAAGCTCCCTTGTGCCTTTACACTCTACGAATGATTTCCAACCATTCTGAGGGAACCTTTGGGCGCCTCCGTTACTCTTTAGGAGGCGACCGCCCCAGTCAAACTGCCCACCTGACACTGTCTCCCACCCCGATAAGGGGCGCGGGTTAGAATTTCAATACAGCCAGGGTAGTATCCCACCAACGCCTCCACCGAAGCTAGCGCTCCGGCTTCTCAGGCTCCTACCTATCCTGTACAAGCTGTACCAAAATTCAATATCAGGCTGCAGTAAAGCTCCACGGGGTCTTTCCGTCCTGTCGCGGGTAACCTGCATCTTCACAGGTACTATAATTTCACCGAGTCTCTCGTTGAGACAGTGCCCAGATCGTTACACCTTTCGTGCGGGTCGGAACTTACCCGACAAGGAATTTCGCTACCTTAGGACCGTTATAGTTACGGCCGCCGTTTACTGGGGCTTCGGTTCAAAGCTTCGCTTGCGCTAACCTCTCCCCTTAACCTTCCAGCACCGGGCGGTGTCAGCCCCTATACTTCGCCTTGCGGCTTCGCAGAGACCTGTGTTTTTGCTAAACAGTCGCCTGGGCCTATTCACTGCGGCTTTTCCGGGCTATTCACCCTAAAAGCACCCCTTCTCCCGAAGTTACGGGGTCATTTTGCCGAGTTCCTTAACGAGAGTTCTCTCGCACACCTTAGGATTCTCTCCTCGCCTACCTGTGTCGGTTTGCGGTACGGGCACCTTACATCTCACTAGAGGCTTTTCTTGGCAGCGTGGAATCAGGAACTTCGGTACTATATTTCCCTCGCCATCACAGCTCCGCCTTAATGGAAACGGGATTTGCCTCGTTTCCGGCCTAACTGCTTGGACGCGCATATCCAACAGCGCGCTTACCCTATCCTTCTGCGTCCCCCCATCGTTCAAACGATGTATAGGTGGTACAGGAATATCAACCTGTTGTCCATCGCCTACGCCTTTCGGCCTCGGCTTAGGTCCCGACTAACCCTGAGCGGACGAGCCTTCCTCAGGAAACCTTAGGCATTCGGTGGAAGGGATTCTCACCCTTCTTTCGCTACTCATACCGGCATTCTCACTTCTAAGCGCTCCACCAGTCCTTCCGGTCTGACTTCAACGCCCTTAGAACGCTCTCCTACCATCGACACCATACGGTGTCAATCCACAGCTTCGGTGATACGTTTAGCCCCGGTACATTTTCGGCGCGGAGTCACTCGACCAGTGAGCTATTACGCACTCTTTAAATGATGGCTGCTTCTGAGCCAACATCCTGGTTGTCTAAGCAACTCCACATCCTTTTCCACTTAACGTATACTTTGGGACCTTAGCTGGTGGTCTGGGCTGTTTCCCTTTCGACTACGGATCTTATCACTCGCAGTCTGACTCCCAAGAATAAGTATTTGGCATTCGGAGTTTGACTGAATTCGGTAACCCGTTGGGGGCCCCTAGTCCAATCAGTGCTCTACCTCCAATACTCTCATCTTGAGGCTAGCCCTAAAGCTATTTCGGAGAGAACCAGCTATCTCCAGGTTCGATTGGAATTTCTCCGCTACCCACACCTCATCCCCGCACTTTTCAACGTGCGTGGGTTCGGGCCTCCATTCAGTGTTACCTGAACTTCACCCTGGACATGGGTAGATCACCTGGTTTCGGGTCTACGACCTCATACTCATTCGCCCTATTCAGACTCGCTTTCGCTGCGGCTCCGTCTTATCAACTTAACCTCGCATGAAATCGTAACTCGCCGGTTCATTCTACAAAAGGCACGCCATTACCCATTAACGGGCTTTGACTACTTGTAGGCACACGGTTTCAGGATCTATTTCACTCCCCTTCCGGGGTGCTTTTCACCTTTCCCTCACGGTACTGGTTCACTATCGGTCACTAGGTAGTATTTAGCCTTGGGAGATGGTCCTCCCTGCTTCCGACGGGATTTCTCGTGTCCCGCCGTACTCAGGATCCACTCAGGAGGGAACGAAGTTTCAACTACAGGGTTTTTACCTTCTTTGACGGACCTTTCCAGATCACTTCATTTACCCCGTTCCTTTGTAACTCCATGTTGAGTGTCCTACAACCCCAAGAGGCAAGCCTCTTGGTTTGGGCTAATTCCGTTTCGCTCGCCGCTACTCAGGAAATCGCATTTGCTTTCTCTTCCTCCGGGTACTTAGATGTTTCAGTTCCCCGGGTCTGCCTTCAGTACCCTATGTATTCAGGTAAAGATACTGTTCCATTACGAACAGTGGGTTTCCCCATTCGGAAATCTCCGGATCAAAGCTTACTTACAGCTCCCCGAAGCATATCGGTGTTAGTCCCGTCCTTCATCGGCTCCTAGTGCCAAGGCATCCACCGTGCGCCCTTTCTAACTTAACCGTTAAAAAAGATCTTACTGATGCTTTGAAAAAATTAATTGCCTTCTATCTATTATCTAGTTTTCAAGGAACAAAGAAGAAAGAACTTCCATCACTACGTGATGAGATCTTTCGAATCTGAATGAATTACTCATTCAAAACTGAACAAAACAAAAGCGCTCTCGTATTTATCCTTAGAAAGGAGGTGATCCAGCCGCACCTTCCGATACGGCTACCTTGTTACGACTTCACCCCAATCATCTGTCCCACCTTAGGCGGCTGGCTCCATAAAGGTTACCTCACCGACTTCGGGTGTTACAAACTCTCGTGGTGTGACGGGCGGTGTGTACAAGGCCCGGGAACGTATTCACCGCGGCATGCTGATCCGCGATTACTAGCGATTCCGGCTTCATGTAGGCGAGTTGCAGCCTACAATCCGAACTGAGAATGGCTTTATGGGATTCGCTTACCTTCGCGAGGTTTGCAGCCCTTTGTACCATCCATTGTAGCACGTGTGTAGCCCAGGTCATAAGGGGCATGATGATTTGACGTCATCCCCACCTTCCTCCGGTTTGTCACCGGCAGTCACCTTAGAGTGCCCAACTGAATGCTGGCAACTAAGATCAAGGGTTGCGCTCGTTGCGGGACTTAACCCAACATCTCACGACACGAGCTGACGACAACCATGCACCACCTGTCACTCTGTCCCCCGAAGGGGAACGCCCTATCTCTAGGGTTGTCAGAGGATGTCAAGACCTGGTAAGGTTCTTCGCGTTGCTTCGAATTAAACCACATGCTCCACCGCTTGTGCGGGCCCCCGTCAATTCCTTTGAGTTTCAGCCTTGCGGCCGTACTCCCCAGGCGGAGTGCTTAATGCGTTAGCTGCAGCACTAAAGGGCGGAAACCCTCTAACACTTAGCACTCATCGTTTACGGCGTGGACTACCAGGGTATCTAATCCTGTTTGCTCCCCACGCTTTCGCGCCTCAGTGTCAGTTACAGACCAGAAAGTCGCCTTCGCCACTGGTGTTCCTCCAAATCTCTACGCATTTCACCGCTACACTTGGAATTCCACTTTCCTCTTCTGCACTCAAGTTCCCCAGTTTCCAATGACCCTCCACGGTTGAGCCGTGGGCTTTCACATCAGACTTAAGGAACCACTATGCGCGCGCTTTACGCCCAATAATTCCGGACAACGCTTGCCACCTACGTATTACCGCGGCTGCTGGCACGTAGTTAGCCGTGGCTTTCTGGTTAGGTACCGTCAAGGTACCAGCAGTTACTCTGGTACTTGTTCTTCCCTAACAACAGAACTTTACGACCCGAAGGCCTTCTTCGTTCACGCGGCGTTGCTCCGTCAGACTTTCGTCCATTGCGGAAGATTCCCTACTGCTGCCTCCCGTAGGAGTCTGGGCCGTGTCTCAGTCCCAGTGTGGCCGATCACCCTCTCAGGTCGGCTACGCATCGTCGCCTTGGTGAGCCATTACCTCACCAACTAGCTAATGCGCCGCGGGCCCATCTATAAGTGACAGCAAAACCGTCTTTCCATCTTCTCTCATGCGAGAAAAGAACGTATCCGGTATTAGCTCCGGTTTCCCGAAGTTATCCCAGTCTTATAGGCAGGTTGCCCACGTGTTACTCACCCGTCCGCCGCTAATCTCAGGGAGCAAGCTCCCATCGATTCGCTCGACTTGCATGTATTAGGCACGCCGCCAGCGTTCGTCCTGAGCCAGGATCAAACTCTCCGAAGAAATGTTTGACTTGCTCATTTTGCTTTTTTTGATAGTGTGTGCTCACTTAAAAAAAATAACGTTGGCGCTTTGTTTTGTTCAGTTTTCAAAGAGCAATTTGTTTCGCTTTATCTCTTAGCGACTTTTAATATCTTAACATCTTATCTCTGCTTCGTCAATAACTTTTTTTAAAAAAGTTTTTTTTGTTCTTTTTTAAAAGCTATTATCTTGCAGCAACTTTTATAATATACCAGCGTATAAATTAATAGTCAATAGATTTTTTAAATTTAATTCACTTTTAAAAATCAGGACTAATTCTTCTCATTAAAGTTTGTTTTTACTTTCATATAAATAAGGCATTCCTTTTCTGTACTTAGCCTTTTAAACAATCTGAAAAGGATATTATATTTTTCATTTATAGCTCTTTTAACTATGCAATCGATTCTATCATCTTGTAAATCAAATAATATTTCATCCATCTCTCTTTTTAAGAGGTACTCTAATTCCTTCTTTTCTTTTTCATTAATCAATAAGCCAAGCATAACTCACACCTCCATCAGTCATTTTTCCCCATTCATCTTAATTTTATGAATTTTTATATTGATTTTTTTGCATAACGGAACAGCCTCTGCATAAATATGAAAACAAGAGCTTTTGGACAAGGGGATGGATTAATGAAATTTTTCATGGTGCTCCAGGCAAAGAACATCAAACATTATTCGTTAATTTTACTTACGGCACTCTTTACCGCTTGGTTCCTTTTTGTACAAAACATTCTTCATTCACCTGTTTTTTCTACCGAAGATGGACCAAAAGCGGTTTATAAAGGGGAAAAGAATGTAGCCGTCACATTCAATATTGGCTGGGGCGATGAAAAAGCAGCCCCGATTTTAGAGACATTGAAAAAAGAAAAGATTAAATCCGCCACCTTCTTCCTTTCCGGATCTTGGGCAGAGCGTCACCCTGACATAGTGGATGAAATTGAAAAAGAAGGCTATGAAATCGGAATGCTCGGATACGATTACAAAGATTATTCCGATCTGGATGACCAAGAAATCATCCGTGATATTTCAAAAGCACAGGAAGCTTTTAAAAAACTAAATGTTAAAAATATCGAGCTTTTACGTGCGCCCACCGGACACTTTGATAAGCGCCTCCTGAAAATTAGTGAAAAATTCGGCTATACTGTGGTTCATTGGAGTATCGATTCAAAGGATTGGACTAACCCAGGCGTTGATCGAATTGTTCATAACGTTAACAAGGCTCAAAAGGGTGATATCATCTTATTACACGCTTCAGACTCAGCAAAACAAACTAATAAAGCATTGCCAGAACTAATAGATGAACTTCGCTCCAAAAATTTAAACTTCGTAAACGTTTCTGAGATGATCTCTAATTCATCAGCAAGCAGTGAAGAAATCCGGTAACATCATTTACTAGAACACAAAAACATAAAAAACTGCGTACTAAGGGTCATGCTTAACCTTTAGGACGCAGTTTTTTGTATGTAGAATTTCTTATGTATTCCGCTTTCCAATAAGGTTAGCCACTTTTACCTACTTCCCTAATTCTCCTGCTTTTAATTTCTTTCCCTTTGCTTTAGTTTGCATCCGTGTTTTTTTACTGGCTAATTCTTTTTGTGAACGATCGATTAATTTGCTTAAAACCAATAATTGATAAGCATTGCATACTAGTAATGGAAACAGCATGAAGTAGAGCCAGCCTTCATCATTAGAACTTAGTACAGGTACCCACTCTAATACTGTGGCCACAACCATAAAAAACATCGCCGGAATAAATGACTGTTTATTTGTTTGTTTCATTTTAAAATAGGCCGTAATCAACGCTGCGGCTAATACAACCAAAGCTAACACAATGTAGGAACTAATCCCCTCACCTGAACCAAAATTAAGATATCGTAAATAGACTAGATCAAATACAACGAAAAGAATAAGTACGAGTTGTACTGCATTCCATAAGGAAGCACTTTTAAATATCCCTAGACCGAAACGATGTATCGTTAAATAGGCAAAAAAACCAGCTTGGCTTATGACACTAAAAATTAATCCGACACCGAATAACCATAAAAACGTTGAAAGAATGGCACTGATTTCAAAAGAAGAAAAATAAGGCTTAAACTCACTCCAACGAGCTAAGAACCCTACAACTCCGCCCGTTACACCACCGATAAGCAATGTTGTTAAAAACAATTTAACTAAATTACGGCTGTTCATTGTTTTCCTCCATACATTTCTATTTCATTTCCTTAATTGTACCAACCAAATTTGGAAAAATCCACTTATTCTACAAGGGAATAATATCGTCGATTGGAACCATATTAACAATAAGAAGGATGAAAGGGGCCCTGCGTATGAGAGTGGGAGTTGCTTTGCTTTTCACGTCATTCTTACTCGTTTGTTCCGGTTGTGCGCAGAATGGAGCAAGCGCAGATAAAAATGAGTATGAAGAGACAAAGAAAATGGTCGTCGATATTTTAAAAACAGACGATGGTAAAAAGGCCATCCAGGATATCATTTCTGATGAGAAAACAAAAACTGAACTTATTATGGACTCAGAGATCATTAAGAAATCCATTGAAGATACGGTCACTTCAGATAAAGGGAAGGAATTTTGGAAAAAGACCTTTAAAGATCCTGAATTTACCTCTGCCTATGCTAAAGCTTTAAAAGACGAACACAAAAAGGTATTGAAAGAATTAACCAATGACCCTCAGTATCGCGGAATGCTTATTGAAATTTTAAAAGACCCAGATTTGGAAAAAGAAATGAATAAGTTACTGAAGACTAAAGACATGCGGGCCATTTATAAAGAAGTTATCATAGAAACTATGGATAGTCCTTTAGTTCAAGCGAAGATCCAAGAAAGATTGGATCAAGCTGTAACAAAAGCAGCTGAAAAGGCAACAAAGGCGGAATCAGGTGATAAAACTGAGAAAAAAGACAAAGAATAACAAAAGGCTGATTCCAATTGGAATCAGCCTTTATTTTTATTGCAACTTTTCAATGACTTTTTTAGCAATATCTTCATAAATTCTGCCTAATCTATGGTCTGCTGCGTAAATAGAAGGTGCAAAATCTTCTTCGTTCCAATCTGGCTGTTGCAAAGGAAGCTGCCCTAAGACTTCTGTACGTAGTTCATCTGCAAGCTTCGCACCGCCGCCTTTACCGAATACATATTCTTTTTCACCTGTCGTTTTACTCTCGAAGAACGACATGTTTTCAATGACACCAATGACTTCATGTTCAGTCTTGATGGCCATCGCGCCCGCTCTTGCTGCAACAAAGGCTGCAGTTGGATGCGGTGTCGTTACGATAATTTCCTTACATGAAGGTAGCATTGTATGCACGTCCAACGCAACATCGCCTGTACCCGGTGGTAAATCAAGGACTAAATAATCTAACTCTCCCCATTCTACCTCGTTAAAGAAACTGTTCAGCATCTTTCCTAGCATTGGCCCTCTCCAGATAATAGGCGCGTTATCTTCTACAAAGAATCCCATTGAGATAACCTGAACACCAAAACGTTCCACAGGAATAATTTTCTCCCCACGCACCACCGGCCTTTTTGTAATCCCCATCATATCTGGTACGCTAAAACCATAAATATCAGCGTCCACAAGTCCAACCTTTTTACCAAGTCGTGCAAGTGAAGTAGCAAAGTTCACTGAAATCGTTGATTTACCAACTCCGCCTTTACCACTAGCAATCGCAATAAATTGCGTCTTGCTATTCGGTCCAAGTAAACCTTGATCCACTTCATCCTGTGGTATATTTTCACGATGCTTGGATAACTCTTCTTCAGAAAGTTCTGTGAAACGAATCCCTACAGATTCTGCCCCGCCTTCTTTCAGCAAGTTTACCACTTCTGTTTGCATTTGCATTTGCTCGGCAGTCCCTGTTTTTGCAATGGCAAGCTTAACGCTTACATGATTTTTTTCAGGCTTTATTTTCACTTCAATGATTCCATTTGTTTCTTCAAGGCTTTTATGTAGAAAAGGGTCTTTAAGATCCTTTAATAAATTCAGTACTTTCTCTTCAGTTAACAAGTCGAGCACCCCTTTGAATTCGTTTTATTTTCCCATTTAAGTATACCATATCACTTAAATAAAGCTTATTATCTGCCCTTTAAATGAGCACATGACTTTTATCTCAATAATAAAAAGGCCTTGTACCATACAAGACCCGAACTAGAGAATCACTCTTCATCTGAAAGTTTTTCCTCTGTGAAATACCGTAAAATCCCCATATAAATCGAACTTGCAATCTTTTCTTGATACCCATCACTGATAAGGCGTTCCCTTTCCTCCGTATTAGAAAGAAAGCCAATTTCAACAAGCGCCCCTGGTTTCTTCGTATAATTCATCAAATACACATTATTAATCGTTTTTGCATCTCGCTTTGTATTTTCTAGGTTTCTTATGATTTCAGTCTGAATAAACTTTGCCACCTGTTCATTTTCCTCAAACCTTTTCGTATAAAATGTTTGAGCACCTTTTGATGATGCTGACGGAAAAGAATTTAAATGAATACTTAAAAATAAATCCGCTTCTGAATCATTAATCATTTCAACCCGATTTCGCAGGTCTTCCTGTTTTCGCTGACGGATCCCTTTTGTATCCCCCTGTGCCAGATCTTCATCTTTCTCACGAGTCATAATGACAAGGGCACCCTGTTCCTGTAAATAGTCCCTAACCTTTAACGAAACAGAAAGGGCAATTTCTTTTTCCATTACCTTTTGCACATTTGCCCCGCCATCCATTCCTCCATGTCCAGCATCCAAAACGATTACCTTACCTGCCAAGGGAAGGTTCCAGGAGTCCCAAGAATCATCTTCAACAAATTTGAAAGTTACAATTAAAAAAAGGATAAACAATCCCATCGCGATTCCTGTATATTTTAGCTTACTACGCATGAACGTTCTCCTTCCACAAGTCCCTATATCTAAAAGTATGGGACAAACCATGGAATTAGAACAAAGAATGGATACTTCACTCCTTCTTAGTGCAACTTCATTTTATATCGCTTTTCACCCGTCTTAAAGCCGTCCATCCACCATTCACCTACAAACCCTTCACAGCAATAAAACAAACCTTCATTGAAAGCGTTATTTGCCGTTACTTCCCGCCAATACAAAATAAAATTAAAAAGGGTATCAATCAAAAATTTCTCTTCCCTCCAGCACCGAGCCCTTACATCATCCTCCGACTCACCATAATAGCCAAACTTACTATAGTTAGCTCCCAATAAATAGGCCTCAATGGCAACATCAAAATAGCCTTCCTCCAACACCTCCATGAAATCCTGTCCAAAGTAACGCTGAATCCTCACCTTCATATCCTCGATTGAAAGTTCCCTAAGTAACCTTCGCTCAAACTTCAACTGCCTCTCCCTTTGCATCTCCTGTAAACCTAAAATCACAGCCATCATATCACCTCCGGGGTCAGACCCCATTTCCCAAATTATTTCCCAAGTAATATGTAGTTTTTGCGTTCTATCATGAACCATTCATTTATACAGTTGGCAATAATTAATGAGGATAGTTTTAGATATGTTTATAAACGCCAATAATATCAAAATTAACATTTGAAGACTGAAGTGGACGACTTGTACCTCAGACCTTATTTTTACGTTCTTTTGTTTAAAAGAAGCATGTAATAAGACTCCCCTTAGATTAAGGAGGCAATCCTCTACCATCCATGTTGAAAAAGGCAGGCAACACCGTCTTGGATGTAATGCCTGCCACCTTATTTTTATTAAGACTTTATAGATAGAAATATTTACTTACTTCATGTTTAAAAAAGCCAAAGGTGAATTCCCGGAAATCTATTGCAGCTTGAGAGAGATAGTGAGTTTTTTTCCATGCTATCCCAATCGTTCGTTTGCAATTCGGATAGGTGATTGGAATCTGAACGGTTTCTGCATTGATTGGCGTAATAAAGACAATTGAGGCGTGAACGAAACACCCATTCCCATTTCTACAAGTCGGAGTATTGCTCCTGCTTCTTCTAGTTCAATTGGGGTGTAAGGTTCAAAGCCCGCTTCCCTGCAATACTTATCCGTAACGTCCCGGAATCCGTACCCTGACGTTCTGCTGATGAAGGCCTCATTTGCTGCTTCCTGAAGAGCAATGGATTTTTGCTTTGCTAAGTGGTGGCTTGGTGGTACCGATAAAAAAATCTCTTCTTCTAATAAGGGCATCCATTCAATGTCGTCTCCATAAATAGGACTCATTGAAATACAAAGGTCGACTTCGACATTCTCTAGTTGTTTTTTCATCCCAGTGGATGAAGCCAAATACTGGCTAATATGTACATTAGGGTTAAGTTTCAAAAATTCAGCGATTAATATAGGAAGAATATGAGGCAACGCAATAGAGACAGAGATCGACCTTTCTATTAATCCAGCCATGTCTTTCAATTGGCGTTCTCCTTCTTCTATATGAAGTATAACTATCCTCCGGTAACTTGGGTAACTTGCTTCTCGGGTTGCTTCTCGAGGCTATCCTTGCCACCGCGGGTCGCTCACTGCTAGCGTCGCTAAAACTCTTTTATAAGTCCCCTGTACTTCATTCATGCTTTCCACTACCTAACAATAGCTTTGTATTCTTAAAGGATCTTCAACTGGTTAATAAGTAATTCTATGTTTGAAAAATCCAGCATTTACTTTTACATTAAAGTTAACATTGGAATATTATCCCACCCAAGCATCATGATGTAAAGCCATTATATGTATCCCAACTTGCACAATGTCAGAATTTTCAGATTTATTTAATTGCATCATTAACTTCATCCGTTAGAAGTTCGGATAATTTAATATTTTTCCGTCGGTATCTTTTAAATAATGTTGATTCCAGCAGCCGCTTAAAAGAAGGACACAGATGCAAGCAAGATAGCAGAAGAAATTTGAATTTTTCATACTCACACAGCTCTCTGCAATTCTTTTTTCCGTGTATGACAGAAACCAATAAAAAGATAGATGGTAAAACTTACGTCTCTTTTTAAAGCTGGAACGTGGTGCAAAGTGAATCTATGTTTCTATTAATCGTTTTCCGCAACAGAGCCGGATGAGGTCTAAGGGTGTGATACAATAAGCTTCATATTCCCCTTTAAGATAAATTCACCATATTTATACGGCAAAATAAAATGAGCTCCTTTTCTTATTGTGTAACCTTCACTGCCTTTCAACAATCTTCCTTCCCCATCGATGATGCTTACAAGCATAAACGCTTGATTTTGCTGAAATGTCGCTTCTCCATTCACATCCCATTTATTAACAGAGAAAAAGTGATTTTGTACAAACTTTGTAACTTCTACACCTTCTCGCTTTTCTATTTTAGGAGCGATATTGGTATCAATATGAGGTGCATTAATGACGCCCATTGCTTTTTCTAAATGCAGCTCACGTTTACTCCCTTGATTATCTATACGGTCATAATCATAAACTCGGTATGTTGTATCTGAGCTTTGTTGTGTTTCTAACACCAACGTCCCATTACATAAGGCATGAACGGTTCCACTTGGTACGTAGAAAAAATCACCAGGTCTAATGGTAACTTTACGTAAAAACCTCTCCCAATTTCCACTTTGAATCATTTCTCGTACTTCTTCTTTTGTTTTAGCATGATGTCCAAACACTAATTCAGCATCTTGATCACAATCAATGATGTACCAACATTCCGTTTTACCGTACTCGCCATTTTCATGCTCGTTGGCATAATCATCATTTGGATGTACTTGTACAGACAATTCTTCATTCGCATCCAAAATCTTTATAAGAAGCGGAAATTTCTCACTCTTATAGTTTCCAAACAACTCATGGTGATTTTCCCATACTTCTTTTAATGATTTACCTTGAAACTTACCATTTTCAATAAGACTCAGGCCGTTTGGATGGGCAGAAATTGCCCAGCATTCTCCTGTAATTGCTGATGGGATTTCATAGCCAAAACGGTCATAAAGAGCTGTTCCACCCCAAATACGTTCTTGAAAAACCGGTTTTAAAAATAATGGTGTATCATTCATTTTTCTATTCCTTTCTTTATTAGTATAAGTAAAAGAGGATATCATTTTTGTAAAATACTCCCTATTCCCGATTCAAGAAATGAAATAAGGCTCCAATTAAGTTTGCATCGTTATCAAATTTACAAGCTTCAACCGTAATATCCAATGTAGAGATATCATCCTTCAATTGTGCCAATTCATTATTTATGCCTTCAATTACATCCGGTCGCTTGCTGATTCCCCCGCCAATTAGGATCTTGTTAGGATCTAGTACATACTTCAAATTATAGATTCCTATTCCCAGCTTCTTATATAGGTTGGCAATGCATTCATTCGCAATGGAGTCTCCTGCTTCCGCCAATCGAAATATTTCTTCTCCGTCCAACGTTCCCCTTACTAGAGATTTTCTCATTTCGACTTCTTCTACAAGTGAATTTGTCGATGCAACTTTGCTCCAAGTTGATTGTAGAGGGCTCTTACATGATTCTCCCATTATCATGTACCCAAACTCACCTCCGTGAAGGGTAGCTCCACGTAAAATAGATTGGTTAATCACAATTCCCCCGCCAATTCCTGTACCAATTACAATACAAATGTAGAAATCAGTTTCCTTCGCTGCACCTAACCAGCCTTCTGCCAAAGCCGCGCAGTTTGCATCATTTTCAACTGACACCTCCAGACCTGTTCGTTCCTTTAGTAAGCTTGTCATGTTTACTCCATGTATAAAGGGAATTGCACTTGCCCCGCCAATAAACCCTGTTTCCACGTCTACGGCACCGGGCGAACTTAAAGCGATACCTTGAATTTCAAATGACTCCGAATAATGTTTAACTATTTCGGTAATGTGATCTAAAAATATATCTAATCCTTCTTTAGGAGTTGGAATCTTCCCGCATTCCAGTTTCTTTGATTTGTCATCCATTACCGCATACTTTATATAAGTTCCGCCAAAATCAAACACCATGTAAGCTTTCATTGTCATCCCCTTCACTTACTGGAACTATGCTTGCTGTGTCAACAGAGCCGCGCCGATAACACCAGCTTTTGTTCCTAACGAGGCACATTCAATTTGTACCCTATTACGTAACTGTGGATATAAGTAATCATTTACTTTTTCAAGAAGAATCGGCATTATATACTCTCTTGATTGCATGACCCCCCCGCCTAACACAATCATGTGCGGGTCAATTGTATGAACAATATTGGAGATTCCTTTTGCCAAATAAGTTAGCATGGTATCAACTATCGCTTCCGCTTCTTGCTGGCCGTTCATCGCCAAAGTAAACACTTCTCCCGCATGTCCTGTTATACCTAACTTTTCTTTTCCGAGACGATGCACAGCTGTACCGCTTGCCAAAGATTCCAAAGAGCCAATATTCAGAATATAATGCGTTGGACCATCTCGATTAACCATCATGTTGCCAACTTCCCCCGCACAGAAATTAGCACCTTGAATTAACTGATTGCGATATACATATCCTCCGCCGATTCCTGTACTGATCGTCATATAAAAAACAGATTCTTTTCCTTTGCCTGCCCCAATCGTTGCTTCCGCTAAAGCAGCTGCGTTGGCATCATTATCGAGCACTACTTTTTTCTCTAAAGCTTTTTCTAACATTAGAGCTAAAGGAACCTCATCCCACCCAGGTAAATTGGGAGGGCTTAAAATAATACCTTGCTTTGAATCTAAAGGACCCGGAGCTCCGATTCCTATTGCTTCAATTTTTCTTTTCTGTAACAGCCCCTCGCATATTTTAATCATGTTATCGATGACATGATGTGGTCCTTTGTCACTTTCCGTTTTTACATTGACCTCTTCTATAAGTTTGCCTTCCAATGTTACAACGGCAATTCTCAAGTTTGTTCCACCCAAATCAATGCCAAGAAGATACTTGTCCATTCCCTTCACTTCCTTCGTGATATTCTGATAGAACAAATGCTTAGTAGCGCTCTTCTAATAATCAAAAACCGTTGTTTTCAGATAATTCTTTGAACCATTTACCTGATTTCTTGATTGTGCGCTTGAAGTTTCTATTTAAATCTACTTCTACTAGTCCGTATCGGTTCTTATATGAATTTAACCATGACCAGTTATCCATAAATGTCCATACATGATACCCTTTTACATTGGCACCTTCGTTTAGTGCTTTATGTATCCACTTTAAATGATCTTCGTAAAAGGTAATTCGATAATCATCCTGAATCATTCCACTCTCATCCTTAAAGCGTTCTTCTGCTTCAACTCCCATACCGCTTTCCGATATTAAACATTCAATATTCCCATAGTTTTCTTGGATGTTTTTTAAAATATCGTAGACACCCTTTTCATAAATCTCCCAGCCTCTGTATGGGTTCACCTTTTTCCCTGGCATGTCATAATTATCAAAGTACCGTTCTGGCATGAATAGAGCATTTGGATTTGGGATGTTTTCCTTCGCCTTAACTCTTCGTGGTTGGTAGTAATTAATCCCTAAAAGGTCAACTGTATTTTCACGAATAATATCCAAATCTTCAGTTAAATACTTAGGTAAAAAGTTTTCTACCCGCAACATGTCAATTAGTTTCTCAGGAAAAGTGCCTTTGACTGATGGATCTAGAAAGGAACGGTTAAATAGCAAATCCGCTTTTTCAGCAGCATCTAAGTCAGCAGGGTGATTACTCCTTGGATACGAGGGAGTAACATTCAGTATAATTCCAATTTTTCCTCCTAGCTCTTTATCATGGTATGCCTTAATTGCTTTTGCGGAGGCTAATACAGAATGGAACCCAACTTGAACAGCCTTTCCAAAATCACAAAATGCTGGATAATGATGTCCATATAAATAACCGCATTCAACAGGTACGATTGGCTCATTATGTGTGAACCATTTCATCACACGGTCTCCAAAGTTCTCAAAACAAGTAGACGCATATTCCACATACGCATCAACTACTGAGCGGCTTTCCCAACCACCCTCTTCTTGCATAGCCATAGGCATGTCAAAATGATAGAGATTCACAAAAGGCTCAATCTCATTTTCTAGTAAGGTGTTAATGACGGTATTATAAAAGTCAATCGCCTTTGGATTTATTTCTCCACGCCCCTTTGGAAACATGCGGGACCACGAGATAGAAAATCGAAAACTGTTATGTCCCGTTTCTTTCATGAGCTGAATATCGTCAATAAAATTCGTATAAAACAGTGAAGTGTTATTAGGTCCAATACCCTGGTAAAAACGATTCGGTTCTGTTTCATACCAGTAGTCCCATATATTCTTCCCTTTACCATCTGCCCCTGAAAATCCTTCCATTTGTGTTGCAGATGATGCAGATCCCCACCAAAAGTCTTTCGGAAACATGTAAATATTCTTTTCTACTTCTGTACTCATTTTCAATCCTGCCTTCCCTTAAAAGAAAGCAGTCGGAAAATTAAGTTTCCGACTTTGCCTCCTGAATGAGATCTATTAGTTATTTTTCTTCCACTCATCATATTGTTTTTGAATTTCTGCAAGCACTTTATCTAATCCAGCTTCTTTAAACTTCTTATTAGCCTTTGGTAGATATTCCTCAGGGTCAACACTGCCAGTTAATAGCGGAGGTGCATATTCATTCGCAACGTTTGCAATTGCTGCGATCTCTGTACGAACAGGATTTGTATCAAAATAGAAACCTAAGGTTGGTGCTTGAACAGAAGCATCATTGAATTTTTTGAACGCATCCCATTTATCTTCAGGATCATTTTCATATAACTTAAGAATGAAATGGTTTCCTAGAGAGTAACTTGGCATGTTGTAGCTTTCTACACGAGCTGGAAGGTCTTTAATTTTACCGTTATCGACCTCTTCATAATGCACACCTTCAATACCTCTATCAATTAAATTACGAAGGTATGGATCTGTATTTAATAGATTTAAGAACGCCATAGCCTTCTCTGGATGTTTGGAAGTTGCTGAGATAGCTTGAATAGCCCCTGTTACAGAGTTGTTAAATGTAATCGGATCATGCATTGGTTGAACGGCTACATTATAACCTGCAGAACGAGACCATATTAATTCCGCATATGGCTGGTACATTTCTTTACGTACGAACCAGTTTTGTACCTCTAACGGCCATGGATCTGTACTTGTTGCTGCATCCGCTTTTATATAACCAGCTTTATAGAATTCGTGCATTGTTTTTAACGTTTCCATCATAATATCTGATTCAAAGATATTAACTACCTTTCCTTTATCTCCTTCTAGAGGAAACGCAAACGGCAATTCATCTTCTAATACATAATCAAATGGTAAATACGGTTTGAAAGTTGCAATTGGTGTAAAGTCTGGCTCATTTTCTTTAACTGTCTGCAATAAAGGTTTCAAGTCTTCTAAAGAGTTAATGCTTGAAATATCCATATTGTATTTATCGACTATATCCTTATTAAATACGTACACACTTTGCTGACCTACTTCTTTGTTAGAAGGAATACCGTAAAGCTTTCCATCAATTTTAGCCCCTTCTAAGTACGCTGGATCAATTGTTGCTTTTAATTCTTTTCCATGTGTGTCAAGAAGTTCATTTAGGTCTTTAAATGCTCCTTTTTGTGCATTTAACACATAGTTTCCACCTGCAGTATAGGCAATATCAAATGATTCACCTGAAGCAATCATAACTTGCATTTTTTGATCATAATCGCCCCAGTCAATTTGTCTCATTTTAACGGTTGCGTTAATTTTCTCTTTCGTGTATTTACTTACTTCCTCCATTACTTTATCGACATCTTTTTGAGGTGTCCCAATCGTGTACCACGTAATTTCATAAGGTTTTTCTTCACCAGCTTTACTTCCGCTCGTTTTATCTGAATTCCCTCCACTACATGCAGCTAAAAATGTAGATAAACTTAATAAGAGTACTAGAATAATAGCTAACTTCTTATTCATTTTAACTCCCCCCTTTTATTTGTTTATTTCAAAAAGCAATTATTCCTTAACCCCACCGATTGTCAATCCACTAACAAAGTATTTTTGGAAAAATGGATATGCAATTGCTATTGGCAAAGTTGAAATAACAACCATTGCCATTTTTGCAGCATCTTGAGGTATTGCACTTAATAAATCATTTTGTATACCGCCTGCTAACGAATTTTGCCTTAAAAATTCTATGTTGTTTTCAATTTTCATCAGCATTGATTGCAGTGGCACCAAGTGCGGTTCATCAATGAACAACAGTGCATTAAACCAATCATTCCAGTAACCCAATGTACTAAAAAGGGCAATAGTTGCAAGACCTGGTAATGAAAGTGGAGCAACAATTTTGACAAAGATTCGTAATTCACTTGCTCCATCAATTCTAGCCGATTCTAAAATGGATTCAGGTACAGACCTTTGGAAAAAGGTTCTCATAATTAGAATGTAGAATGCATTCATTGCAAGTGGTAATATCAATGCCCAAATAGAGTTACGTAGATGTAAAAACTGTGTTGCTACTATATAGAAAGGAATTAGTCCTCCACTAAAAAGCATTGTAAAGAATGCAATAAAAGTAAAGAAACCGCGATATTTGAATTGCTTTCTAGAAATAGCGTAGGCATATAAAGAAATCATTATTACACTGACAAGTGTACCAAGCACCGTTACTACAATCGTTATAGTATAAGATTGAAGTAATTGATCCTTCATTTGCCACAAGTATCGATATGCTTCAAAACTCCATATTTCAGGTAGAAGCTGATATCCATTTCGCGCTAAGGTTTTCTCATCAGTTAAAGAGATGACGATTACATATAGAAATGGAAAGATACACATTATAGAAAATGACCCTAACAAAATGTTCATTAAAAGATTAGGAAACCCACTTAGACCATGTGGTGTGTACTTTTTCTTACGCTTACTTTTTTTGTTTGGTTGATTCACTTGGTTTTGAGCATTCCCTTTATTTAATGGAGTAGGTTGAGAGCTATTTTGATTTGTTATCATTGTATTTTGCCACAAAACTGCGGCCACCCTCCTTTCTCTCTCGTTTTTTTAAAATAGGGCATATTCTTTATCAACCTTCTGAACAAGATAATTTGTCAGCATTACTAATGCAAATCCAACAATTGATTGGTAAAGACCAGCGGCAGTACTCATACTAATGTCCCCCATTGTCGTTATCCCTCGGTATACATAAGTATCTATAACGTTTGTTACTGAATATAACGGACCTGAATCACGAGGAACCTGAAAAAACAGACCAAAGTCTGCACTAAAAATTCTACCAACGTTTAAAATGGTTAAAATAACAATGAGCGGTGTTATCATCGGAATCGTAATATTACGAATTTGTTGCCACTTATTTGCACCATCTATCATAGCGGCTTCGTAATAGTTTTTATCAATCCCAACTATAGCTGCTAAATAAACAATACTTCCATAACCAACGCCCTTCCACATACTTGTTAGAACGATAATAACAGGCCAATATTTTGCTTCGTTATACCACGATATAGGGTCTTCTACTCCAAACCATAGAAGTATATTATTAAGTAGACCTCTATCCACGCTTAGAAACGTGAATACGAAATAACTAACAACAACCCATGATAAAAAGTGTGGAAACAGCATTCCTGTTTGGTAAATTTTAGACAATCTCTTATTTGCGAGCTCACTTAGAACAATTGCCACAAACACTGCTAATATAAGCCCAACAACGATAAAGACTAAATTATATAGAACCGTATTTCTTGTAATGATCCAGGCGTCATTTGTATTAAATAAAAACTTGAAGTTTTCAAAGGCAACCCACTCACTATTTAGGATACTTGCAAAAAAACCATTCGGATCATATCGGAAATTTTTAAAGGCAATGACAGTTCCAAACATCGGAAGATATGAAAATAACAATAGCCAAATGGTTCCTGGTAAAACCATGAGGAGCCACACACGATTCTTATAAACATCTTGGAAAAAACTCTTGATACGATTCACAAAGCCCCTCCTCCCTTATATTGAAAACCCTTACATCTCTATATTAAGAAAAAGTCAAAAATGTATAAAGTTAACAATATTAAGATTTACTGTACTTATTAAACATTCGATAGTTAATACAGCATTTTTCATCATTTTTTGATTCTTTTAGGATCAGAGACGCTCCTCAAAACAAAAAAAATCCCGAATAACGGGATATCAAGATTTGATATTCATTGTTCTCCATGCTGATGGTGTAATCCCCACCGCCTTCTTAAACTGTTTATAAAAATAAGCAGAATCCGAATAGCCAACTTGTTTTCCAATTATTCCAGCCTTTAAATGTGTCCCTCTCAACAATTGCTTTGCTTTTTCGAGTCTTAAATGATTAATATACTCAGAGAAAACTAAGCCAGTTTCTTTCTGGAAAAGTTGTCCTAAGTAAATCGAATTTATATGAAATTTATAGCTTAATGTTTTCAAAGAAAGTTCCTCATAAAAATGTTCTTGAATATATTGCACCACGCTTTGAATAATAGGACTTCGATGCTCCGGCTTTTGTTCCAATGTTCTAAAAATTCCTTCGATAAAATCAATAAGAATGTCAACTAAAATTCCAATTGAATAGGCCTCTAAGATTCGCTTTACAATACCTACTGTTTGATCATTTGCATGTGACGATACATCTTTTTGGATAGACGTAACTATTTCAATAGCGAACCCTCTAATAATAGTTGGAGCAACCTTTTTAGTAGATTTATTAATCTCATCGAAGGCACCTTTGATCCACAAAAACGCCTTTTCCTGTTCTGAGCCAACAATATATCTCTTTAGATCATCCAATTCATTCGAAGTAGAAAGGCTTGCTTGCGTATACTGCTTTGTTAATTCATCTGTTATGAGTCCACTTTCTTTGAGTACTAATCGATAGCTAGATAACTCTTTTGCACGTTGATAGCTCTTATACAATTCACTTGTGGAGCAAACAAATGATCCAACATTAATATGATACTTTCCAGAAACATATCCAGCAAATAGCATGTTCAATTCATCTAGTTTTTTCTTAAGGCCATCTTCACAATTAAACGAAACTAAAAGGATAAGTTCGCCATCTGGATTAATAATACAGACAGACTGAAATAACTCCTCTACTCTTTTTCTAAAAAAGGAAGAGTTTTCATGTTCGCCATCTGATATTTGCATTAAAACAACAGCTAGATTCTGACCATCGAACTCCAAACTATACAACTCTACTCTTTCACGCCATTCTTTTGCATCGATGTCTTGATTAAGACATCGCCAAATCGTATTATCTCTTAAAATAGTATAGGCTTCCTCATTATTTGTAGATTTCTCAAGTTTCTCTATACTATTTTCCAATGTTGAAATGAGTTCTTGCTCATTGACAGGCTTTAAAAGATAATTTTCGATTCCTAGCTTCATACCCTTTTTCACATATTCAAATTCTTCGTATCCAGATAAAACGATATATTTTGTATTAGGATGACGTTCTTTCAACGTACTAATTAACTCTAATCCATCCATTATGGGCATCATTATATCAGTTAATAATATATCAACATGACACGTTTCTAACTTTTTAATAGCCTCACTACCATTAGAAGCTTCACCAACAACTTTTAGTCCATAATCTTCCCAAGGTACCAATGCTCTCATGCCTTCAATAATAAATGGTTCATCATCTACTAAAAATACGTTATACATGTTATATCTGTTCCCTCCTAGCTGCTGGAATTCTAACTTCTACAATAGTTTCTTCTCCTTCATTACTACTAATCTGAATTCCATAATTTTGTCCGTATTTTAATTGTATTCTTTGATGAACATTACTCAGCCCGATTGAGCCCTCAGAGGTGGTAGTTCCTTCTAATAATTTAGTTTGAATAGCCAATAGTTTATCTATTGGAATACCTCTCCCATTGTCTTTTATTATTATTTCTATTTCCCGATGAATTCTTTGAACTTTTATTAGTAATTCATTATTATTTGTTTCTTTTCGGAAGCCATGAATCAAATAATTTTCAATAAGGGGTTGAAGGGTAAATTTGAGAATTTTTTCGTCTAAACAATTTTCTGGAATCTCGTACGTTACGTGTAAGCGGTTAGAATATCTAATCTGATTTAGACCTATATACTCCTTAACATGTTGGATTTCATCAGAAATTTGAACGATTTCTTTACTACTTAAAGAATAACGAAATAATTGTCCTAAACTATAAATCATATTACTAGTTGGTTTAGATCCGTCAGCTATAGCTTTCATGCGAATAGCTTCCAATGTATTATATAGAAAATGCGGCTGAATTTGTGACTGAAGCGCTTTCATTTCAGCCTCTCTTTGGCGGATATTTAAAACATATACATCTTTAATATACATGTTTAGATCATCTAACATATCATTGAAACTTTCTGATATGGCTGTTAACTCGTCTTTTTCTCTACTATCAGGTATTCTAATTTGCAAGTTTCCATCTCGAACTTCGTGAATGGCAGTTTCTATTTTATTAATTCTTCTAGAATAAGATCTCATCGCAAAATAGGTTACAGCAATTGCTATACAGGAAAGTAAAACTGTAGATAATAACATATACCTATGAACAATCGTTATTTTCTTAATATCATCCTCAGGCATGAAACCTACATATAAGTAGCCCCTGTGGTCATCAGCCAATGTATTAATATAGTAGTTTTTTCCCTTCCACTTTATTTTCTTAAAGCTCGTTTCAAATGATATATCTTTCAATGGTACTGGAATGGTACCATCGTCTGACGAGTAAAGATAATCCCCATTACGTTGAAAAATATGGACTGTTCCTTTAAATTGGGATTTCCTCAAACGAATCAAATCTTGAATTCCCGCTGTATCATAAAAAACCGTCAGATCCCCTAATTTCTTAAGGGTCGCAGGATCATTAATGGAACGAGATATTTGAATATTGTTGAAGATACTCCTTTCTTGCTCCCACTCAACTTGCTTAAGTTGCAAGTCTTGAGGATGAACAGCTATATCTTCCTGAGTCCCTTTCTTTTGCTCTCTCCTATCCATATATTTATTCCATCTATAGTGGCTATTTATATATTCATACTCTGTACCGGGGCTTGCACTTTTTAAACGCACTGCATTGATATCAGGGTCTTGACTAAAATACGCTTGGAAAAATGTATTAAGGTTGTTCGGAATAAATGAAGAGTTTTCACTGTACTTATCTAGTCGATACGCAAGATATGAATCATAATCATGCTGCAATGCAAATGCAATATCATTATAAATCAGATCTGTTTTTAAATATAATTCTTGCATAACATATTGTACATGCTCATCTTTTTGCTGGAGATAAGATTCGACCCTTTCTAGTGTTTCTGTACTTGCGTCCATTTCTTTCTGAATAATAACTTCTGTATAATAGCGTGATAATACAAGTAGTAATAGAAACATTGTAAGAAGGATTGTTACGGAATAAGTGATTAAAATTTTGCTAAACACCTTATTCGTTAGCCGCCGCCTTATTATATTACTCAAGAACATCCTTTATATCCTCCCATGATGACTTACTAACTCAAGAACATCCCTTATATCCTTCCCTGCAGATTTACTAACTCAACTACTATTTTACTGTATTTCCTGCCGGAAAGTGAAGTTGATTCACTGCCCGACAGTGGGATAAATAGTTTATAATGTATTATCTTATTTCATCATGAAAATAGACTAGTATTGTTTTAATTTCATACGGTTTTATTTCTAAGTCGATTTGTTCGGTTTGTTTCTTGCTATCAACTTGTTCCATCAAGTTTGTTTCATACCATTCTTTAACGTTTCTTGGGAATTCAATCAAGACATTTCCGCGTCGCCCTTCATACTCATGAAGGCGAATAATTACTGCGTCATCACCCTCTTTTTTCTTTATCGCATCGACCTTAACATGATCGTTATTCAGATTCATAAACGAGCTTTCTTCTGGTGAAAATCCACCTTTTACTACTTTCAATTGATTATTTAAAAACCAAGCTTGCTTTACTGTTTGCCCAACTCTCCAATCTCCCTGATGAGGTAGCAGTGAATACGTAAACTCGTGTTCTCCTTGATCTGCGGTTGGATCAGGGTAGATTGCTGCTTTTAGCAAGGATAAGCGAATCGTTTGGTCTTTAATGTCATACCCGTATTTGCAATCATTTAACAAACTCACTCCGTACCCTGTTTCAGAAAGGTCTGCCCACTGATGTCCAACTGTTTCAAATCGTGCCATATCCCAGCTCGTATTCCAATGTGTCGGTCTCTTAACATTACCAAATTGAATATCATAAGTTGCTTCGGTAGAACGAATATCAACTGGGAATGCTACCTTCATTAACTTACGTTGCTCATGCCAATCCACTTTTGTTTTAAAATCAATACGTCTATTTTGAGCATAGAAAATCATATCTTGTTCAACCAAAGAATTTTGATACTTCCATTTCGTCCGGATGACAATACGAAGCGGACCATTTTCAACAACTTCACTTGATACTACATCACGGATTTCCTCCATTTTTTCTTGGTAATACAAATCAATATCCCACGCATCGTGTGCTAATGGTTTATCTTCAAAAATTTGAATGGTGTTTCCTTTTTCCTGTTGTGCTATTACTTCACGCCTAGCTTCCTTATCAAATATACGAGTCAGTTGCAGGGAGTTATTCCATTCAACTTGATAAAAAGGTGTTTCTAACAACATTCCCTTAATAAGAAATGGTGTTTTGTTTTCTACCATAGGATCTTGTTTGAATTGAATTTCTACTGCACCAAATTGTTTGGTCTCCTCTAATTCAACTAACCAACCATTTTCAGTTCGTTGGCTATTTAGAATTTCACCTGAACCTGATGTCCATCCTCCAACCACATCATTCGTTTGATCGTATGGGATGAATACACTTTGTTGATCTTGCCAACTAGTTGCATTGAAGACTGTATACGTTCCATGCTTAGGTTCAATAAACTCATTGAAATTATTCTGATCAATTTCGAGTTGTATATCTTCTGCTTGTTTATATTCCACTTTTGCATCTTCATATACTTCCTTAATGGATGAACCAGGAATAATATCATGGAATTGATTTCGCAAAATAATCTTCCAACCTTCATCAAGCTGTTGCTTAGGATATTTCGCCCATGAAGACATTAGAGAGTTCCACACAGACAACCATTCCGACTCCCTATAACTCAACTCGAGTTTACGATTCATTCGTTTTGTATATGCTTGACTTGTATAGGTCCCCCTGTGGTATTCAAGGTACAATTCACCGTCCCAAGTGTGGACATACTCATTTGAATTCTCAATATTTTCGTGTAACTTTTGGAAGTACTCTCCAGCTTTTGTCGTTTTTACTTTTGGCAGTCCTGGCATATTCTCAAATCTGCGACGAAGCTCTATCATCTCTCGATTGACTCCTCCACCCCCATCACCATACCCATAGGAAAGAAGTAAATCTTGGTTAACATCTTTATTCCGGTATGAATTCCATGTACCGTTTACAGTCTTTGCGGTAATCAGCCCATTATATGTATAAAACCATGAATCTTCCGAATTCCAAGGTTCAGGAGTGGTTACAAAATGAGTTAGGATTTCTGTCCCATCAATTCCACGCCATTTAAAAGTATCATTTGGCATACGATTGTACTGATTCCAACTTATTTTAGTGGTCATAAATGTATCGATTCCTGACTTTTTCAAAATTTGTGGAAGTGCCCAGCAATACCCAAATACATCTGGCAGCCATAGATACTTGCAATCTACCTCAAATTCCCTTTTAAAGAATTCCTTCCCGTACAAAATTTGTCTCACTAGTGATTCCCCGCTTGGAATATTACAATCTGCTTCTAACCACATTGCACCCTCAGTTTCCCAACGACCTTCTTTTACACGCTTTTTAATATTTTCATAGATTTCTGGGTAGTCTTCTTTAATATATTCATATAACTGTGGCTGTGTTTGGAGAAAATAATATTCAGGATATTGTTCCATTAATCTTAAAACAGTAGAAAAAGATCGAGCAGCCTTTTCACGTGTATGTTTTAAACGCCATAGCCATGCAACATCAATATGTGTATGACCAACACAATGAATGGTCACAGGATGATGTTTTTCGATTTCGTTAAGACTTTTATTTAATTCCACACTAGCAATCTCACAACTACTAAAAAATGCTTCATTACCTGGTTTACTCCAATTTATTTTCATAAAAGCTTGATTCAACGCTTTTATAATTGCATGTTTTTCTGGTCGGTCATCACCAAGTTCTTTAATTGTTTGCCACGCTGCTAGGGATGTATAATATAAATCATCTACAGCCTCGTCTAACCAAGCCAATTGGGCCATCTCAAGTGTATAAATTTGCTCCTTTGGCTCTCCACCACCTTCAAGTCCAGACCAAAGTCTGAAATCTAATTGAACAGTGTTTCCTATTTCGGTTGGTGGAAAAAATACTTCCTGATGGTTAGAATCAACACCTTGGTATGGATTCCCATTTAAGAATAATAATGATTCAAATCCAGAATTATTTCCTCCGCCTGTACGTCCAAAGTCAAATAAACCAACTACTTTTCTATTTGCCCATTCCGTCGGAAGTTGAACATCTGCATGTAGCCAAAGATACCGGTCTCGCCCCGTCCATTGGTCTCTTAGTTTTAAAGTCGATTCACCCTTTTCTATAGGAGGATATGTGCCTACTACACCCTCATCCTCAATCGTACTAAACTGACCAATCTCAATTCCATCACGATAGCGGTACTGCGCCAATTCTTGTATTCTTGCTTCTAGCTTTCTTTCTACTAAAAACATATAAATCCCCCATTTTTATATTAATTTATACTTTCCTCGATCTTCATATGTTCATTTACTTGTGATTGCTGTTGTTCTAGAGTTTTAAACCTTTTTATACAAACATTCATAATCCAATATGCAGGTAGTACACCTGAAATAAATGGTATAAGTCCCGGCATATTCGTGATTAAATAGCCAATAAAAAACAAACCAATACAAATCATTAATGTAGAAAAAGGACTAATAAGTGAAATAATAAATGATTGTTTTATGTAATCCTTTATTGAGTAATGATAATGTACATACAGAGGGAAAAAGTGAACAATAGCATTCAAATATAAAAGAATGATAAAGCTAATAAAGACATAAAGAATAACGGAAAACGTTCCTTCCATGCTTTCAGCAATTCTTAAATCGACATATAAAAAAAAGCCAATTACTGCATAAATCAGCCCAATACAATTTGAACGGACAAACTCTTTTTTAAAGGTTTCTTTAAATGTTTTCAATAAGGAAACATCCAGGTCCTTCATCTTCCACTTTCGTGTAACAGCAAATAAAGCAACAGTCGCCGGCATAATCCCAAAAACACCTAATCCAGCTACAATAAATACAAACCAAAGAATATTCGTCCATACTAACCTAACGATCCATTCACTTACTTCTTGTAACATTCTCCCCATGTTTTTCATCCCCTACCAATATGATAAAAGGAAAGGGGGAAAAACCCCTTTCCGATTATCATATTACTTAATATCCATATGCTTCGACTTCAAATATTCTAATTGCTTGATCTCCACCTTGAGTTGGTTGTTGGACAGAAAAGCGAATATATCGAGCTTCTGTCGTTGTAATGGCATGTTCTGAGATAGCATCTGTATTATTTGTGACAGTTACTGCGTTCGTCCAATTTTCACCGTCAAGACTTACCTCGATCGTGAATGCCCTCGTATTAAAGGCGGCTGGCTCTCCACCCGCTTCAGCATGTTTGACAACAAACTTTGATAGATGAAACGCCTCACCGAAATCGACTTCTAACCAATGATTTGCACCAATTGCACACCATTTACTATTATTCGTCACGATTCCATCAATCGCGTACTTTGGTCCTTCAGAAGGGGCGCATTGTCCACTAGCAGTTGCAGTTTTGTCCAGTGCAACGTTAGTAATGTTTTTTGCATCCTTTGAAATTGTAATAAATCCCTCTTTTGTAAGGACATCCTCCCCTTCGCTATTTTTAGCGATTAGGGTAACTGAGTACACTCCTTCTTCTTCATACCTTACAACTGGATTTTTCTCAGTACTTACTAAAGGTGTACCACCTTCAATCTGCCATTCAACTTCTTCTGTCGCTTCAGATGAATTGTTGAAAAATTGGATTTCTTCACCTGGTGCTGCGACTGTTTGACTTACGCTAAAGTCTGCCTTTGGTTGTGGGTATGCAGGCCATTTAAACATTACCTTCGCAGCTTTACCTCGAACAAAATCAGTAGTTACAGCTACGATTTCTAGGGTAGTTGCTGTTTCCTTACCACTTCTTCGTAAATTCGAAATGTAGTATGCATCGTTTGGAACTGCTCCGATAAATTCTTTTTTACCTTTAGGAAGGTCGCGATAAATTTCATAATGCTGAATATCACCTTCCACTGACTCCCATGATAAATCTAAATCAGCATATAGTCCCTTCAAGAAAGTTGGATTTTTCACCTTAGCTTTCGTTGATATAGCTGGGACCTCTTTATCGTTATGTTTATTTGTAACTTTAATTTCTCCGATGTTGATTTGATAATCTTTTATTGCATCATCACTCTCGAAGAATAGAGAAATAGTTGCAATTTTTTTTCCCTTATATTTGTTTAATTTAAATGTTTCTTCCATCCATTGATCTCGACTCTTTTTCTTCACATCAAAAAACACAAAATCATCGGGTTGATCCACAAAGCTTACACCAAGCTTCATGTTAGGCTTTTTCACATCAGTTTTGTAAGTTACAGAAATCTCAGTATCCTTTTCAACTGGTAGATTCGTTTTATAAAGCTTCACATGTGTCGCATTTTTTTTCGTTAGGTTACCAGAAACCTTCAAAGAGCTACCACCGTAAAATGCTGTATCCCAATCGAAATCAACATTTAGAGGCTCCCCTTTGCTATCCTTTAACCAGCGCCATGTTGGTAAAATATCTTGTAAACTACGGTTATTCCATTCTTTTATACTTTGTGTAGAACCACCTACTGCAAAGAATTTCCCACTACCTGTATTAAAATGTGTTACAAACGGAAGCTCTTGAATTACCGTTTTTGCAGTAAAATAGTGAGCCATCCCTTTCCAGTTTCCATTTTCACCAGTCTTGCGAGGATCCCCAGCTTTTCCAGTCCAGAATTCTTGTTCTTTCTGATAGAACGCTTCCATTGTTTCAGTTGTTTTAAAAGCCCAGTCTGGACGGTAAATCCCTAAGGAAGTCAAAGGTTTTTGTCCTTCTGGGAAAATGCCATTCCAAGGAATGTTTGTCTTAGTTCCATTTGCTTCTACATCAATGCCAGTATATAGGTCATATGGACTTCTACCAATTTCCAATGCCTTATCATGAGAAGATTGTTGATTCGTCCACCAGAAATTTAAAAACATACTGTCGGAAATTCTGTCATTACCATCTTGTAAGAACATTTTATTACGATCTGTTAAGTGATTTTGCCAGTTAATTGATCCGTTTTCTACCATTGAGTCATACCACATAATGTGCATGTCTTCTTGCTTATTGCCTTGTAGATATTTTAAAAACTTTTTCGTTTTTTGTGCAGTCTCATTATTTCCACCTGCTGTTTCTTGGTTGATAAACCAGCCGTCAAATCCGTAATATTTAGCAACCTCTAAAAGTTTGTCAGCAGCAGGAAATGACCCATCCTCACGCTGTGTAAGCATTTGGTCTACCCATTTCGCTTGTCCTCCGTACGTTATTGGAGGAAAGAAAATAGTACCTAAGATTGGAACGCCATTTTTATGAGAAGCATCAATCACATCAGCGCTTGGAGGAGTAATAATTCCTTCTCCAGCAGAACCCGCCCAATACACCATTAAATCAACGTACTGCCAGTAGCTAAATGTATTTGCAAAAAATTTATTTCCGCCTTGAGATGGAACCCCGCTTGTGTTGGAATTTAATGCCGATAATGCAACCAATTTAGCTTCTGACTGAGATGTTTCATTCACATTGAAAACAACTTCTCTATCAGCTAATGGAACAGTACTTTTGTTATATACAGCATCAGAATCATTTTCTGGACTCCACTTTAATAATGTTTCAGGATACCAATAAGATGATTCCGGCTGTTTTGCAAAACCCGTAATCGGAAGTACACAAACTAAAAGCAAACCTAAGAACGCAGTGACAAGACCATAGCTTATTTTCAACAAATTCCCACCCCTGTTAGTAAGATCATTTTATCCATCCTCTGCAACAACCAAGATGCGGTACTGTGTCTTAACTTAGATATTGTTTTCTTGTAGCTTTTTATAAAGCGGACTACCTTTAACTGCAAAACCACATAAACTTAATACAAATTCACTAAACATCGAATTCGCCCATGAGAACCACTCTCTCGTAAATTCTTCTGGTTGGTCTGAATTAAAGCCCTCATGCATAAATCCAGTTCCGCCATCCGATTGCTTCATCTCTTCCAAAATTCTCTTTTTATCAGAAGCATCTGTAGATGTCATCCCCTCAATTGCTAATGCAATATGCCATATATAATGATCGGGTGTATGAGGACTCCCAATTCCATTGGCCACTTTTCCTTCATAAAAGTAAGGATTATCTCTACTTAATAAAAAGCCGCGAGTATTCTGATAGGTTTTATCATCAAATTGGCACCAGCCCAGATAGGGAGCCGCTAGTAAACTAGGGATGTTCGCATCATCCATAAGATGATATCTTCCCATTCCATCCGTTTCATAGACATATAAATCTCCATAAATCGGATGTTCTAACACTGCATATTCTTCTATTCCTGCTTTTATCTCAGAAGCTAGTTGCTCACATTGCTTTGCAAGACTTTCATCCTTTAAAACTTCTCTACAAATCTCTGATGCATAACCTAGCACTACTACCGCAAACATATTTGCAGGTACTAAATAACCATATAAACAAGCATCATCACTTGGTCTAAATCCACTCCAAGTCATTCCTGTTCTCACAGTTTTAGATCCTTTCCCATCCCTGTTCAGAGTATCTGATTGTCTTACATCCATTCTTTCAAAGCTATATGGTGATTCATCCTCATGATTTTGTTCCACTTTCCAGACATGCAAAATCTTGTTCAATGCTTTTACAAATGTGTCATCAAAGTAGGACGTTCTTCCAGTTGATTTCCACAAAAGATAAGAAAGCTGAATTGGATAGCAAAGTGAGTCAATTTCATATTTACGTTCCCATGTCATTGGGGACATATCAGTTTTATCATCTTGATGGCCTTTTCCATTAGCGGTTTCATTGAATGCATTTGCATATGGGTCATGAACGATATAGCTCATTTGACGACGAACAACACCTTCAATTAATTTCGCCATTTCTTCGTCCTTTTCAGCAGCAAGTAAATATGGACGTACTTGGGCAGCTGAATCTCTTAACCACATAGCTGGTATATCACCTGTAATGACAAATGTTGTTCCATCTTCTTGTGGCTTTAGTGTTGTTTCATACGTATTAACAAAACATTGTTCAAACATCTCATGAAGCTTTTTATCTTCAGGGAAATTCTTCTTCACCTTTTCGATTAAATAAGATAGTGATTGTGGGATTGTTTTCTCAGTGTTCATTACCTTCACTCCTTCACTTGCCAACCAAGGCTAATAATTTCAAACGGTTTTACTTTTTCTTGAATTTGCGTATTTTCAAACGGCTCTTTCACATTCTCAACGATAGTACTCTTATAGCTATTTGTACCTTGCATTGGTTGAGCAATTACCCTTGTTTCTTTTTCAGATGTGTTAAACCACCGAGCAATTACATCATCTCTTTCCTCCGCTAATTTGATAGAAGAGATTGCTAATGATTTACCTTCCCAAGTAAAAAATGTCTTTTCGGTTGGAAGTAACCCTTCATGTACATCTGTTTGTACAGCAATCACAGGCACTTGGAAGTCATACGCCTCTTTGAATACTTCTGACTCAACCACTGTACCTTTGTGAGGGATAACCATCCATTCTGCTTGGTACGTTCCAATACATTGAGCCTCTGGTGTTGAAAATAGACCCCAATCCCCTAACTCAGAAGTTGAACGGAGAATCGTAACGGCTATTGTTTGTTGTTCCTCAAGGATTTCATACTCATGTAATCCTTTATTCGCAATTGTCATCCCATGCTTTCCATCTGTTACACTTACAAAAGCCTGTTGGTGATGATCGAAACTAGGATTGTCCCACTCTCTTTCAGGTATATTAGGACGTTTTGCCACTTCAAAAATACTGTCTGCATAGTGTTCATTCGTACTTAGATTAGTTGGAAAAAGAACACGTAGACGATGATCCTTTGCTTGGTTTTCAATTGTAACCTTAACAGAAGGCCCCTTCGCTTTTTGATCTAACTGAATATGAGTAGTTAAACGAATTGTTACATTTTCAGAAGATCGACCTGATAGCCGGTCCTTATGCCAAACTAATAGTTCCTTTTCTCGTTGAAATTGTTCATCAGCCTCTTTTGGAATCTTCCACTCATGAACAAGTTCTATAACGGAACGTAATGAATGGTCTTCAACTACTCTTATCTCCGCTTTCAAATCTTTCGTTGTAAGTGGAACTTCACCATTTGGCTTCCTAAACATATATTCGTTACCAATGTCCCCGCTATTCTCATAGATTCCTAGATTTTCGAATACTTTCCCAGTCTGTTTGTCAGTCAATGTATACGAACCATTTTCATGAACAAACAAATGAACAAATTCATTCTCCAATTCACGAGCACATTGATTAATCGATGGCTGTTCATTCAACTTCGTTTCCTTGGCCGGTTTGATATAAAATGTTTTATATCCATAGCCCGGAAGAGATTGAGCTAGGAATGTTAATTTGATAATTCTTGCATAATAGGGACGTCGGAAACCATCTCCTGGTAACTCATATCCAAAACGGGTACCAATGTCCTTTGTTTTACAAACATGTACCTTACCACTTTTATCAACCAAATTAATATCAGGTAAATCCTTCGAACCAAGGAAATCTGGAATCTCTGAAAAAGGCATATCTGAAAAATAGACTTTTTCTAGCTCAACTTCCTTTTCGATAACCACATCTCGTGTATTTCCTGATGTGTTAAAAACAACAACTGGAATCATATCCTCATCAACAACACTTTGTTTCGTTGAAATATGAGATACAACTTCATTGGCCTTCTCCTCGATAATAGTTGATGCAGTCTGCTGAACCTTCTCAAAACGAGTTACCATTTCTCGATGTACTTCATCTACACTACAACCGCAAATACTGTCATGTGGATGGTTTTCCATCAAAGTTTTCCATGCATATCGTAAATAATCACGTGGATATTCATGACCAAGAAAATAGGAAAAAACGGATAGTGGCTCAGCCACTTTTTCTAAAAGTGTTTGACACTTTTGATTCATCTGCTTTAAATAGATGCGGGCAGAGGCTGTATTTACAAGAGTTGACCACCCATCTGTACGTTGATTCCGCAGTTCACCGGTAATCGTCTGGAGTTGTTCTGGTAATGATTCCTGAAGTACTTCCATATAATCATCAAAATTAGAGTGTACAAACGTGATATCTGGAAAAAGTTCTTCAGCCACCTTGATTGCATCTCCTATATCCACTTGAATTGGCTGATGATCACAACCATTCATGAAAAGAAGATTTGGTGTTGAAGAATATTTCTTAGCATCAGCTAGTTTTGTTTCCCAATATTTTTTCGCACTCTCTCTATCCACTGGTACTTCATTGCCGTTTGAATACCAATTCGCAAACAAAACACCAAGCACCGCCGATCCATCTGGCGACTTCCACTTAAGTTCTGAATATGGCGATTCAAATGTTTTCGCATCGCTCACCATATTATTAAATCCGGTTGGTTTTACACCTCTCCCAAACGCAGCAGTTTTAATATTAGCTTGCTGAAGCAATTGAGGTGCTTGACCGTAAATGCCAAATGTATCTGGGAAGTACCCTACCTTTGACACAACACCGTATTCCTTTGCAGCTTGTAACCCATACAACATATTTCTGACATTCGCTTCCGAGCTTGTTAAAAATGCGTCCTGTAACACATACCAAGGACCAATATGAAGCTTTTTTTCTTGTACTAGCTTCTTAATCAATTCTTTTTTATCAGGACGAATTTGGAAATAATCTTCTAAAATAATCATTTGTCCATCCAAGTGAAAGCTCTGAAAATCTTCCCCCTTTTCAAACAAATCGATAAGTGTATCCATCAACTTCACTAAGTGGTACCGATGCTTTTCAAAAGGCATATACCATTCCCGATCCCAGTGGGAGTGAGAAATAATATGCGCAGTAGTCTTAAATTCCATTTTGTTTCCCTCCTATATCTCAAATCCTTCGACAGGATAGTAGCCGCAGCACCCTTTATTCCCGTCAATGTACCATGACGCTTTTTCTAACTTCAGTAATTAGCTATCTTGGTGTAAAAGGTAATTGGTTATTTTCTACTAGCCATTAATAAAATGCTGGCTGTTCGATGATGGCACCACCACCTAATACGAACAGCTAAGGATTTAATACTTGAACTGCTAGATCGGCATTAGGAAAGCGCTATCAATATTTTGTACTATAGGATAACCATGCCACGATTTAGATTGTGTGGATTTAGTACCTTCACTTGTTTCGAATCTAGCTGACCCGGAGCACCTATACCGATTCCTGTAATGGTTAGGAATTGTTGCATTGAATTCTTTTACACACGATACACTCAAGTTGGTAGCGTATAACCTGGTATTTTACTTGGGTCGGAAATTCATGTGCTGGTAGGACGTCTCCATCCTCTTGTACAAAGTCAATCGCTATATTCGTTGCTCCAATATCATGCCTATACCAGTTTTCATGTACAATCGCCTTCTTCTACTTTTCTTCACATTAACGATATGTTTCAGCAAATCAATAGTCAATCACCACAGAGAAAGTGATAAGCTTTTTCCATATAATCTAAAATTTATCCATATTTTATGAAAGTGCAATTTTTTTTTAGTTTAAGACCTTTAGAAAGACAAAAAGAGCCGAGTAGATCAATGCACCCAAATTTAGAGTAGTGGGGGAGATATCATTTTAAAGTCAAAATTTCAATGCTTGGCTTACTTTTATGATAAGTATCTGTAATTTTTGAAAAGCATAAAGAACTTTACCCCATTACTATACATGCTTCCCTTTTATTTGAAGCTGGTGCAGGTATAAAAGAGGCTCAAGAGCGATTAGGTCATCTGGATATTCAAATTACAATGAACGCCTATAAACACCTTACAGACTACTTAATAGAGCAGACAGGAGAGCCCCAAAGGTACATTGAGCTATGATAGTGATGAAATACGTGTGGGCAAAAAATTTTATACAAAAAAAAGACCCCCAACCAAAATGGTTGAGAGCCTTTGAAACGGTAATAGAATTAACGTTTTGAGAACTGAGGTGCACGACGTGCGCCTTTAAGACCGTATTTTTTACGTTCTTTCATACGTGGGTCACGAGTTAGTAAACCAGCAGATTTAAGAGCTGGACGGAATTCTGGATCAACTTGAAGCAATGCACGAGCGATACCGTGACGGATTGCTCCAGCTTGACCAGTGTATCCACCACCGCTAACGTTTACAAGAACGTCGTAATTTCCAGTAGTTTCTGTTGCAACTAGTGGTTGGTTAACAACTTCACGTAATGCTGCGAAAGGAATATATTCATTAATGTCACGACCGTTAATAACGATGCGACCTTCGCCTGGTACTAAACGTACACGAGCTACTGAGCTCTTACGGCGACCAGTACCATAATATTGAACTTGTGCCAAGATAGTAACCTCCTTAGTAATTATCCGCGTAATTCGTATACTTCTGGTTGTTGAGCAGCGTGTGGGTGCTCAGCTCCAGCGTATACGTGTAATTTTTTATAGATTTGACGACCAAGAGAATTCTTTGGAAGCATACCTTTGATAGCAAGTTCAAGCATTCTCTCAGGGTAGTTTGTACGCATTTCAAGAGCAGTTCTAGTTTTAAGACCGCCTGGATGCATAGTGTGACGGTAATAAATTTTGTCAGTCAATTTTTTACCAGTCAAATGGATTTTTTCAACATTGATCAAAATTACATGATCACCAGTGTCAATGTTTGGTGTAAAAGTTGGTTTATGTTTACCACGTAAGATGGATGCTACTTCAGTAGAAAGGCGACCCAAAGTTTTGCCTTCAGCGTCAATCACATACCATTTACGTTCTACTTCATTAGCTTTCGCCATAAATGTCGTACGCATGGTTAACCTCCTAAAAAACTTTTTAATTTTTTATATTTATTTTCAATCACAATAAACTTCCGGGGCTTATCGTGGGATTAAAATACATACCATATTATATTAACTTCTCCCAGTTTCATTGTCAAGGGAATGTTACACTAGGATAAGTTGTCTATAAAACACTTTCTACAACTCAGCGAAAAGATCAGTATCGCCTCAACCCGCTTTACTATTGACCTTAACCATTTTGTCACTTGTAAAAAAACTGGTATCACACTTAAAATATTTTTATTTGTAAAATACTTTCCATAAATACAGTCCATGACCTGGTGCTGTTTTCCCAGCAAAACTGCGGTCTTTCTTGTCCAATATCCCAATTATATCTCGAGGTGCTATTTTGCCGCTCCCGACTTCTAGAAGCGTCCCAACTAAGATACGCACCATATTATACAGAAAGCCTTCTCCAACAAAGCGAAAAACCATAAATCCATCAGTCTCATTAAAATCCATTTCTTGAATAGTTCGGACTTTATCGACCACTTCTGTTTTTGCCGAACAAAAACTTGTAAAGTCATGGGTCCCTATTAAATAGGACATTGCTTCCCTCATTGCCTTTTCATCTAATGAATAAGGATAATGATAGGCGTAATTGCGTTGAAACGGATCCTGCAGTTTTGAACGGGCAATAATATATCGGTACTCCTTGCCAGTCGTATGGAACCTTGCATGAAAATCTGCAGACACAATATCGACTTCCAAAACGACGATATCGCTTGGAAGAAGGGCGCTGAACGCCTTTACCCAATTTTCAGTAGGAAATGTAAGGGGTGATTCAAAATGAATGACCTGACCCTTTGCATGAACCCCTGAATCTGTCCGGCCTGAAGCTGTCACTTTTACAATTTCACCCTTATGCATTTTGGCTAGGACTTCCTCAAATTCACTTTGTATCGTTCGTTTCTCAGGTTGCACCTGATAACCAGCGAAATCTGTGCCATCATAAGCAATCACACATTTATATTTTGGCATATAGTACTCTTCCTTATTATGAACGTAATAAAAATAACATGACCGCAAGAGCACCTAGAGAGACCATCAACAGGCTGTCACTAGTCTTCCAACTTAATTGACGGTATTTTGTACGGCCTTCCCCACCACGGTATCCTCTGGATTCCATGGCTGTTGCCAATTCTTCTGCCCGTTTGAACGAGCTCACAAATAATGGGACAAGCAGCGGTACTATCGATTTAACCCTATCCTTTATTGGACCTGATGAAAAGTCAACTCCCCTTGCTGTTTGTGCCTTCATGATTTTTTCGGTTTCTTCCATTAGCGTTGGAATGAATCGAAGGGCAATGGACATCATCAATGCTAGTTCATGAACCGGCATCTTCCATTTTTTTAAGGGACCCAACAACTCCTCCATTCCATCAGTAATGGATATCGGGGTTGTCGTCAACGTTAATAGAGACGTAACCAGAATTAGTAAGGTAAACCTTAAGGATATAAATAACCCTTGAATCAAGCCACCTTCGTAAATTTCAAACCAGCCATATTTAAAAAGGACTTCTCCTTCTTTCGTAAACAAGATATGCAGTAAGAATGTAAAGACGATTAAGAAAAAGATAGGTTTTAATCCATTATAAAGATAGCGAAGCGGAATCTTAGAAAGACTAATCAACATTACAGTAAATACAGCAAGCAAAGAGTATGAAACGACATTATTCGCCAAAAAAACGACACAGACAAACAGGAATACCAAGAGTAGCTTAGCCCTCGGGTCCATTTTATGCATCACAGAGTCAGAAGGGACATAACGCCCGATAATCATTTTATCCAGCATTAGCGGTTCCCCCGTTTCATCGCTTTATCGATTTCTATCGCTAAATCCCCGATATTAAGACAAGGGTGATCAAAACGAACACCTAGTTCCTTCTGAAGCTTGAGTTGAAAACGGACCGTATCAGGTACATCCAGACCAAGCTCTAGCAACTGCTCAGGTTGGGAAAAAATCTCCTGAGGAGTTCCTTTTTTGAACACCGTACCCTGGTGCATGATAACGATGTCATCCGCATACTTAGCTGCATCCTCCATGCTATGAGTCACCAGAATCGTTGAAATGCCGCGAACTTTATGCAAATCATAAAACATATCCATAATCTCTTTCCGTCCTCGTGGATCAAGTCCGGCTGTAGGCTCATCTAGTACCAATACTTCAGGTTCCATAGCCAGTACACCTGCTATGGCTACCCGTCGCATTTGACCACCGGATAAGTCGAATGGAGATTTTACCAGGATATCCTCACTTAGTCCAACTTGTACAATGGCTTTCCTTGCTAATTTCTTAGCTTCTACTTCAGAAACCCCAAAATTCATTGGCCCGAAACATATATCCTTTTCAACGGTTTCATCAAATAGCTGGTGTTCCGGAAACTGAAAAACAATACCGACCTTTTGTCTAATCGGCCGTAATAACTTTTCTTTTTTTCCGGCTTCTATCGTCCGGTCTCCAATGAAGACTCGCCCCTTAGTCGGTTTTAAAAGAGCATTTAAATGCTGCAGTAACGTTGATTTACCTGAGCCTGTATGGCCTATTATTGCAGTATAGGTTCCCGATTCCATTGAAATATTAACATCATGAAGGGCTAGATGTTCAAAGGGAGTATTGACCTGATAGCGGTATTCTACATCATCGAGTGTAATTCGCATAAATCCTTCACCAACTCTTCCTCTGTCAAATGCCCATTCACAACACGAACACCATTTTTTTGCAACTCTTTAGTTAGTTTTACCGAAAAGGGAATATCTAGACCAAGAGCTATTAATTCTTCCTCTAATTCAAAAATATCTTGAGGAGGCCCTTCGCGATATAACTGACCTTGATTCATGACTATCATACGATCAGCTTTCGCAGCTTCCTCAAGATCATGGGTAATCGATATAACTGTAATCTCATTTTCCTGTTTTAATTCTCTCACAGTTTCAAGCACTTCTTCACGGCCTCTTGGGTCAAGCATAGAGGTTGCTTCATCTAAGATGATGATATCTGGCTGTAAGGCAATGACACCTGCTATGGCCACTCGTTGCTTTTGACCGCCGGATAGATGGTGCGGCTCTTGATTAAGAAAGGCATTCATTTTAACCTTATTCAGCGCACCATGAACACGCTCCACCATAACCTGCTGAGAAACACCGGCGTTTTCTAAACCAAAAGCCACATCATCCTGAACTGTAGTGCCTACAAATTGATTATCTGGATTTTGAAAAACCATGCCAATTTTCTGGCGTACATCCCAAACGGTTTCTTCCGTCAATATTTGATCATTAATCATAATCGTACCTGAGTGGGCGAACTGAAGACCATTCAATAACTTCGCTAATGTCGACTTGCCGGAACCATTATGGCCAACGATCGCAAGCCACTCCCCTTGATAAATATCAAAAGAAACATCATCTAAGGCGTTTCGAGACTGACCCTCATATCTAAAAATAATATTCTCTAAAGAAACCAGCTTCTTCCCCATGTGGCCCTCCTCATCCTCGACTGCACTCATCTTATCTTAACTCTGCTGAATTAACATAAATAAACAATGAAATATCGGTATTTATTCTTCTGAAAATATAAAAAAACGCTGCACCCCTTCCACCGAAAGAATTTTCGGTAAATTAAGAGCAGCTTACAGCGGGCCTGTTACGAAAAACAGGTTATCTTATAATCGCTTATAAAAAGCGGGAAGGGATGCTTGAGCTAGACGTGAAGGCTCCCTGTAGAACAGGTTCCGCCAGCCATCGTAACACTCAATGCGAATTTCTAAAAAAACAGAATTTCTATAAAAAAAGAAAAAGGGCAAAGAACAAGTGAGTATATTCATTTGTCCTGCCCTTTTTCATCGTTGTTATTAAACTAATTCAATAACCACGACTGGTGCACCGTCACCGCGGCGTGGACCAACTTTCATGATACGAGTGTATCCGCCTTGACGTTCTTCATAACGTGGAGCAACGTCACTGAATAGCTTTTGAAGGGCATCTGTACCATTCTCAGCGTCAGCGATTTCGTTACGGATGAATGCTGCAGCTTGACGGCGTGCATGCAAGTCACCACGTTTACCAAGAGTGATCATTTTATCTACTACAGAACGTAATTCTTTTGCACGTGCTTCAGTAGTTTCAATGCGCTCATGGATAATAAGATCCGTAGCTAAATCACGAAGTAATGCTTTACGTTGTGCGCTAGTGCGTCCTAACTTTCTGTAACCCATTAGAGATTCCCTCCTTTGTTGAAGTTCTATATTGTGTGTCTATTACAAGGCTCACAACATAATGGATGATTCCGCCATGTTATCAGTCGTCTTTACGAAGACCTAAGCCTAATTCTTCTAGTTTCGCTTTCACTTCTTCGAGTGATTTACGGCCTAGATTACGAACTTTCATCATATCTTCTTCCGTTTTGTGAGCAAGCTCTTGAACGGTATTGATTCCAGCACGTTTCAAGCAGTTATAAGAACGAACAGAAAGGTCTAATTCTTCGATCGTCATCTCAAGAACTTTTTCTTTTTGATCCTCTTCTTTTTCAACCATGATTTCAGCATTTTGAGCTTCGTCAGTTAACCCAACAAAGATATTTAAATGCTCTGTTAAAATCTTAGCTCCAAGTGCTACCGCTTCTTGCGGACCCGTACTGCCATCAGTCCAAACATCGAACGTTAACTTGTCAAAGTTAGACAACTGTCCAACACGTGTATTTTCAACTTGGAAAGATACTCGTGAAACTGGAGTGTAAAGAGCATCGATTGGAATTACACCAATTGGCTGATCTTCTCTCTTGTTTTGAACAGCAGGAGTGTAGCCGCGGCCGCGACGTGCAGATAAACGCATACGCATATGACCGTTTTTACCGATTGTAGCAATATATAAATCCGGATTAAGAATTTCTACATCACTATCATGAGTGATATCAGCAGCCGTAATGACTCCGTCACCTTGAACGTCAATTTCTAGCGTCTTCTCTTCATCAGAGTAAATCTTTAGAGCTAGTTTTTTCACATTAAGAATGATAGATGTAACATCCTCTACGACGCCTTCAATTGTTGAGAACTCATGTAGCACTCCATCAATTTGTATAGCTGTGACAGCAGCACCTGGGAGTGAGGATAAAAGGATACGACGTAAGGAGTTACCCAATGTAGTACCATACCCACGCTCTAGTGGCTCTACGACGAATTTACCGAATTTGGTATCGTCGTTGATTTCAACCGTTTCGATTTTTGGTTTTTCTATTTCGATCATCAATAAACCCTCCTTCAAAACGTCAAAACCCCGGTAAGTAAACATGTCACTTAAACCGAAATTCCCCATGTATACGTTCCCGCTGTGCGCAACAACTGAAAATTAATCTTCTGTAAGAACGCAAACTTAGTATTATATCCCATTATTGACAGGAATACAAAATCTATACAGAAAAATTAAACACGGCGACGTTTTGGTGGACGGCATCCGTTATGTGGAACTGGAGTTACATCTTTAATTGCAGTTACTTCTAGGCCAGCAGCTTGAAGTGCACGAATAGCAGCCTCACGTCCAGCACCAGGTCCTTTAACTGTAACTTCAAGAGTTTTCATACCATGTTCAATTGATGTTTTAGCAGCTGTTTCAGCAGCCATTTGTGCAGCGAATGGCGTAGATTTACGAGATCCACGGAATCCTAAAGCTCCAGCACTTGACCAAGAAATAGCATTACCATGAGAGTCAGTGATCGTAACGATTGTGTTATTGAATGTTGAACGAATATGTGCAATACCAGTTTCTATATTCTTTTTCACACGACGTTTACGTGTATTAGTTTTACGTGCCATGAAAAGTAACCTCCTTTACTAATTATTTTTTCTTGTTAGCTACAGTACGACGAGGTCCTTTACGCGTACGAGCATTGTTTTTTGTATTTTGTCCACGAACAGGAAGTCCACGACGGTGACGTAAACCACGGTAAGAACCGATTTCCATTAGACGTTTAATGTTAAGGGAAATTTCACGACGAAGGTCGCCTTCTACTTTTAACTTGTCAATGATATCACGAATTTTGTTCAATTCGTCTTCCGTTAAGTCACGAACGCGAGTTTCTTCAGAAACACCAGCTTCTGCAAGAACTTTAATCGCTGTTTGTTTTCCAATACCATATATATATGTTAATGAGATAACAATACGTTTGTCACGGGGAATATCTACTCCAGCAATACGTGCCATGCTTGAGTGCACCTCCTTCTATTTAGCCTTGTTTTTGTTTATGTTTAGGGTTTTCGCAAATAACCATAACTTTACCTTTTCTGCGGATAACTTTACACTTTTCGCAGATTGGTTTGACTGATGGTCTGACTTTCATTGCTATCTAACCTCCTTATACAGATCGGAGCGTAACCGGATTATTTAAACCGGTATGTGATTCTGCCGCGAGTTAGATCATACGGGGAAAGCTCAACCGTAACTTTATCTCCAGGCAAAATGCGAATAAAGTGCATACGAATTTTACCGGATACATGAGCTAAAACAGTATGACCATTTTCTAATTCTACCTTAAACATTGCATTTGGCAAAGTCTCTTGTACTGTGCCTTCTACTTCAATTACATCATCTTTCGCCATTAAAGTGATTCTCCCTTCTCTATGCGTGAACCTATTAAAGGTACACATCTTTCCGTCAACATTACTCCAGTCCAATTATCCTCAAAAGTCATACAATTCTGCATCAAGTATTCACCATTTTGTAGAACCAGGCTTTAACTGAGGACCTTTATCAGTTGGACCGAAATGAGGAATTTATGGGTCCTCATGTAAGTCTTGACCGATTCCGTGACCGACATACTCTCAAAATAGAGAAGCAATTAGTCTCGACATAGGTTTGAATAGCATGGGAGATGTTTGAAAGGCGCACGCCTGACATAGCTTCTTTCAACCCTCTATATCATGACTCTTTAGGAATCCTAATAGAGTCACTGCATTTCTTCATCAATTTTGCCGACCGGATATGTCCATGAAGATTACTTATAAAGTAATCGCCCAATTCAGGGAATACCAAGTACAAGAACCTGATTAATAAATGTGAGAATGCTCTAGCGAAATCCATTATACCCTTTGTATTAAAGGAATGCACCAAGTTTAACTAGTAAGTTGTAAAAATGGTATGAATTTCATAAATCAATACGATGATTAATTTTGCAAAGCACCAAGTAACACATCAATGTTTTCAAATACCTTATTAATATCTTGCTGTCCGTTAATGTTTACCAAGTATCCTTTTTCTCCGTAGAAATCAAGAAGTGGCTTAGTTTGTTTCAAATTCACATCTAAGCGATTTTGAACCGTTTCTTCATTATCGTCAGCACGTTGATATAATTCTCCGCCACAGCGGTCGCATACATCATCTTTAGCAGGAGGATTGAATACAAGATGATATGTCGCACCACATGATTTGCAAATACGACGTCCTGTCAATCTTTCCATTAAGATGCTTTTATCCACATCGATATTAATGACAAAATTTATTTTGCGATCTAAATCAGTAAGGATGCTTTCAAGTGCTTCTGCTTGTGCCACAGTACGTGGGAATCCATCAAGCAAAAATCCTTTTAGGCAGTCCTCCTTGCTTAAACGCTCACGTACAATGCCGATGGTAACTTCATCAGGTACCAATTCGCCTTTGTCCATGAATGATTTTGCCTTTAGACCTAATTCTGTTCCATCTTTGATAGCTGTTCGGAACATATCTCCAGTAGAAATATGAGGGATATTATATTTTTCTACGATTTGTTCGGCTTGAGTACCCTTACCAGCACCCGGCAGACCCATTAACACTAGATTCAATTTTCTTCCCCCTCAAACTCTATAATGGGTAAAGGGAACATGTTGTTCCCAAAACTCATTACTTTATAAAACCTTTATAGTGTCTTTTCACAAGTTGTGACTCTAGCTGTTTCATCGTATCAAGGGCTACCCCTACAACGATTAGTAAACTAGTTCCACCAATCTGTGCAGATTGAGGAAGATCAGCAAGCTTTATGAAAAATACCGGTAAAACGGCGATGACTGCTAAGAATATAGAACCAACAAACGTTAGACGGTATAAAACACGTGTTAAATATTCTTGTGTACTCTTACCTGGACGAATCCCTGGCACATAGCCACCTTGCTTTTTCAAATTCTCAGCCATTTGTTCAGGATTAACCTGAATGAATGCATAAAAATACGCAAAAGCAATGATAAGAGCAACATATATGATCATACCAATTGGATTGGTATAAACAAGATGTTCTGTAATCCAACTAGTAACACTGTTCTTTCCAAAAAAAGAAGCGATTGTAGTTGGGGTGATAAGAAATGCCATTGCAAAGATTACCGGAATAACCCCCGCAGCATTTACTTTCAATGGTAAATGTGTAGACTGGCCACCCATTTGTGTACGACCTACCGCAGCACGCTTGGCATACTGAATAGGAATTTTACGCAATGCCTGCTGAATAAAAATAACAGCAACCACGATTGCTAATACTGCTAAAACAATAAGGACTATAGTTATTATTCGTAAAAATAATTGATCTCCAGCATTTTCGAACTGTTGTGCGTAGATCTGGTTTGCCGTATTTGGCAAACTAGCCACGATACCAGCAAAGATTATGATAGAAATCCCATTACCTACACCTTTAGCAGTGATCAGCTCTCCTAACCACAAAAGAAAAGCTGTTCCTGCCGTTAAGACAGTCGCAATAAGCAAGTATGTTGCAATTCCAGGATTTTCAATCAATTGGCCACCTGACATATTATTGAACCCATAAGACATACCAAAAGCTTGGATAAATCCGAGTATAATAGTGAAGTACCGCGTGAATTGAGCTAATTTACGGCGCCCTGCTTCTCCTTGTTTAGACCATTCAGTGAACTTTGGTACAACATCCATCTGTAATAGTTGAACGATAATAGATGCCGTGATATACGGCATAATACCCATCGCTAAAATAGAGAAGTTTTGAAGTGCCCCGCCGCCAAAGGTATTTAAAAGACCTATGACGCTTAGCTGGTCCTGTGCAGCGAGAAAATCGGCATTCACATGCGGCACAGGAATAAATGTACCGATGCGATAGACGATTAACATTAGAAGGGTAAAAATAATCTTATTCCTTATTTCACCCACGCGCATAAAATTGGAGATCGTGCGAAACATTAGATCACCTCTGTATTACCGCCAGCAGCTTCGATAGCTTCTTTAGCAGTAGAAGAGAATTTGTGAGCTTTAACAGTAAGCTTTTTCTCAATGCTTCCTTTTGCAAGAATTTTGATTCCTGCTTTTTCTTTACTTACAATACCAGTCTCAAGTAATAGAGCTGGTGTTACTTCAGTACCGTCTTCGAAAAGATTTAACGTATCAAGATTCACGATAGCATAGTCTTTACGGTTAATGTTGGTAAATCCACGTTTAGGTAAACGTCTGAATAGAGGAGTTTGTCCCCCTTCAAATCCAAGGCGTACACCGCCGCCGGAACGAGCGTTTTGTCCTTTGTGACCTTTACCTGCTGTTTTACCGTTACCAGATCCAATACCGCGACCTTTACGTTTACGTTCTTTACGAGAACCTTCTGCAGCTTTTAACTCATGAAGTTTCATGTTGGCACCTCCTTGTTAAGTTAAAAATTATTTTATTGTTCTTTTACAGTAACAAGATGAGCAACTTTGGTAATCATACCGCGAATCGCAGGGTTATCATCATGAACAACCGTTTGATGCATTTTACGTAAACCCAAAGTGTTAACTGTAACACGTTGATCTTCAGGACGACCAATCAAGCTGCGAGTGAGGGTAATTTCTAATTTATTAGCCATAATTTGATTTCCCTCCTTATCCTAACAGTTCTTGTACTGATTTTCCACGTAACTTAGCTACGTCTTCAGCACGTTTCAATTGCTTCAATCCTTCGATTGTTGCGCGAACCATATTAATAGGTGTGTTAGTACCTAGTGATTTAGACAAGATATCGCTAACTCCGCCTAATTCAAGTACCGCACGAACAGGACCACCAGCAATTACTCCTGTACCTTCAGAAGCTGGTTTCAATAGAATGTGACCTGCGCCATAGCGTCCGTTCACAAGGTGAGGAATTGTAGTTCCAACCATTGGTACAGTAATTAGATTTTTCTTAGCGTCCTCAATAGCTTTACGGATTGCATCCGGAACTTCTTGAGCTTTACCAGTACCAAATCCAACATGACCGTTTTTATCACCTACAACTACTAGTGCAGTGAAACGGAAACGACGTCCGCCTTTAACAACTTTAGCTACACGATTTACTGTAACTACGCGTTCTTCAAGTTCTAATTTATTAGGATCAATGCTACGCATCTGTTTATGTCCCTCCTTATCCATTAAAATTCTAAGCCGTTTTCACGAGCAGCGTCAGCCAATGCTTTAACACGACCATGGAAGAGGTAACCACCGCGGTCAAATACCACAGCTTTGAAACCTTTTTCAACAGCACGTTTCGCAATAAGTTCGCCAACTTTTTGAGCTGCTTCAGCATTGCTACTAGCTTCGATACCGATCTCTTTATCAAGAGTTGAAGCACTTGCTAATGTTACGCCTTTTGCATCGTCAATTAATTGTGCGTAAATGTGTTTGTTTGAACGAAACACATTTAAACGAGGACGAGCTTCTGTTCCAGAAAGCTTTGCACGCACACGTGCATGTCTTTTCTGACGAGTAGCATTTTTATCAAGCTTCGTAATCATTTACGTCACTCCTTTCGTTTACTTATGCGGCATTACTTACCAGTTTTACCTTCTTTACGACGAACGAATTCGCCTTCGTAACGAATACCTTTACCTTTATACGGTTCAGGTGGGCGAACATCACGGATATTAGCTGCAAGAGCTCCTACACGTTCTTTGCTAGCACCTTTAATAATTACTTTTGTATTAGAAGGAACTTCGACTTCAACACCAGCTTCTGGTTCTATTTCTACAGGGTGAGAATATCCTACGTTAAGGATAAGCTTAGTACCTTGCTTTTGCGCACGGTACCCAACCCCAATAAGTTCAAGTGATTTTACAAATCCTTTTGATACACCTTCAACCATGTTAGAGATAAGTGCGCGAGTAGTACCGTGTAAAGAACGGTGAGTCTTCTCGTCAGACGGGCGTGTAACAGTTACCACGTTCTCTTCAACAACGATTGTAAGATCAGGACTAAATGATCTAGATAATTCACCTTTAGGTCCTTTTACAGTTACTTCACTTCCGTTAACAGTAACTGTTACACCTGCAGGGATTTCAATAGGTTTTTTACCTATACGAGACATATTGTGCACCTCCATTCTTGTGAAAATGTATTACCAAACGTATGCTAAAACTTCTCCGCCAACTTGTTTAGAGCGAGCTTCCTTGTCAGTTAAAACTCCGTGAGAAGTAGAAACAACTGCGATACCTAAACCGTTTAAAACGCGTGGTACTTCTCCAGTTTTTGCATATACACGCAAACCAGGTTTGCTGATACGTTTTAGACCAGTGATAACACGTTCGTTGTTTGCACCGTATTTTAAGAAGATACGGATGATACCTTGTTTGTTGTCTTCGATTAATTCAAAGTCACGTACGAAGCCTTCACGCTTTAAGATCTCAGCAATTTCTTTCTTGATCTTTGAAGCAGGAACTTCTAGTTTTTCGTGACGAACCATATTCGCATTACGGATGCGAGTAAGCATATCTGCAATAGGATCTGTCATGACCATTATATTTTACCTCCTTCCCAAACTCGGGTTTTACCAGCTAGCTTTTTTAACGCCAGGAATTTGTCCTTTATATGCAAGTTCGCGGAAACAAATACGACAAAGCTTAAATTTACGTAATACAGAATGTGGACGTCCGCAACGTTCGCAACGTGTATATTCTTGTACTTTAAACTTTTGTTCGCGTTTTTGCTTTACGATCATAGACTTTTTAGCCACGATTTCGCCTCCCTTTATTTAGAGATTACTTTTGGAACGGCATTCCAACTTGAGTAAGTAGTTCACGAGCTTCTTCGTCAGTGTTGGCAGTCGTTACGATAACGATATCCATACCACGAACTTTGCTCACTTTATCGTAATCAATCTCAGGGAAGATAAGTTGTTCTTTAACACCTAATGTATAGTTCCCACGTCCGTCAAAAGATTTCTTTGAAACGCCGCGGAAATCACGTACACGTGGTAAAGATACTGATACTAGCTTATCAAGGAATTGATACATACGTTCTCCACGTAATGTAACTTTCGCTCCGATAGGCATACCTTCACGCAAACGGAAGCCTGCGATTGATTTTTTAGCTTTTGTTACAACTGGTTTTTGACCAGTGATAAGTGTAAGTTCTTCAACAGCTGTATCTAAAGCTTTTGAGTTAGATACTGCGTCACCAACACCCATATTAATAACGATTTTCTCAATGTTTGGTACTTGCATTACTGATTGATAGTTGAATTTACCCATCAATGATGGTGTAATTTCACTTTTGAATTTTTCTTTAAGGCGGCTCATTGCTTAGTGTACCTCCCTTCATTTATGACTTATTTATCTAAAGTTTCACCTGATATTTTAGCTACGCGTACTTTTTTACCATTTTCAATCTTATATCCAACACGAGTCGGTTTACCTGATTTTGGATCAAGTGGCATTACATTGGATACGTGAATTGCAGCTTCTCTGCTAATAATTCCACCTTGTGGATTAATTTGAGATGGCTTGGAATGCTTTTTCACGATGTTAATTCCTTCAACAAGCACACGATTTTGTTTCGGATATGCTTCAAGAATTGTTCCTTGTTTGCCTTTGTCCTTACCAGAGATGACTACGACTTTGTCACCTTTTTTAACATGCATTAGCTTGGCACCTCCTTGAAAGGCTTTATACAAATTTTACATATTATAGAACTTCTGGAGCTAGAGAAACGATCTTCATGAAACTATTGTTACGTAATTCACGAGCAACAGGTCCAAAAATACGAGTTCCACGTGGGCTCTTATCGTCACGGATAATTACACATGCGTTTTCATCAAAACGAATGTAAGAACCGTCAGGACGACGCATACCACGTTTTGTACGGACAACAACAGCCTTAACGACTTCACCTTTTTTAACAACGCCTCCTGGTGTTGCCTGTTTAACTGTACAAACGATAACATCACCGATGTTAGCATATTTACGGCCAGAACCACCTAGGACTTTAATTGTTAGTACTTCACGAGCACCTGAATTGTCAGCGACTTTTAAACGAGATTCTTGTTGAATCATGTACGGTACCTCCCTTCGGAATTAGCTTAATCCGAACTATATTAAATAATTACTGCTTTTTCTACTACTTCTACAAGACGGAAGCGTTTTGTAGCTGAAAGTGGACGAGTTTCCATAATACGTACTACGTCGCCAGCTTTCGCTTCATTTAGCTCGTCATGAGCTTTTAACTTTTTAGAGTATTTCACGCGTTTACCGTATAAAGAATGCTTTTTATAGGTTTCTACAACAACTGTTACTGTTTTATCCATTTTATCGGATACTACGCGGCCAGTGTAGATTTTGCGTTGGTTGCGTTCGCTCATTCTGCAAACCTCCATTCATTATCGATTAGTGACACCGATCTCTCTTTGACGAACAACTGTTTTCATACGAGCAATCGATTTGCGAACTTCACGGATGCGAGCTGTATTTTCAAGTTGTCCAGTAGCTAACTGGAAACGAAGATTAAATAGTTCTTCTTTAAGAGATTTTAGTTTTTGTTCAATTTCAGCAGTGGTTAGATCTTTGATTTCATTAGCTTTCATTTGTTTCACCACCAATTTCCTCTCTTTTTACAAACTTACATTTGATTGGAAGTTTGTGTGCTGCAAGGCGCAATGCTTCTCTTGCCACCTCTTCAGATACACCAGAGATTTCAAACAATACTTTGCCCGGTTTAACTACTGCTACCCAACCTTCAGGAGCACCTTTACCGGAACCCATCCGTACTTCAAGCGGTTTTGCAGTGTAAGGTTTGCTTGGGAAAATCTTAATCCAAACTTTACCTCCACGTTTCATGTAACGAGTCATCGCAATACGAGCTGCCTCGATTTGACGGTTAGTGATCCAAGAAGCTTCTTGAGCTTGAAGTCCAAATTCTCCAAAATGAACTTCAGTGCCGCCCTTAGCCATCCCTCTCATCTTACCGCGATGTTCACGACGGTATTTTACGCGTTTTGGCAATAACATATTATTTTCCTCCTTCCTCAGATTTCTTCTTAGTAGGAAGAACTTCTCCACGGTAGATCCAAACTTTCACGCCTAGCTTCCCGTAAGTAGTATCTGCTTCAGCATGAGCATAATCTATGTCAGCACGAAGTGTGTGAAGTGGAACTGTTCCTTCGCTGTAGTGTTCAGCACGAGCAATATCAGCACCGCCAAGACGACCAGAAACTTGTGTTTTGATTCCTTTTGCGCCAGAACGCATAGTGCGTTGAATAGCTTGTTTTTGAGCACGACGGAATGAAACACGGTTTTCTAATTGACGAGCGATGTTTTCAGCAACCAATTTTGCGTCAAGATCTGCTCTTTTAATTTCAATGATATTAATATGAACTCTTTTGCCAGTTAGCTGGTTCAAAGCTTTACGAAGTGCTTCAACTTCAGTACCGCCCTTACCGATAACCATTCCTGGTTTAGCAGTGTGAACTGATACATTGATGCGGTTAGCAGCACGTTCGATTTCAACCTTGGATACAGAAGCATCACTTAAGCGTTTCGCGATATATTCACGAACTTTAATGTCTTCATGCAAAAGAGTAGCGTAGTCTTTATCAGCGTACCATTTGGATTCCCAATCACGAATGATTCCGATACGCAAACCGATAGGATTTACCTTTTGACCCACAGATTACCCCTCCTTCTTTTCTGATACAACGATTGTAATATGACTAGTACGTTTGTTTATTGCACTCGCACGACCTTGAGCGCGAGGACGGAAACGTTTTAATGTTGGTCCTTCGTTAACGTATGCCTCTGAAACGACTAGGTTATTAATATCCATTTCGTAGTTATGTTCTGCATTTGCGATAGCAGATTTCAGAATTTTTTCTACGACTGGAGAAGCAGATTTTGGTGTTAAGCGAAGAATCGCCACTGCTTCACCTACTTGTTTTCCTCGAATTAAATCTGCGACTAAACGCACTTTACGAGGAGCAATACGAACTGTTTTAGCGACAGCTTTTGCTTGCATGAGATGCCCTCCTCTCATTAACGTCTTGTTTTCTTGTCATCACTTGCGTGACCTTTATAAGTGCGTGTAGGCGCGAATTCGCCTAGTTTGTGACCTACCATATCTTCTGTTACATAAACCGGCACATGCTTACGACCGTCATAAACAGCGATTGTATGTCCGATGAATTGCGGGAAGATTGTTGAGCGACGAGACCAAGTTTTTACTACCTGTTTCTTGTCAGCTTCATTTAATTTTTCAACTTTTACCAATAAATGATCATCAACAAAAGGCCCTTTTTTTAAGCTACGACCCATGCGAGTACCTCCCTTCGTGACTGTTCTACGGTTCTATATATGAACCGTAGGTCAATCCCGTTATTTTTTACGACGACGTACGATAAATTTATCGGATTTATTTTTCTTCTTACGAGTTTTGAATCCAAGAGTTGGTTTACCCCATGGAGACATTGGTGATTTACGTCCGATTGGAGATTTACCTTCACCACCACCGTGTGGGTGATCGTTCGGGTTCATTACTGATCCACGAACAGTTGGGCGTTTGCCTAACCAACGATTACGACCAGCTTTACCAATGTTGATAAGTTCATGTTGTTCGTTACCAACTTGACCGATTGTAGCACGGCAAGTAGCAAGAATCATACGAACCTCACCTGAGTTTAAACGTACAAGTACATAACGACCTTCTTTACCAAGTACTTGAGCAGATGTTCCTGCTGAACGGACTAATTGTCCACCTTTTCCTGGTTTAAGTTCGATGTTATGAATTACTGTACCAACTGGGATGTTAATAAGAGGAAGAGCGTTACCCACTTTAATGTCAGCTTCTGGACCTGACATGATTTCCAAACCTACTTCTAGGTTTTTCGGAGCTAGGATATAACGTTTTTCTCCATCAACATAATTAATTAATGCAATGTTTGCAGAACGATTTGGATCGTACTCAATAGTAGCAACGCGTCCAGGTATACCATCTTTATTCCGTTTGAAATCGATGATACGGTATTGACGCTTGTGGCCGCCACCTTGATGACGAACTGTTAACTTACCTTGGTTATTACGGCCGCCTTTGCTGTGTAAAGGAGCAAGTAATGATTTTTCCGGTTTGTCTGTAGTAATCTCAGCAAAATCGGAAGTTGTCATATTACGTCGACCGTTAGAGGTAGGTTTATACTTCTTAATCGCCATTTGTATTTCCCTCCTTCTCTAATGAATTAAGCCTCGAATAGCTCGATTTCTTTGCTGTCAGCAGTTAATTTAACAATAGCTTTACGGCGCTTGTTAGTATAGCCTGCATGTTTGCCCATACGTTTAAATTTACCTTTGTAGTTCATGATGTTTACTTTCTCAACTTTAACGCCGAAAATTTCTTGAACAGCATCTTTAACTTGAGTTTTGTTAGCTCTAACATCAACTTCAAAAGTATATTTTTTCTCAGCCATTATGTCTGAAGAGCGTTCAGTGATTACGGGGCGCTTAATGATATCGCGTGCATCCATTATGCAAGCACCTCCTCTACTTTTTCGACAGCTGATTTAGTCAAGATCAATTTGTTGTGTGAAACAACATCAAGAACATTAAGACCAACAGCTTCCACTACAGTAACACCAGGGATGTTACGTGCAGAAAGAGCAACTTTCTCATCTAAACCGTCAGTAACGACTAACGTTTTAGTATCAACAGAAAGGTTTTTAAGTACTGCTACAAATTCTTTTGTTTTTGGAGCTTCGAAAGACAAGCTTTCAAGTACCAAAATGTTCTCTTCCAATGCCTTTGCAGACAATGCAGATTTAATAGCTAAACGACGTACCTTTTTAGGTAGCTTGTAAGCGTAAGATCTTGGAGTTGGTCCAAAAACAACACCACCGCCACGCCATTGTGGAGAACGGATAGAACCTTGACGCGCACGTCCAGTTCCTTTTTGTTTCCAAGGTTTACGTCCACCGCCTGCAACTTCAGAACGGTTTTTAACTTTATGAGTTCCTTGACGTAAGGAAGCTCGTTGCATAATGATTGCTTCAAATAATACATGATTATTAGGTTCGATACCAAAGATGGATTCATTTAATTCGATGTCGCCAACTTGTGAACCTGTTTGGTTGAACAATGTAACTTTTGGCATTCTATTGCTCCTCCTTTCTCAGAAATTACTTTGCTTTAACAGCAGTTTTTACTTTGATCAATGCTTTTCTAGCACCAGGTACATTACCTTTGATCAATAGTAGGTTACGTTCAACATCAACTTTAACGATAGCTAAGTTTTGAACAGTAATTTGTTCCCCACCCATACGTCCTGGTAATAGTTTACCTTTGAATACGCGGTTTGGAGCTACAGGACCCATTGAACCTGGGCGACGGTGGTAACGAGAACCATGAGACATTGGTCCGCGTGATTGTCCATGGCGTTTGATAGAGCCTTGGAAACCTTTACCTTTTGAAATTCCTGTTACATCTACTAAATCGCCTTCAGCGAAAATACTAACATTGACTTCTTGACCGATCTCATATTCATTAAGATCCGTTCCGCGGAATTCGCGAATGAAGCGCTTAGGAGTAGTATTTGCTTTTTCAACATGTCCCTTTTCAGGTTTGTTAGAAAGCTTTTCACGTTTGTTTTCAAAACCAACTTGAACTGCTTCATAGCCATCAGTTTCAACAGTTTTCTTTTGAAGAACCACGTTATTAGCAGCTTCGATAACTGTTACCGGGATAAGTTCACCGTTTTCAGCAAAAACTTGAGTCATACCGATTTTTCTTCCTAAGATTCCTTTGGTCATAAGTCACACCTCCTAGAGTAATTGTTCATATTTATATGAATTATAATTTGATTTCAATGTCAACGCCTGATGGTAAATCTAAACGCATCAATGAATCAACTGTTTGTGGAGTTGGATTAACGATGTCGATTAGACGTTTATGCGTACGCATTTCGAATTGTTCACGAGAATCTTTGTATTTATGAACCGCACGTAGGATCGTGTATACCGATCTTTCAGTAGGTAATGGAATTGGACCAGATACAGCCGCACCAGAACGTTTTGCAGTTTCAACAATTTTCTCAGCAGATTGATCAAGAATTCTGTGATCATATGCTTTTAAACGTATACGAATTTTTTGTTTTGCCATAATTTTCCCTCCTTTTCGCCTATTTTAAAATAGACCTTCTCAATGGAAATTTCCCACACACTCGCCATGGCAAAGCGGCCGGGTGTGTCAGCAACCTTCCATATCATCGCAGTCAAAGACCAACATTGTCTATTATACATAAAGCACAAGTAGAATGCAAGTTAAACTTAAACTTTTCTTGTGCAACACACTTTTATTATTATACATACTATCACAAGTATTTACAAGTACATTCTACACGGTCTTTCATATCCATTTTCTTCTTCTGAAAGATCATTAAAAATCTCTTTAAAATTTAATTACTTTTTAAGCAATACTATAGAAGAAATAAATTAAAAGTCTTTAATAAATAAAAAAAGCAGATGGCGTCCCATCTGCTTTTCCCGGAAGGCGTCCCTTCCAATATTCATTAAAGAATCAATTACTCTGTGATTGTAGCAACGACGCCAGCGCCTACAGTACGTCCACCCTCACGGATAGAGAATTTAGTACCTTCTTCGATAGCGATTGGAGCGATTAGTTCTACAGTCATTTCGATGTTGTCTCCAGGCATAACCATTTCTACGCCTTCAGGAAGGTTACAAATACCAGTTACGTCAGTTGTACGGAAGTAGAACTGAGGACGGTAGTTTGTAAAGAATGGAGTGTGACGTCCACCTTCTTCTTTAGAAAGAACATAAACTTCAGCTTTGAAACTTGTGTGTGGAGTGATTGTACCTGGTTTAGCAAGAACTTGTCCACGTTGGATATCTTCACGAGCAACACCACGAAGTAGTGCACCGATGTTGTCACCAGCTTCAGCATAATCAAGAAGCTTACGGAACATTTCAACACCTGTTACAGTTGTTGGTTTAGACTCTTCGTTGAAACCGATGATGTCAACAACGTCACCGACTTTAACTTGTCCACGCTCAACACGGCCAGTAGCAACTGTTCCACGACCAGTGATAGAGAATACATCCTCAACTGGCATCATGAATGGTTTGTCAGTGTCACGAGTTGGTTCTGGGATATACTCGTCAACAGCTGTCATTAATTCATGAATTTTTTCTTCCCAAGCAGCATCTCCTTGAAGAGCTTTTAGTGCAGATCCTTTGATAACTGGAATGTCATCGCCAGGGAATTCGTATTCAGATAGAAGATCACGGATTTCCATTTCTACTAATTCAAGAAGTTCTTCGTCATCAACCATGTCGCATTTGTTCATGAATACTACTAGGTATGGTACACCTACTTGACGAGAAAGAAGGATGTGCTCACGAGTTTGTGGCATTGGGCCATCAGCAGCAGATACTACTAAGATTCCGCCGTCCATTTGTGCAGCACCAGTGATCATGTTTTTAACATAGTCAGCATGTCCTGGGCAGTCAACGTGTGCATAGTGACGAGTAGCTGTTTCGTACTCAACGTGTGCTGTAGAGATTGTGATACCACGTTCTCTTTCTTCTGGAGCACCATCAATTTGGTCATAAGCGCGAGCTTCTGCTCCACCTGATTTAGCAAGTACAGTTGTGATTGCAGCAGTTAGAGTTGTTTTACCATGGTCGACGTGACCAATTGTTCCAACGTTAACGTGCGGTTTTGAACGATCAAATTTAGCTTTTCCCATTAGGAATTCCTCCTTAAAATTATAAATAATAGATTAAGTATATAGGGCTGTGAAGGAAGACTAATTCTTCCATCACAGCTTACATAAGATAGTTATACTTTAATAAGAGATGAAAATCAATTATTCACCTTTATTTTTTTTGATGATTTCTTCAGAAATGCTCTTAGGTACTTCTTCATAATGATCGAAGTGCATAGAGAATGTTCCGCGTCCTTGTGTGTTAGAACGTAGAGATGTAGCATATCCGAACATTTCAGATAGTGGAACCATCGCTTTAACCATTTGTGTGTTACCGCGAGCTTCCATACCTTCTACACGACCACGACGAGATGTGATATCTCCCATGATGTCGCCTAGGTAATCTTCAGGAATTACAACTTCTACTTTCATAATTGGTTCAAGGATAACAGGTTTACATTTAGAAGCAGCATTTTTTAGTGCCATGGATGCTGCAATTTTAAATGCCATTTCATTGGAGTCAACGTCATGGTAAGAACCGTCAAATAATTTTGCTTTGATGTCGACTAGCGGGTAACCAGCAAGTACACCACGGTCAAGTGAATCAACTAATCCAGCTTGTACAGCAGGGATGTATTCACGTGGTACTACACCACCGACGATAGCATTTTCAAATTCGAATCCTTTACCTTCTTCGTTTGGACCAAATTCAATCCATACGTGTCCGAATTGTCCACGACCACCTGATTGGCGAACGAATTTACCTTCAACTTTAGCTGAACCACGGAAAGTTTCACGGTATGCTACTTGAGGAGCACCAACGTTAGCTTCCACTTTAAATTCGCGACGCATACGGTCAACAAGGATGTCCAAGTGAAGTTCACCCATACCAGCGATAATCGTTTGACCAGTTTCTTGGTCAGTATGCGCACGGAATGTTGGATCTTCATCTTGTAGCTTTTGTAAAGCTTGACCCATTTTGTCTTGGTCTGCTTTCGATTTTGGTTCAACTGAAAGAGAAATAACTGGTTCTGGGAATACCATGGACTCAAGAATAACTTGGTTCTTGTCGTCACATAGAGTATCACCAGTTGTAGTATCTTTCAATCCTACAGCTGCAGCAATATCTCCTGCGTATACAGTTGATATTTCTTCACGGCTGTTTGCGTGCATTTGAAGGATACGTCCAATACGTTCACGTTTACCTTTAGTTGAGTTGATTACATAAGATCCTGATTCTAATGTACCTGAGTACACACGGAAGAATGTAAGTTTACCAACGTAAGGATCCGTCATTACTTTAAACGCTAAAGCGGAGAACGGTTCAGAATCATCTGAGTGGCGTTCTACTTCTTCTTCTGTATCTGGAAGAGTACCTTTAATTGCAGGTACATCTAAAGGAGATGGAAGGAAGTCGATAACGTTATCTAGCATTAATTGGACACCTTTGTTTTTGAAAGCTGATCCACAGATAACTGGGAAGAATTCAACGTTAACAGTTGCTGTACGAATAGCTGCTTTTAATTCAGCAATGCTGATTTCTTCGCCGCCAAGGTATTTTTCCATTAAGTCTTCATTAACTTCTGCAACTGCTTCAATTAACTTTTCACGGTATTCTTCAGCTAGTTCCCGATGTTCTTCAGGAATCTCACCAACAGTGATATCAGTTCCTAAATCATTAGCATAGAAATGAGCTTTCATTTCAATTAGGTCAATGATTGCAGAGAATTGATCTTCAGCACCGATTGGTAACTGAACTGGATGAGCATTAGCTTGTAGACGATCGTGGATTGTTCCAACTGAATAAAGGAAATCCGCACCGATTTTGTCCATTTTATTTACGAATACGACACGCGGTACACCATAAGTTGTAGCCTGGCGCCAAACTGTTTCAGTTTGAGGCTCAACACCTGATTGGGCATCAAGTACAGCTACAGCTCCATCAAGTACACGCAATGAACGTTCAACTTCAACTGTGAAGTCTACGTGTCCTGGTGTATCGATGATGTTTACACGGTGACCTTTCCACTGTGCAGTTGTTGCAGCGGATGTGATCGTGATTCCGCGTTCTTGTTCCTGTTCCATCCAGTCCATTTGTGAAGCACCTTCGTGTGTTTCACCAATTTTATGGATTTTACCAGTGTAGTATAGAACACGTTCTGTTGTTGTCGTTTTACCAGCATCGATGTGAGCCATGATACCGATATTACGAGTGTTTGCTAAGGAGAACTCTCTTGCCATTTGTCTTTCTCCTTCCTTCTATAAGGATTTTATAGTAATTGATCTTACCAGCGATAATGAGCGAATGCTTTATTAGCTTCAGCCATTTTGTGTGTATCTTCACGTTTCTTAACAGCTGCTCCAGTATTGTTAGCAGCATCCATGATTTCATAAGCTAAACGCTCTTCCATCGTTTTTTCTCCACGAAGGCGAGAGTAGTTTACTAACCAACGAAGTCCTAGAGTTGATTTACGATCTGGGCGCACCTCAACTGGTACTTGGTAGTTAGCTCCACCCACACGGCGTGCTTTTACTTCTAATACAGGCATGATGTTTTTAAGTGCTTGATCAAAAACTTCGATTGGTTCATTGCCAGTACGTTCTTTGATTAAATCAAATGCAGAGTAAAGAATTTTTTGTGATTTACCTCTTTGTCCATCAACCATTAATTTGTTGATTAAGCGAGTCACAAGTTTTGAATTATAAATTGGATCTGGTAATACGTCTCTTTTCGTTACAGGTCCTTTACGAGGCATTATATTTCCTCCTTTCAAGAAAGTTAATTTTTTGTTTCAAATTATTTTTTTGCTGCTTTCGGACGCTTAGTACCGTATTTAGAACGGCTTTGCATACGATTATTTACTCCTGCAGTATCAAGAGCACCACGTACGATATGATAACGTACCCCTGGTAAATCTTTTACACGACCGCCACGGATAAGAACCACGCTGTGTTCTTGTAGGTTGTGTCCAATACCTGGGATATAAGCTGTTACCTCGATACCGTTTGTTAAACGTACACGCGCATATTTACGTAACGCGGAGTTTGGTTTCTTCGGTGTCATAGTACCCACACGAGTGCAAACACCACGTTTTTGCGGAGATGATACGTTAGTTTGTGCTTTTTTAAAGCTGTTGTAGCCTTTGTTAAGTGCTGGAGATTTTGAATTAACCTCTTTAGACTCGCGTCCTTTACGCACTAATTGATTAATAGTAGGCATTACATTTTTCCTCCCTTCACGTTTTCATTTCTAGTACCACACATCCAGGTGGTTCATAAATGGGTAAAAACAAAGTCTTTGCAAATAGTATTGCAAAAACATTTTTACTTTTTAATGGCAACAGTTGCTGCTCCGACATCAATACCACATGCTTTGCCAAGCATTCTCATCGAATCAACATATGTGATAGGAACATCCAATTCTTTAGCGGTCTCAACGACACGCCCAGTCAAGTATATATCTGCATCATCAGCGATGATAACTTCTTGAATTAAATTGTTTTTCAGAGCTCTAACTGCTTGTTTCGTCCCTATAATCACTGACTTTGCCTGTATTACTTTTTCATAAGACATGGTCCATATCCTCCAAAGTTACAGGGTAACATAGGAGCACCTTTGCTATAGTATCACTTTTAGTCGGATACTGTCAACTTCTTTCAAAAAATTAATTTAAGCAAAAGGTTTTCCTTACATAATACTATTAAGATATTCACTTTGCCTAAAATAGAAATAAAGCGAGTTTTCACTCGTCTATTTAGTTAGTCGTTCTTATTAAGAGAGACCAGCTCAATAAATTCTGATCCTTCAACTCCTCCATAGTAAAGGAGTGCGGTCTTCAGTTTTAATGATGAGCTGGTCATATTTCATTTAATCTACTGTTACTGTATCTGTGCTTTCGCCACCAACAACGACAGGGTTAGCTTTTCTGTAACGAAGCATACCTGTTCCTGCAGGGACAAGTTTACCGATGATAACATTTTCTTTAAGTCCAAGCAATTCATCACGTTTTCCTTTAATTGCTGCATCCGTCAAGACTCTAGTTGTTTCTTGGAATGACGCTGCGGACAAGAAGGAATCCGTTTCTAGAGATGCTTTTGTAATACCTAGTAATACAGGACGTCCAGTAGCAGGTAATTTGCTAGTCAGTAATGCATCTGTGTTCGCAGTTGTAAACTGGTTAACATCCAATAATGTTCCTGGAAGAACTTCAGTTTCACCAGCGTCAAGCACACGGACCTTACGCATCATTTGTCTAACCATAACCTCGATGTGTTTATCACCGATTTCTACCCCTTGCATCCGGTATACTTTTTGTACTTCATGAAGCAGGTATTCCTGAACAGTAAGTACATCAGTAACTTTCAGCAATTCTTTCGGATCGATTGAACCCTCTGTTAGCTCTTCGCCTCGACGTACGGCTGTATCAACAGCTACCCTTAAACGCGCTGTGTACGGCGCAGTATAAGTGCGTGATTCAACTGCACCTTGAACAACGATTTCCTGTTGTTTATCGCGGATTTCATTAATCGAAACAACTGTTCCTTCGATTTCAGAAATGATAGCTTGACCTTTAGGATTTCTCGCTTCAAATATTTCTTGGATACGAGGTAAACCTTGAGTAATATCATCTCCGGCAACCCCACCAGTATGGAATGTACGCATCGTTAACTGTGTACCTGGTTCTCCGATTGATTGAGCAGCAATAATACCAACTGCTTCGCCCACTTCAACTTCTTGACCAGTAGCCAAGTTACGTCCATAACATTTTTTACATACACCATGACTAGTGTTACATGTAAAGGCAGAACGAATCCATGCTGTTTCAATACCAAGAGATTCAATATAATTAGCCAGATCCTCAGTGATAAGATCGTTTTCAGCTACAATCACTTCATTTGTTTCTGGATGTTTAATCGCTTTTCTTGCATATCGACCTACTAGACGCTCTTCTAGATGCTCGATTATTTCTGTACCCTCTCTCAAGGCAGAAATTTTCAAGCCGCGGTCTGTACCACAATCATCATCACGAATGATAACGTCTTGAGCTACGTCAACTAGTCGGCGTGTAAGGTAACCGGAATCGGCTGTTTTAAGTGCTGTATCAGCAAGACCTTTACGAGCACCATGTGTAGAGATAAAGTACTCTAACACTGTTAAACCTTCACGGAAACTTGATTTAATCGGTAATTCAATGATACGTCCAGCCGGGTTGGCCATCAATCCACGCATACCCGCAAGCTGCGTAAAGTTGGATGCATTACCACGGGCACCGGAGTCACTCATCATGAAGATTGGGTTGCGTCGGTCCAGAGAGTCCATAAGTTTGGACTGAATGGTATCCTTAGCAGCACTCCAGATTGAGATAACGCGATCATAACGCTCATCTTCCGTAATTAGACCCCGTCTAAATTGTTTTAGGACGTTATCTACTTTCGTTTGAGCTTCAGTAATGATTTCTTGTTTTTCTTTTAAAACAACAATATCAGCCACACCAACGGTAATACCTGCTTTTGTCGAATATTTGAATCCAAGATCTTTCATCCTGTCAAGCATTTTAGAAGTTTCGGTAATTTTGAAACGTTTAAAGACTTCCGCAATAATATTCCCAAGAATTTTTTTCTTGAATGGATCAATAGCGGGTTGAGCCTTAATCAATTCAGGTATATCAGCGCCTTTTTCCACGAAATACTTCTCTGGAGTTTTTGTTTCCAAATTATAACGTGTTGGTTCGTTAATATACGGGAATGATTTTGGTAAAATTTCATTGAAGATCAATTTACCAACAGTTGTTATTAAGAGTTGGCTATTTTGCTCTTCCGTGAATGTTTCATTATTTAGTGATGATGCATGCACAGCACAACGGGAATGTAAGTGTACATAACCATTTTGGTATGCAAGCAACGCTTCACTTGTATCTTTAAAGATCATACCCTCACCGATAGCGCCTTCTCTTTCCAATGTTAAGTAATAGTTACCTAATACCATATCTTGAGAAGGTGTAACAACAGGTTTACCATCTTTAGGATTCAAAATGTTTTGCGCAGCAAGCATTAGCATACGAGCCTCTGCCTGAGCTTCAGAAGATAAAGGAACATGGACCGCCATTTGGTCACCGTCAAAGTCAGCATTGTAAGCTGTACATACAAGCGGGTGCAAACGAATTGCGCGACCTTCAACTAGAGTTGGTTCAAATGCTTGAATACCAAGTCTATGAAGAGTCGGTGCACGGTTCAGTAGTACCGGGTGTTCTCTAATAACTTCTTCAAGCACATCCCAAATTTCAGGAGATAGTCGTTCAATCTTACGTTTAGCAGATTTAATGTTATGCGCTAAACCTCTTTGAACTAGTTCCTTCATAACGAATGGTTTGAATAATTCAATCGCCATTTCTTTCGGCAGACCACATTGGTACATCTTTAAGTTAGGTCCAACTACGATAACAGAACGACCAGAGTAATCAACACGTTTACCAAGAAGATTTTGACGGAAACGGCCTTGTTTACCTTTTAACATATGAGATAAAGATTTTAATGGACGGTTACCAGGTCCAGTTACTGGACGACCACGACGGCCATTATCGATTAAAGCATCGACAGCTTCTTGAAGCATACGTTTTTCGTTTTGAACGATAATGCTTGGTGCTCCAAGGTCCAATAATCTTTTCAACCGATTATTACGGTTGATAACACGACGATATAAATCATTTAAATCAGATGTAGCAAAACGACCACCATCAAGTTGTACCATTGGACGAAGCTCCGGTGGAATAACCGGTAGCACGTCTAGTATCATCCATGAAGGCTCATTACCAGAGTTACGGAATGCTTCTAGCACTTCCAAGCGTTTAATTGCACGGGTTCTGCGTTGTCCTTGAGCTGTTTTAAGCTCTTCTTTCAACGACTCTACTTCTTTTTCCGTATCAATGTCTTGTAAAAGTTTTTTAATAGCTTCCGCACCCATCGCTGCTTGGAACTTCTTACCGTATTTTTCACGGTATGTACGATATTCTTTTTCAGAAAGAAGCTGTTTCTTCTCTAAAGTTGTATCGCCTGTTTCAGTTACCACGTAAGATGCAAAGTAAATAACTTCTTCCAATGCACGCGGAGACATATCAAGAACAAGTCCCATACGGCTCGGAATTCCTTTAAAATACCATATGTGTGAAACTGGAGCTGCCAGCTCAATATGACCCATACGTTCACGACGAACTTTAGCACGAGTGACTTCAACGCCACAACGGTCACAAACTACGCCTTTATAACGAACACGTTTATATTTTCCACAATGACATTCCCAGTCCTTTTGAGGTCCAAAAATTCTCTCACAGAATAAACCGTCTTTTTCTGGCTTTAACGTACGATAGTTGATTGTTTCTGGTTTTTTAACTTCTCCATGCGACCAAGAACGAATCTTGTCTGGCGAAGCAAGACCAATTTTCATATACTCGAAATTATTAACGTCTAACAAGGGGCCTACCTCCCTTTTAATCTCCAGGTTTAACCCTTGATTGCCGTCTTAATATCAGGCAATCTACACCGGATGATGGTTGATTGAATCAATAAGACTCTAACAAGGCAGCAGGATCATAAAAGAAACATCTTGCTGCCAGTCAGAGCGGATAATATATAAATTGATGTGTTTATATTTAATTTATTCTTTAGCTGGTGCCCCTACTTCGGAAGCAACCATATCTTTTGTTTCTGAATCAAGGCTTAATTTGTCTGCTTGGTTGGCTTCTTCTTCATCTTCCAAGTCACGCATTTCAATTTCACGGTCTTCGGCATTAAGAATTTTAACATCCAATCCTAAGCTTTGAAGTTCCTTAATCAATACTTTGAAGGATTCAGGGACACCAGGCTCAGGGACATTTTCACCCTTGACAATCGCTTCGTAAGTCTTCACACGACCGACGACATCATCTGATTTAACGGTAAGGATTTCTTGTAATGTATAAGCAGCACCATAAGCTTCAAGTGCCCATACCTCCATCTCACCGAAACGCTGTCCACCAAACTGCGCTTTACCACCAAGTGGCTGTTGCGTAACAAGGGAGTAAGGTCCAGTTGAACGAGCATGAAGTTTATCATCAACCATATGTGCAAGTTTAATCATATACATGACACCAACAGACACACGGTTATCGAATGCTTCACCTGAACGTCCGTCATAAAGGACAGTTTTTGCATCACGGGACATCCCAGCTTCTGCAATCGTACCCCAAACATCTTCCTCAGTAGCACCATCGAATACCGGCGATGCTACATGAATGCCAAGCGCGCGTGCTGCCATACCTAAGTGAAGCTCCAGCACCTGCCCGATGTTCATACGTGATGGTACACCCAATGGGTTTAACATGATGTCGACCGGTGTGCCATCTGGTAAGTAAGGCATATCTTCTTCAGGAAGAATCCTAGAGATTACCCCTTTGTTACCATGACGTCCAGCCATTTTATCGCCTTCGTGGATCTTACGTTTTTGAACGATATATACACGCGCAAGTTGGTTTACACCAGGAGGTAGTTCATCGCCATCTTCTCTGTTAAATACTTTAACATCAAGAACGATTCCACCGCCGCCGTGAGGTACACGAAGTGATGTATCCCGTACTTCACGTGCTTTTTCACCGAAAATTGCATGTAATAAACGTTCTTCAGCAGTCAATTCTGTTACACCTTTAGGCGTAACTTTACCAACTAGAAGGTCTCCGTCTTTTACTTCAGCGCCGACACGGATAATTCCGCGCTCATCAAGATTGCGAAGCGCATCTTCCCCAACATTCGGGATATCACGTGTGATCTCTTCCGGTCCCAATTTCGTATCACGGGACTCAGACTCATATTCTTCAATATGAATAGAAGTGTACACATCATCTTTAACTAAACGTTCACTCATGATGATGGCATCTTCATAGTTATATCCATCCCAAGTCATGAAGGCAACTAATACGTTACGTCCAAGCGCTAACTCACCTTTTTCCATTGAAGGACCATCAGCAAGAATCTCACCTTTTACAACGTTGTCACCAACACTTACGATTGGGCGTTGGTTATAGCACGTTCCTTGGTTGGAACGGATGAATTTTAATAAACGATATTTATCAATGTTTCCTTTTACTTGCTGTCCGTCAACCTCACTTACCCTACGTACCCATACTTCACGTGATTCAACGTGTTCTACGATACCAGGATGTTTACAGATGACAGCAGCACCAGAGTCTTTCGCTGAAACATATTCCATACCTGTTCCAACACGAGGGGCTTCTGGTTGAAGCAAAGGTACTGCTTGACGTTGCATGTTCGCTCCCATAAGGGCACGGTTGGAGTCATCATTTTCCAAGAAAGGAATACATGCTGTCGCGGCAGATACAACCTGTTTAGGAGATACATCCATGTAATCTACGCGGTCACGCGGTACAACGGTATTTTCACCGCGGAAACGAGCAACGACATCGTCATCAAGGAATGATCCGTCATCTGATAGACGAACATTCGCTTGAGCAACTACATAGTTATCTTCTTCATCAGCTGTTAAGTAATCAATTTGGCTTGTAATTCTACCTGTCTCAGGGTCCACACGACGATATGGTGTTTCGATGAAACCATACGGGTTTACCTTTGCGAAACTAGATAATGAGTTAATCAAACCAATATTCGGTCCCTCAGGCGTTTCAATCGGACACATACGGCCATAGTGGGAGTAATGAACGTCACGTACTTCAAAGCCCGCACGTTCACGTGTTAAACCACCAGGTCCCAATGCAGATAGACGACGTTTATGCGTCAACTCAGCCAGCGGGTTAGTTTGATCCATAAATTGAGAAAGCTGAGAGCTTCCAAAGAATTCTTTAATAGATGCAATAACTGGACGAATGTTAATTAGTTGCTGTGGAGTGATTGTATTCGTATCCTGAATAGACATTCTTTCACGAACGACACGTTCCATACGAGATAAACCAATTCTAAATTGGTTTTGCAGCAATTCACCAACAGAACGCAGACGACGGTTTCCTAAATGGTCAATATCATCTGTGATTCCTACACCATGCAATAAGTTAAAGAAATAGCTAATAGAAGAAATGATATCAGCCGGTGTAATGTTTTTAACCTGGTCGGTCACGTAAGCATTACCGATGATATTAATCACTTTTTCGCCTTCAGCATCGTTTGGTGCAAATACTTTAATAGGTTGAAGAAGAGTTTCTTCTTCTACCACGCCACCAGATGGGTGGAATGTTTTAAAACCGATTCCCGCTTCAATATGAGGCAGAATTCTATCAAGAGTCCGACGGTCAAGCATTGTACCTTTTTCAACTATAATTTCCCCTGTTTCTGGATCAATCAAAGTCTCCGCAATACGTTGCCCAAACAAACGGTTCTTAATATGCAGTTTTTTGTTTATTTTATAACGACCTACGTTAGCTAAATCATAACGTTTTGGATCAAAAAAGCGGGATACTAAAAGACTTTTCGCGTTATCGACTGTAGGTGGTTCACCCGGGCGTAGACGCTCATAAATTTCTAGTAATGCTTTTTCCACACTCTCAGTGTTGTCCTTTTCAAGAGTGTTACGAAGGTATTCATTGTCACCGATTAAATCAATAATTTCTTGATCGGTTCCGAATCCAAGCGCACGCATCAATACCGTAATAGGCAATTTCCTAGTGCGATCGATTCGAACATACACAACATCCTTGGCGTCTGTTTCGTATTCGAGCCATGCGCCACGGTTAGGAATAACGGTCGCAGAGAATCCAAGCTTACCGTTTTTATCCATTTTACCATTGTAGTAAACACTCGGTGAGCGCACTAATTGGGATACAATTACCCGTTCTGCACCATTGATGACAAATGTACCTGTTTCAGTCATCAGAGGGAAGTCGCCCATAAATACATCCTGGTCTTTTACTTCCCCTGTTTCTTTGTTAACAAGGCGCACTTTCACACGAAGTGGAGCAGAGTAAGTAACATCGCGTTCTTTCGTTTCTTCCACAGAGTACTTCGGTTCAGCTAGGCTGTAATCGATGAACTCTAATGATAAATTACCTGTAAAATCCTCAATAGGAGAAATATCCTGGAACATTTCTTTTAAACCTACATCTAGAAACCATTGATAAGAAGCTGTTTGAATTTCAATCAGATTCGGAAGATCCAAAACCTCACTGATTCTTGCATAACTTCTACGTTGGCGGTGTCGTCCATACTGAACAAGTTGACCTGTCAACTGATTCACCCCTTAAATCAAGCGTTATAAGGATCAATTTGCCTCGGAAAAGGAATCATTTCCATAGACAAAAAGAAAATGGTTTTTATTTTAAAAACCACTATTTCTCATAAAACGAACTATTATTTATATATTTTTCCCATATTATCCATTGGTTATACACCAATGGTATAAAAATTGCATAGTTACGGAATTATATATATGCATTTTATAATACTAACATAGCGAAAATTTAGAGTCAAACCTTTTTGGATAATAGTATATAGTAACCCTTTTTCTTAACTGGCACCTCAATATTTCCAAATAACTGCTCCATTTTATCCATGGCGGATGGTGCACCTTGTTTTTTTTGAATGACAACCCATAATTCTCCACCAGCTACCAAACTTTGATAGCTTTCTTCTAAAATTTCGTGGACAACACTTTTACCTGCGCGAATGGGAGGGTTCGTAAGAATTGCAGCGAATTGACTGGAGCCAACTTTGTCAAAACGATCACTTTCGAATATTTTTACATTGGCGATCCCGTTAGAAGCGGCATTCTCTTTTGACAATTCAACTGCCCGGCTATTTATATCAATCATTTCTATCGCTCTATCGGGATAAGCTGCTGCAATTGATATTCCAATTGGTCCATAACCGCAACCTACATCAAGAATATCTCCTTCCACAGCTTCATTAAGGTTAAAGGTTTCAACCAAAAGACGAGAACCAAAATCAACTTCTTTTTTTGAAAAAACGCCATTATCGCTTTTGAAGCGGAAAGTACGTCCCTTTAATGTAAAATCCCAAAATTTCGGATTGCTTACGACATCCGGTTTATGTGAGTAGTAATGCTCTGTCAGAGTCATCTCCCCCTATCAGAAAGGAATATTGAAGATTTAATGAGAGAAGAGATTTGAAGAATGGATACTTGCATGCCGTTAAGTTTGTAGAATCTCTTAACCAAACTATTAACAACAATTTTCCGTCATTTTCTTTAAAATGAAGAGAAAAAAGCCCGCCAGTGATAGCGAGCTTTTTGTTTATGCAAGATTACTTAACTTCAACGCCAGCTCCAACTTCTTCAAGTTTAGCTTTAACTTCTTCAGCTTCTTCTTTAGAAGCGCCTTCTTTGATTGCTTTTGGAGTGTTGTCAACAAGTTCTTTTGCTTCTTTAAGTCCAAGACCTGTAACTTCACGTACAGCTTTGATAACTTTGATTTTTTGATCTCCAGCAGATGTAAGGATTACATCAAACTCAGTTTGCTCTTCAGCAGCAGCGCCACCAGCAGCAGCTACAGCTACAGGTGCAGCAGCAGTTACGCCAAATTCTTCTTCGATTGCTTTTACAAGGTCGTTTAATTCTAAAACAGTCATGTTTTTAACTGCTTCTAAGATTTGATCTTTAGTCATTGTTATTTCCTCCTCGAAATGGTTGGTTTTTTTTTGAATCAATAGGCTAGATAAGCGGTTAGCTTACGCGCCTTGTTCTTCTTTTTGATCTGCAACTGCTTTTGTAGCAATAGCAAGTCCGCGCATAGGTGCTTGTAGCACGCTGAGTAGCATTGAAAGTAGGCCTTCGCGTGAAGGTAGTTCTGCAAGAGCTTTAATTTCTTCTGCAGTTGCAACATTTCCTTCGATAACTCCAGCTTTGATTTCTAACGCTTCATGTTTTTTCGCAAAATCGTTAAGGATTTTTGCTGGCGCAATAACATCTTCAGTTGAGAATGCAATTGCGTTTGGTCCTGTTAATGATTCGTTCAAAGCGCTAAGTTCAGCACTTTCAGCAGCACGACGAGTTAAAGAGTTTTTGTAAACTTTAAACTCAACGCCAGCATCACGAAGTTGCTTACGAAGTTCTGTTAATTCAGCAACAGTCAATCCACGGTAGTCAACAACTACTGTTGATTGGCTTGCAGTTAATTTTTCAGAAATCTCAGCAACGATTTTTTGCTTTTGTTCAATAATTGCGTTCATCCTTACACCTCCTGTAGATTTGCTTGAAAACATTTATACCGTTTCAAAGAAAAAGCCTTCATCTCTATTGCAGACATGAAGGCAGTAATTTCAAAGGTCATAGTCAACGACTATTATTATCGAATTACCTCGGCAGGGAATTAAGCTCTAGTTGAGCACCTACTGTCTACGGTACAAATGATATTCATTTATTCACAACAAAACATATTATAACAATAATAGTTTTGGAATGTCAATTATTTATTGAAAGAAGATGAATCAACTTTCACACCAGGGCCCATTGTAGTTGTTACAGAAACGTTTTTCATGTAAGTTCCTTTAGCAGCCGCAGGTTTCACTTTCATTAACGTATCATAGATAGTAGTGAAGTTTTCCACTAGTTTAGCATCTTCGAAAGATACTTTACCGATTGGAGCATGGATGTTACCAGCTTTATCTACGCGGTATTCAACTTTACCAGCTTTGATTTCGTTAACTGCTTTTGTTACATCAAATGTAACTGTGCCTGTTTTAGGGTTAGGCATTAAACCTTTAGGTCCTAATACGCGACCAAGTTTACCAACTTCACCCATCATGTCTGGAGTCGCAACGATTACATCGAATTCGAACCAACCTTGTTGGATTTTGTTGATGTAGTCAGATTCGCCAACATAGTCAGCACCAGCAGCTTCAGCTTCTTTTGCTTTTTCGCCTTTAGCGAATACTAATACGCGTTGAGTTTTACCAGTACCATTCGGTAGAACAACTGCTCCACGAATTTGTTGGTCTGCTTTCTTAGGGTCTACACCTAAACGGAAAGCCACTTCAACAGTTGCATCGAATTTTGCGAAGTTAGCTTTTTTAGCAACTTCGATTGCTTCAGTTACAGCATAAGCCTTAGAAACTTCTACAAGCTTAGCTGCTTCAAGATACTTTTTACCTTTTTTCGCCATGATATAAATCCTCCTAAATTGTGGTTTTAACGGTATAACCTCCCACGAATAAAGGTTGCGAGTATCAATCGCAACCCCGTAGAAACAAATAGCAATTACATGGATTAGTCTTCGATGACAATACCCATGCTGCGAGCAGTACCTTCAACCATACGCATTGCAGCTTCAACGTTTGCAGCGTTTAGGTCAGGCATTTTAGTTTCAGCAATCTCGCGCACTTGATCACGCTTGACTGTAGCAACTTTTTTACGGTTAGGTTCACCAGAACCAGACTCAATACCTGCTACTTTCTTAAGCAATACAGCAGCGGGTGGAGTTTTTGTAATGAATGTAAATGAACGGTCTTCAAATACCGTGATTTCAACAGGAATAATTAGACCAGCTTGATCTGCTGTACGAGCGTTGAACTCCTTACAGAATCCCATGATGTTTACACCAGCTTGACCTAATGCAGGACCAACTGGGGGAGCCGGATTCGCTTTACCAGCAGGAATTTGCAATTTAACCATTTTAATTACTTTTTTAGCCACGAGACACACCTCCTTATAAGTCCGTGATGTGGTAATAGGGATATACCCTCCCACTCATCTTGAATTCTTTATATATTAATAAAGAATGCTTGTATCGTTGAGGCCTAAAAATTGAAACATACTGACCTTTGAAATTTTACCACTTTCAAATGGCAATTTCAAGTTTTTTTCCGTTTATAATTTTTCCACTTGATTAAAGTCAAGTTCAACTGGCGTATCACGGCCAAACATATTAACCAGAACTCTTACTTTACCTTTATCTTTATCAAGTTCTTCAATAGGACCTGCAAAGGTTGCAAATGGTCCCTCTTTAACCTGAACGGTATCACCGATTTCAAAATCAACTTCGATTTTGCTTTCATCAACGCCCATCCGCTTAAGAACGACTTCAATTTCTTCAGGAAGAAGCGCTGTCGGTTTAGATCCAGCTCCTGACGAACCCACAAAACCTGTTACGCCAGGTGTATTCCGAACTACATACCAGGAATCGTCCGTCATAATGATTTCCACTAGTACATACCCTGGGAATACTTTCTTTTTCGTTACTTTCTTTTTGCCATCTTTAATTTCTGTTTCTTCTTCTTCAGGAACTACAACTCGAAAGATTTTGTCTTCCATCCCCATTGTTTCAACACGTTTTTCCAAGTTAGCCTTAACCTTGTTCTCATAACCTGAATAGGTGTGAACTACATACCAATTCTTTTCCATGTGATAGGACTTTAACGTCCTTCCCTCCCTGCAACAATCATTTTCTTTATTAAACTTTATCTTTGAACGTTTTAGCCAAAAATCAATCCCCGGCGTTATCCCGACTTAACTAGAATATATTGTGATAATTCATTTTACAGCAGTGCTGAATTTTGAACTTCTTCACTTCTTAAAAAAGACAAATTAAAAAACCCGTTTCCGGGCTTTTCTGCTGACACATATTATTCTATCACTATTATACCTTATTTTCGAATCTCTTATTCAATAACTAAGCGAATTAATTCGGAAATGCCCAAATCTACCACCGTAAAGAATAAAGCCATAAACAATACAGTTGTTACTACCACGATTGTATATTTGGTAAGCTCTTTGCGTTTCGGCCAGCTTACTTTTTGCATTTCGCGAGCCACTCCGCTGAAAAATTCGGTCAAGCGTTTCATGAATGTATCCTCCAAGCATTAGAAAGCTTCTTTGTTAATCTATTAATAAAACGGTTATTTCGTTTCTTTATGAATCGCGTGTGAATTGCATGTACTACAAAATTTCTTTATTTCAAGGCGTTCGCTGCTTGTTGATTGATTACTTTCATAACTATAATTTCTTGAACCACATTCAGTACAAGCTAGAACAATTTTTTTTCTCATTTGATACACCTATCCTATCTACTATATCCATAAAACCTTATCACGACTGTCTTTTATTGTCAATAACAAAGCGGGCTGAGCCCATCCCAGTATGGATAATCGTGTATCGAAAACCTTTGTTTCTTTACATCCAATTTCAAATCTTAGTGAATAAAACTTCCAAGTGGAGATGGGACAGATGAGATTAAGCGGAAAAAGCGGAGGGATTATAAACTGATTTCCCTTACTTCCAAATAGCGCTCGAGCTTTCTTTTCACCCGCTGAAGGGCGTTGTCGATTGACTTCACATGTCGGTTCAACTCTTCCGAAATCTCTTGGTAGGTTTGTCCATCTAGGTAAAGAGCTAACACTTTTCTCTCCAGATCACTCAGAAGCTCGGCCATCTTTAATTCGATATCGTCAAACTCTTCTTGATTGATAATCAGCTCTTCCGGGTCTAAAACTTTTGTACCCGATATTATATCCATAAGAGTTCGATCGGATTCCTCATCATAAATAGGCTTGTCCAGGGAAACATAGGAATTGAGCGGAATATGCTTTTGACGCGTTGCTGTTTTAATAGCTGTAATGATCTGCCTCGTAATACATAGTTCGGCAAACGCTTTAAAGGAGGATAACTTATCACCTTTAAAATCACGGACGGCTTTATATAAACCAATCATACCTTCTTGAACGATGTCTTCCTTATCTGCACCAATTAAGAAATAAGTCCTTGCCTTTGCTCTAACAAAATTACGATACTTTTGGATCAAGTAATCCAGCGCTTCACTGTCTCCAGTGTGTACCAACTCTATCAATTCATCATCATCAAACTGCAGATACTTTTCGTTCAGTTTCATTCCGAATTTGAGACCCACATTATATCCCCCTGACCTGACTCAGATAGAAATATTATACAGCAGGTAAAAATTACCCGTCAATGGTTCAAATCTTCCCTCGACGCCATTTTTCGAAAATTTCCGCAACTTCTTCACTTAAAGGGATTTTAGCAGCGGGTTTTATTATGGTTGTTTTTTTTACATCCTTCTCAATTTCCCCTTGAATTTCTTCCATCTCAATAAGCAGTTCGCGGGCAGATTTCCTTAGAGCCCCTTGGCCAAATATCACCCACTGCTCCGTGAAGTCAGAAGTCGCCACTTGAATCTGCGTTTTGATATTATTCAGTTCAATTGCCATCTTTTCTATTCTCTCATCAGCAGTTTCATTTTCTTTTGTAAAAATTACATCTACCTTATGATTTTTGAATATCCGGGCAATTCCTTGAACATATTGGGCGTCAAATACGACAATTACGCGATACCCGGTAAAGGCTTGATATTCCGCCATCATTTCAATTAACCGGTCCCTTGCAGCAGCAAGATCCCGTTCTTTCAATTCTCTCAGTTCCGGCCAGGCCCCAATAATGTTGTAACCGTCCACTAACAGAATATTCATCCCATTATTGGCCTAAAGGATTTCTTTTTCTATAGACCTCATACATCAATAAACCAGCTGCTACCGATGCATTTAACGACGTTACTTGTCCTGCCATAGGGAGACGGATGAGGAAATCGCATTTTTCCTTCATTAAACGGGCCATTCCTTTACCTTCGCTACCAATTACAAGTCCAATGGGCATCTTGCCATCCATGTTACGGTAATCATCGCTACCTTTCGCATCTGTACCGACAATCCAGACACCACGCTCTTTTAACTCTTCAACTGCTCGTGCCAAATTCGTAACACGAGCAACTGGAATATACTCAATTGCACCGGTCGATGCTTTCGCTACTGTTGCCGTTAATCCCACTGCTCTCCGTTTTGGAATAATAATTCCATGGGCTCCGACAGCATCTGCTGTTCTCATAATTGATCCTAAATTATGTGGATCTTCAACTTCATCAAGAATCATGAAAAATGGCGCTTCATCCCGTTCTGCCGCTTTGGCGAATAAGTCATCCAATTCTACATATTCATAAGCCGCCACTTGTGCGACAACACCTTGATGAATACCATCTGCCATTTGATCAATTTTTTTCTTTGGAACAATTTGCACAAATACCTTCTTTTCTTTAGCAAGACCAATAAGTGGTTGCATTGACCCTTTTTGTGAGCCTTCTGCTATCCAAATTTTATTTATATCCCGTTCGGAGCGAAGTGCTTCCAATACGGGGTTTCTTCCAATGATGTATTCTTCACTCATGGGTTACTCCCCTTTTCTTCTTCAATGAATTCAATAGACTTTCTAATAAGCTCTTCCATTCTTTCTATTCGACCGGATAAATACAGAAAGCCCATAAGAGCCTCAAAGGCCGTACTGTAACGATACGTTTGCACATCTGTATTCTTCGGAACCGAACCGGATTTCGCATTACGGCCGCGACGGACGACAGCGGATTCTTCTTCTGATAACCAACCTGACTCCAAGAAAAAATGAATAATCTTATTTTGAGCTTTAGCTGATACAAAAGATGTTGCTTTTTTGTGAAGAAGATTAGGCTTGACCGCTCCTTTTTGAATGAGATGATGCCGGATATACGTTTCATATACGGCATCACCTATATAGGCTAGAGCAAGACTGTTTAACATTTTTTCATCTACTTTATTATCGTAATGAAGCATCAATTACCCTCTTTTCCATCTTGTACCTTGAGGGGTATCCTCTAATATAATATTCATGTTTTTCAAGCGGTCACGAATTTCATCAGATAACCCAAAGTTGCGATCTTTCCGCGCTTGAATTCTCTGCTGAATCAAGCCTTCAATTTCTTCATCCAACAACCCTTCTTCTTCTAGAGACAAACCTAGAACTGAAAACAGTGTTTGGAATTCTTCAAGGAAAGCCTCAATGACTTCCTTGTCGGTATTTTTCTCCATCAAGTAATAATTTGCTTGCTTGGACAGTTCAAAGAGAATGGATATCGCGTTAGCTGTGTTAAAATCATCGTCCATTTCTTGAATGAACTGTTCATGTAACGCATTTACTTTCTCCAGCCAAACATCATTATTCTCAGTCAACCCATCACTTACTTGGAGACGATGCTTTAAGTTTTGGTATGATGTTCTTAAACGATCAAGTGCCGCCTTTACATTCTCTAGTACTTCTTCGCTGTAATTGATAGGATGGCGGTAATGTACGGATAACATGAAGAAGCGTAACACTTGTGGATCATGCTTCTGAATGATGTCATGCACAAGAACAAAATTGCCTAAGGACTTAGACATTTTTTCATTATCAATATTGATATATCCGTTATGCATCCAATAATTCGCAAAGGTCTTGCCCGTTAATGCCTCAGATTGTGCAATTTCATTTTCATGATGGGGAAAAGCTAGATCTTGGCCGCCTGCGTGTATATCAATTGTATCGCCCAAATACTTTCTGACCATGGCAGAGCATTCGATATGCCAACCAGGACGCCCCTTACCCCATGGACTCTCCCAAGATATTTCACCTTCCTTAGCCGCTTTCCAAAGGGCAAAATCAAGGGCATCTTGTTTTTTCTCACCAATTTCAATGCGTGCCCCAACTCGCAGCTCATCGATGGATTGGTGGGACAACTTTCCATACCCTTCAAATTTACGAGTTCGGTAGTACACATCACCTTCAGATTCATAAGCGAATCCTTTTTCAATCAATGCCGAAATAAATTCAATAATTGTATCCATGTTCTCCATCACGGTCGGATGTGCATCCGCCTTTTTGCAACCAAGCGCAGAAACGTCTTCAAAATACGCCTTAATAAAACGTTCTGAAATGGCCGGGACATCTTCCCCCAATTCTTTTGCTGCGCGAATGAGTTTATCATCAACATCTGTGAAATTCGAAACAAATTGAACTTCATACCCACGATAATCTAAATATCTTCGAACGGTATCAAATACTATTGCGGGTCTAGCATTTCCAATATGAATGTAATTGTAGACAGTAGGTCCGCACACATACATTTTCACCTTTCCTTCTTCAATCGGAACGAAGGCTTCTTTCTGTCTTGTAACTGTGTTATATATTTTAATTGCCATATTATAAACTCCTTTCTTCCTGCCTCTGCTCAGCCAACTTCGCTTTTAAGGCAAAGATTTCTTTATCCATTTCCTTGAAACGGTCAGCAATCGGATCAGGAAGATCTGAATGATTTAAGTCTTTATTGATTTTGATACCATCTCGAATGACTACTTTACCTGGAATGCCTACCACCGTTGAATTAGGAGGTACTTCCTTTAAAACGACAGAACCTGCACCGATTTTTGAGTTTTCACCAACTGTGATGGAACCCAGTACTTTTGCTCCTGTTGCAATCAATACATTATCTTTTATCGTAGGATGGCGTTTTCCCTTTTCCTTACCTGTTCCTCCAAGCGTGACCCCTTGAAAGACAGACACATTGTCGCCAATTTCACATGTTTCACCAATGACGATCCCCATTCCATGGTCAATGAAAAATCGACGGCCTATAGTAGCCCCTGGGTGAATTTCAATCCCAGTAAAAAACCGACTGATTTGAGAAATACTTCTCGCTAGGAAAAAAAACTTCTTCTTGAAAAGTACGTGAGCCATTCTATGACTCCAAATTGCATGTAAACCAGCATACGTTAAAATAACTTCCAAATAACTACGCGCAGCAGGATCTTGATCAAAAACCACTTCGATATCCTCTTTAAACATCTTTAACAAAATGATTCCCCCCTATGTTCCTTCCTTTTCCAACATCCCCTCATAAACCTTTTAAAGCATATAAAAAAGCGTCTCTGTCCTAATAGACAGAGACGCTCTAAGCGCGGTTCCACTCTGTTTGGAATGGTTTCCAGCAGGTAAAAAGCACCCCTGTTTTTCCATTCCCAACTTTTATCCCTATAACGGAGGATATTCCGCCTGTGCCTACTAGAGGTTAGTTCAGCAAAGGACTCAAGGGTGCATTTCAGAAAACGAGAGGCTTGAACCACTTTCAGCAGGTTATGGTTCTCTCTAATAAGCTTCGTTTACTTACTTCTCCCCATCTACGCGTTCTTTTGTAAGATTATTAAATACTATATTACATTTTTGACAAATTGTTAATATAAAATACTTTGAATACGTTGTTTAATTTTTTCTTTGCCAAGTAATGAAATAGCTTTAGGCAAGTCAGGTCCATGTGTTTGACCAGTCACAGCTGCACGAATTGGCATGAATAATTTTTTCCCTTTATGCCCTGTGCTTTTTTGTACAGCTTTAATTGACTTCTTAATTTCGTCGGCCTTAAATTCCTCCAGCCCTTCGATTTCTTGAAGGAAAGCATTCATGACTTCTGGTACTTGCTCTTCTGCTAGGACTTCTTTCGCTTCAGTCTCAAACTCGACCTCATCCTTGAAAAATAGTTCAGACAGCTCAACAATTTCCGCTCCATAGCTCATCTGCTCTTGATAAAGAGAAACAAGCCCGTGTACCCACTCTTCTTCTTCAGCAGTTAGGGACGCAGAAACCTTCCCAGCCTTGATTAAATGTGGCATAGACAATTCCACTGCACGATCCTCATCCAATTGCTTCACATATTGGTTATTCATCCAAGTAAGCTTTTGCTTATCGAAAAGTGCAGGCGATTTAGACAATCGATCAGGCTCAAAAAGATTAATAAACTCTTCTTTTGAGAAGATCTCTTCCTCGCCGCCCGGTGACCATCCTAGTAAAGTAATGAAGTTGAATAACGCTTCAGGCAAATAACCCAACTCTTCATATTGCTCAATGAATTGAATAATCGATTCATCACGTTTACTTAGTTTTTTTCGGCTTTCATTTACAATTAGAGTCATATGACCGAACACAGGCGGTTCCCAACCGAATGCTTCATAAATCATTAATTGCTTTGGAGTATTGGAGATATGATCATCACCGCGAAGAACATGGGAAATCTTCATCAAGTGATCATCAACCGCTACCGCAAAGTTATAAGTTGGAATACCATCTTTTTTAACGATAACAAAGTCTCCAAAGCCATCTGTCTCAAACGATACGTCATCCTTAACCATATCTTTGAACGTAAGGACCTTACCTGAAGGAACGGCAAAACGAACGCTAGGCTTTCTGCCTTCTGCCTCTAGTTTCACTTGCTCTTCATCAGTTAAATGCCTGCACTTCCCTGAATACTTTGGTGTTTCATTACGTTCAACCTGTCCTTCCCGCTCTGCTTCAAGTTCCTCTTCCGTACAATAGCATTTATAAGCCAAGCCTTTGTTCAGAAGCTCTTGATACAATTCTTGGTACAGGTCGTTTCTCTCTGATTGACGATACGGGCCATATTCCCCGCCAATATCAACACCTTCGTCCCAGTCCATACCAAGCCATTTTAAATATTTCAGCTGACTTTCTTCGCCGCCTTCAATATTTCTCTTTTTGTCGGTATCTTCAATCCGGATGATGAATTTCCCGCCTTTATTTCGTGCGTATAAATAATTAAATAAAGCCGTCCGTGCATTTCCTATATGTAAATGTCCAGTCGGACTCGGTGCATAGCGAACTCGAATATCGCTGCTCATGATATATCTAGACCTCCCAGTCTTTCTTTTCTATCGTTTATTTTATCATTTAAATTCATTGGGATAAAGGTATCCACTCTAAAAACGAATTTAGTTTGATTTAACCAATAAGACAACAGCCTGTGCCGCAATTCCTTCACTTCTGCCAGTAAAACCAAGCTTCTCGGTTGTGGTTGCTTTTACATTGATTTGATCAACTGAAGCATCTAAAAGTTCTGCAATCCTGACTCGCATTTCTTCAATATATGGAGCCATCTTCGGACTTTGTGCAATGATTGTACAATCAGCATTCCCTAGTACATAGCCTTCTTTTTTTACAATCGCCCAAATATACTGCAGCAGTTTTGCCGAATCAGCGTCTTTAAATTCCGGGTCAGTATCCGGAAAATGCTTACCAATATCTCCTGCACCAATTGCTCCTAAGCAAGCATCGGCAACAGTATGTAGAAGCACATCCGCATCCGAATGGCCAAGTAACCCTTTCTCATAAGGAATTGTAATCCCACCAATAATTAAAGGTCTTCCCTCTACAAGCTGATGAACGTCATATCCTTGTCCAATTCGAAACATCTTATTCTCCCCTATCATCAAAGTTGTTGTTTATGTAAAATCGCTTCTGCAAAATAAAGGTCTTCCTGTGTCGTAATTTTAATATTATCATAAGTGCCTTCAATAATAACTACCTGTTCGTTGATCCGTTCTAGCAAACTTGCATCGTCCGTACCTAAAAATGACTCCAACTCCGCCTGTTCATGCGCCCTTTTTAATATAGATACACGAAAAGCTTGTGGAGTTTGTACCGCCCACAAGCTTGATCGTTCCACCGTTTCTAGAACCTTTTTATCGGCGGCTTTTTTTATGGTATCCTTTACTGGAACCGCAATGACCGCCCCTCCATGAAGGGAAGCAGAAGACGTTAATTCACTGATTTGCACCTGGTCGATAAAAGGGCGAGCGCCGTCGTGGACCAGGATAATTTCTTCTCCTGCATGTTTTAGCCCATTATAAACACTCTGTTGACGTTCCTTGCCACCTGTCACGAGTTTCTTGACCTTCTTAAGGTCATAAGTCGCTATCATTTGTATGAAATAATCCTCTTCTGTCGGATTTATCGAAAGGATAATCCCCCGACAGTTAGGATCTTCTTCAAAAACACGAAGTGTATAAACAATAATCGGGGTACCTGATAGTTCAATAAAAAGTTTATTCTTGCCCGCTTTCATTCGTTTTCCTTGTCCAGCTGCAGGTATCACTACTTCATAAAACATAACGGTTTCTCCTACTCTTCTTTATAATGCTTTTTCTAATAGTTTCGGTTTAGCAAAAATCATCCGACCTGCTGAGGTTTGCAGTACACTTGTCACAAGTACATCAATGCGTTTTCCAATATGATCACGACCACCTTCGACAACAATCATCGTACCGTCGTCTAAATAAGCAATGCCTTGATTCTGCTCTTTCCCATCCTTAATGACTTGCACATTCATTTCTTCTCCAGGAAGTACAACAGGTTTAACAGCATTCGCCAGGTCATTAATATTAAGGACTGCTACATTTTGAAACTCGCATACTTTATTTAAATTAAAGTCATTTGTAACAACCATCCCACCTGATATTTTGGCAAGCTTCACTAATTTACTGTCCACTTCTTGGATGTCTTCAAAATCCCCTTCGTACATCTCTACTTTAATCGGTAGTTCTTTTTGAATCCGGTTAAGGATATCCAATCCACGTCTACCGCGGTTCCTTTTCAAAGCATCTGAGGAATCAGCAATGTGCTGAAGCTCGTTTAATACGAATTGTGGTATTACTATGGTACCTTCTAGGAAGCCTGTCTGACAGATATCTGCAATTCTACCGTCAATAATAACGCTTGTATCGAGGATCTTCAATCGCTTGCTGTAACCTTCTTCGTCCTCTTCACTCTCTTCACCGTCTGAAGTTTTTTTCTTATTATTTTTCGTAAATAAATTCAATAGTTCATCACGTTTTTTAAAGCCAACCTGAAACCCAAGATAACCAAACAAAAGCGTAAGGATGATAGGAACTACTGTATTTAAAATAGGCACCCTAATTGCACTAAAAGCGGATCCAACTAAAAATGCCGCAAGTAGTCCCACTAAAAGACCAACGCTGCCAAAGATTATGTCCGTACTTGGTATCTTAACAAGCTGTTCCTCCAGCCACTTCATAAAATAGATCACATGATCTACTGCCCAAAAAGTAATAAGATAAAAGATAATGGCACCCAACAGTACACTTACATAAGGATTGTTTATTAAAGCAATATCATCTGCATGTAAAACAATTAATAATTCCGGAATAAGTAACATACCAAGTGTCCCACCGACTATTAAGAAGCATGCTTGTATAATGCGTTTTAACATCCCTTTCACCTCCCTCTACTCATTATTGACCAATAAAAAAAAATGAAACCTTCGAAAATTCGTTTTCATTATATACGTGAAATTCACCTAAGGAATTAGTGGATTTACAAATATGATCCCTTCTCTTTTTCGTATTATTAGCCTAGCACCCTAAGTTTTGAGTGTCAAAAATAAACACCAATCAATTTCAAGCTAATATAGGAAAATTTAGATGTAAGTTTGCACCTTACATCCTTCGATTTGTGACAAGCTGATTTTTCAAAATACGAAGTCCTTCTCTAATTTTATTGGCACGGACTTCCCCAATACCTTCTACATCGTCAAGATCTTCAACCGTCGCTTTATTGACCTCCTTAAAGCTTTCGAACTGTTTCACTAAATTTTCAATGATCAAACCCGGCAAGCGTGGGATTTTATGAAGAATCCGGTATCCACGGGCATGTATAGCCTCATCAAGATGAATGTAACCATGATAGCCCAGTATTTTTAAAAGTATGCTTTCGTCCAATTGTTCCTGCATGGCCAACTCTTGAAGCCGGAAGATAATTTCTTCAGGTTTTTCATCATTACTAGAGGTATAATCCTTGATAAGCCATTTTCCTTCCGTTTCAATATCCGCCAGAATTTCGTTCATTTGCAGACGGATCAGCCGTCCTTCTGTACCGAGTTCATTTAGGTAGGTAAGTAACTCAGCTTTGATTCGAAGAACCATAACATAACGATGAAATACTTGTAAAAGGTCAGCATAAGTCACAAGTTCTTCAAATTCCAGAGCTCCTAACACAGATATGCTCTGCTGCAGTACCACCTTATATTTTTCCAAGGTTTGAATGGCTAGATTAGCCTTAGCGAGTATGACACCAATATCTTTAAGGGCATATCGAAAATTACCTTGATATAAAGTAATTACATTTCGACGTTGTGAGATTGCAATTACTAAAGACTTGGTCTCTCTAGCTACACGCTCCGCTGTCCGGTGCCGCATACCTGTTTCAGTGGAGGGTGTACTATTATCAGGTACTAATTGAGCATTGGCGAAAATGATAGTATCGGCCTTTTCATTTAAAATGATGGCTCCGTCCATCTTCGCCAGCTCATATAATGTACTTGGGGTACAGTTACAGTTAATTTGGAAGCCACCATCTACAATTGTGCGTACCTTTTCGTTATATCCAACTACAATCAATCCACCCGTATTTGCCCTCAGGACATTTTCAATGCCTTCCCGAAGCGGGGTACCCGGGGCTACAATTTGCAAAATCTCCAATTTGGTTTTCTCATACCCTTTTTTATCTGTCATCTTTACCCCCCTAACGAATGATGAAGAGCCTCCGAAACCGATGAAACCCCAACAATCTTAATACCCTTTGGAGCTGTCCATCCACCTATATTATTAGCTGGTATAATGACCCGTTCAAACCCTAGTTTTGCTGCTTCCTGTACTCGTTGTTCAATCCGGGACACCCTTCTTACTTCCCCCGTTAACCCAACTTCTCCAATGATGCAATCGGCAGGATTTGTTGGTTTATCACGGAAGCTTGAGGCAATGCTAATTGCCACAGCCAGATCAATTGCCGGTTCATCCAGCTTGACACCTCCAGCAACCTTTAGGTACGCATCTTGGTTTTGTAATAACAAACCCACTCTCTTTTCCAAGACTGCCATTAAAAGCGAGACCCTATTGTGATCAATCCCAGTAGCCATTCGCCTTGGATTTCCAAAACTCGTCGGTGAAATTAATGCCTGAATTTCGACAAGCACCGGTCTTGTTCCTTCCATTGACGCAACAACGGTAGATCCCGAAGCTCCTTGTGACCGTTCCTCAAGGAAAATTTCCGAGGGATTCGCGACTTCTTCTAGACCATGTTCCTTCATTTCAAAAATACCCATCTCATTTGTCGAACCAAAGCGGTTTTTGACCGCGCGTATAATTCGATATGTATGGTGTCTTTCTCCTTCGAAATATAAAACAGTGTCTACCATATGCTCAAGCAACCTTGGCCCTGCAATCGCCCCTTCTTTCGTAACATGCCCGACGATAAAGATCGCAATTCCATTCGTCTTCGCAATACGCATGAGCGATGCCGTACATTCCCTTACTTGTGAAACACTTCCCGGCGCGGAAGTCACTTCAGAATGATACACTGTTTGAATTGAATCAATAATAACTAAATCCGGATTTACCTCTTGAATTGCCTGTTGGATATAATCCATATCAGTTTCCGCATAAACGAATAGATTTTCTGACATAACCCCAAGCCGGTCCGCTCTCAGTTTGGTCTGTTTAACTGATTCTTCACCTGAAATATATAGCACTTTTTTCTGTTTATGCGCCAACTGTGAAGATACTTGCAAAAGTAGGGTAGATTTACCAATACCCGGATCTCCTCCAATTAACACAAGTGACCCCTGCACAATCCCGCCACCAAGCGCACGATTCAATTCCATTAAATCTGTCTTAATTCGAGGTTCCTTGTCTGACTGAATAGTAGTTATAGGTGCCGCCTTCTCACGTTCCCCGGAACCTCTAACCTCTGAATGAGTAAAAGCCCCTTTTCTAGCCGGTTTAACAATTTCGGTTTCCTCGACCATCTTATTCCATTCTCCACAGCCCGGGCACTTTCCCATCCACTTCGCTGATTCATACCCACAAGACTGACACATAAACTTCGTTTTCTTTTTTGCAGCCATAATTACTCCTCTTCCTATTTGAAAAAATACCTATATAAAGGATATTATATCTCGGTTTTATTTAAACCTTCTTAATGATAAGTTTTTTAGAAAATAACTTCTGCACCCATATTTCCCTTTTTTTCGCCAGATATTGATTGCTTAAAAATTTTAAATATGAACATTTCTACCTATGAATAAAAAACAGAGGTACACTGCAAAAAATCTGCGTGTACCTCGAAGTTTAGAATCAGATTATTCACTTACGTTAACAGGCTCGCCTTGTCGGATTGCAAACTCATTATTCACAACGTCCATCACGACCGTTTGCCCTTTTTTCACATTACCTTTCAGCAACTCTTCGGACAAATAATCTTCTACATGTTTCTGAAGCGCTCTTCGGATTGGACGTGCCCCGTATTCAGGATCAAAGCCTTCCGTAGCAATTTTTTCTCTAGCCGCATCTGTCAGCTCCAAGTATATTTCCTGTTCTTTCAAACGAGTAGTCAGCTGATTAGACATTAATGTAACAATTTGTTTCAAGTGATCTTTCTCTAACGAGTGGAACACGATGGTTTCATCAATACGATTCAGGAATTCTGGACGGAAGGCACGTTTAAGTTCTTCCATCACTTTCCCTTTCATATTTTTGTAGTCCTGGCCAGTGTCCTGGATGTTAAAACCGACATACTTATCAATTTTTAATGCAGAAGCCCCAACATTTGAAGTCATAATCAGAATCGTATTCCTAAAATCGACAGTACGGCCTTTAGAGTCTGTCAGCCTTCCGTCTTCTAGTACTTGAAGAAGAATATTAAAAACATCTGGATGTGCCTTTTCAATTTCATCAAGCAGAACGACGGAATATGGTTTTCTCCGCACTTTTTCTGTTAACTGTCCGCCTTCTTCGTATCCTACATATCCTGGAGGAGATCCAACAAGACGTGAAGTTGAATGTTTCTCCATATATTCAGACATGTCGATCCTTATCATGGCATCTTCATCACCAAAGATGGATTCAGCTAGAGCACGGGCAAGCTCGGTTTTACCAACTCCTGTAGGCCCCAAGAAGATGAATGAACCGATTGGACGCTTAGGATCTTTCAATCCTGCTCTTGCACGTCGTACCGCTTTAGAGACCGCTATGACGGCTTCTTCCTGCCCAATTACACGATCATGGAGGATTGATTCCATATTAAGCAGTTTATCAGACTCAGTTTGCGCCAGTTTAGTAACCGGAACTCCCGTCCAGCTGGAAACGACATGGGCAATATCGTCCACTGTCACTTCACTGTTCTCTTGCCCTTGTTTTTCTTTCCATGTTTTCTTCGTTTCTTCCAATTGTTCTCTTAAACGTTGTTCTGTATCGCGAAGTGAAGCAGCTTTTTCAAACTCTTGACTTTGAACGGAAGCGTCCTTTTCCTTACGAACATCATCTAGTTTCACTTCAAGTTCTTTTAAGTTTGGTGGTGTTGTATATGAGCGTAACCGTACTTTTGAACCTGCTTCATCAATCAAGTCAATCGCTTTATCCGGTAAGAAGCGATCGGAAATATAACGATCAGATAATTTAACTGCAGCGTCAATCGCTTCATCCGTAATTGAAACGCGGTGATGGGCTTCATACCGGTCACGTAAACCCTTCAATATTTGAATGGACTCTTCCATCGTTGGCTCGTCGACTTGAATTGGTTGAAAGCGTCGTTCTAGCGCAGCGTCTTTTTCGATATATTTACGGTACTCATCCAAAGTCGTTGCACCGATACATTGTAATTCACCACGGGCCAATGAAGGTTTAAGGATATTAGAAGCATCAATGGCACCTTCAGCCCCGCCAGCACCAATCAATGTGTGCAACTCATCGATGAATAAGATTATATTGCCTGCCTGACGAATTTCGTCCATTACTTTCTTTAAACGGTCCTCAAACTCACCACGATATTTCGTACCAGCTACAACAGTACCCATATCAAGTGTCATAACGCGTTTATCGCGCAGGATTTCAGGTACCTCATTATTAATGATCTGTTGGGCAAGGCCTTCAGCGATGGCTGTTTTACCAACCCCAGGTTCACCGATTAATACTGGGTTATTTTTTGTACGACGACTTAATACCTCAATGACTCTCTGTATTTCCTTGCTTCTTCCGATAACAGGATCCAGGCTGCCTTCACGAGCAATCGCCGTTAAATCTCGGGCAAGACTATCCAGGGTTGGTGTGCTTGCATTTGACGCTGCTGACCCCTGATGTCCACCTGATTCATTACTGCCTAACAGTTGTAATACCTGTTGGCGTGCTTTATTTAAGCTTACTCCAAGGTTGTTCAGTACTCGGGCTGCAACACCTTCACCTTCTCGGATTAGACCAAGAAGTACATGCTCTGTCCCAACATATGAATGGCCTAATTTTCTTGCTTCATCCATTGAAAGTTCAATGACTTTTTTAGCTCTTGGGGTATAGTGTATTGTTTGGGCAGTATCCTGTCCACGGCCAATCAGGTTTTCTACTTCTTTCTGGATTTTTTCCGCTCCTAAACCAAGAGCATATAACGCTTTAGCTGCAATACCATCGCCTTCTCGAACCAGGCCTAACAAAATATGTTCTGTACCAATATTATTATGTCCTAAGCGGATTGCTTCTTCTTGGGCTAATGCTAATACTTTCTGGGCTCTTTCAGTAAAACGACCAAACATCATAGGGAATTCCTCCTTAAGAATTTTCGTTTTGAGTAAAGCTACTCTAAGTAACGGCAGAGGCTTCATTGCACTACATTTATTACATGAATATAGGTACTCACTCAGAGGTAATTAACCTCTATGAGGAGGAAGTTTCCGTGAAGTTTAAGCGTTCTCGAATGAGTGCTGCTCTACGGATATCCCTTTCATGGGATCTTAATGGGCCACCTGCGTATTTTTGTAAAAATCCTGACTGAGTTAATATCATCAACTCATTTAAGATGCTTTTAGAAATATTTTTTATATACCCAAGATCTATACCTAACCTAACATCGGAGATACAGGTAGTTGCTTCCTTAGTCTCAATGACTCGAGCATTAGACAAAATCCCATAAGAACGGTAAACTCTATCTTCTAATTGTATGTGAGAGGTCTTCACTAATGCATCCCTTGCTGACCTTTCCTGGGCAATGATTTGTTGAACTACACTCGTTAGATCTTCAACGATGTCTCTTTCAGACTTTCCGAGAGTAATTTGATTAGAGATTTGAAAGATATTCCCTAACGCTTGACTGCCCTCTCCATAAATCCCTCGAACTACCAACCCTAATTGATTGATAGCCGGTATAATTTGATTCATCTGCTGTGTAAGGACTAGGCCCGGCAGATGCATCATGACCGAAGCCCTTAATCCTGTTCCCACATTAGTTGGACAACTAGTTAAGTATCCTCTTTCTTCATCATATGCATAGTCTATGGATTCTTCAATCCAATCGTCAAGAACATTTGCGAGCTTTAACGTTTCTTTTAGCTGCAGCCCAGACATTAAACACTGAATACGGAGATGATCCTCTTCATTGATCATGATACTTATTTCTTCATTTTCTGAGAGAAGACAAGCACCTTTTGCTGATTCATCAACTAAATGAGGACTGATTAAATGCTTTTCAACGAGAACACGCTTTTCTAGTGGTTGGATTTGGTCAATCTCTAGAAGTTCAAGTTTGCCAATCTCCGGGGTAACTTCCTCTTCAATTCTTTTTTTTACTAATTCAATGATTTCTTTAGCTTCTTCGTTAGAAAAGGAGGTAGGAAAGGTGAAATCTTTGAAATTCCTGGCCAACCGAATTCTAGAACTTAATACAATATCAATTTCAGGCCCTTCGGCACTCATCCAGGAACTCAAGGCGTTTTCTACAAACTTTTCTAAACTCATAATTCGTCGCCTCCCTCTTGTGCTTCATACCTTTTTTCAAGGGAACGAACCTTATCTCTTACTTCTGCTGCTTTCTCAAATTCCTCTTGATTGATGTGAATCTTTAAAACCTCTTTCAAATCTGAAATTTGTTTTCGAAGATAAATGGTGCCACCAATCCTTTTTGGAATTTTACCTATATGTGCAATGTTGCCGCTATGAACCCTCTTTAAAATCGGATTTAATTGATCATTGAAAGTTTTATAACATTCAGCACATCCAAATTTACCAAGGTGGACAAACTCTTTATAGGATCGGTGACAATGAGGGCAGCGCTTCTCTTCTGTCTTAGGAAATGCATTTGCCTTCGTCTGTTGAATATTCGACTCCATATTCAACAATCCTGCTAATAAATTATTTATTGAAAAACCATGTCCTCCTGCAACCATAGCCATTTCACCTTTTTCCTGAGCACATTTCTCACAAATCATAACCTCGGTTTTTTTTCCATTAATGATCTTGGTGAAGTGCAGGGTAGCAGGTCTTTGATGACATTCTTGGCAAATCATGTTCATCACCTCTGCCAGTTTTATTTATATTTTAAAGTTGTAAGCATCGCAGTTAAAATCCTTGCCCTAAGCTCATCTCGGTCGGGTAAATCTATATAAATCACCGATCTATCAATGACGCTCATCATGATCTTGGCTTCTCTTTCATTTATAACTTCTTCACTCATAAGCCGAGAAATAACACCTTCAGCCATCGATTGAGTTACCCTAGAACCAATAAGGGACAATAATTGGTTAATAAGATGCACGTAATCCTGCGATTTCACTTTCATGATCCGTATATAACCGCCGCCTCCACGCTTACTCTCTACAACATAACCTCTTTCGATTGTAAACCTGGTATTAATTACGTAATTGATTTGAGAAGGAACACACTGAAATTTATCTGCTATTTCACTTCTTTTAATTTCTAAGATATCTTTCTGACTTATTTCTAGTACTTGTTTCAAATAAGTTTCGATAATATCAGATATGTTTCTCACTCAGCCTCCTCCAATCTGACTTTGACTATATTTGACTATTATTATACAAGGAAAAATGCATTTTGCAACTTAAATGCACTCATTTAAATGTATTATCCATTTTCTCCAAATTATATGTACTTACATACCCTAATGCACACTAAAATTTAAATATCTTACTTAAATACCCTAAACAGTTAAACACAAAACCTATTTTATAATAGAATATTCTATTACGTGTATTAATTCTCCTGCCGAATCCAAACACCTGGTCAAATACAAAGAAGACCAACATCTTTGCTGATCTTTAAATCGCTATCTATTTGTAAAGAAAAAAGACCAGCCAAGGATGGCTGATCTTTTTGATTGG
>NZ_JAEKEM010000010.1:0-4575 GCF_016651095.1 Peribacillus sp. TH16 | reverse complement strand
TCGGGCTCTTAAAAAGAAGCCCGATTTTTCTTTTTATTCTTTTTCCCTTCGATGACGGTTAAGTGACTATCTGATTTCTTTCGCACTTTTATTTTTTTAGACGATTTTGCTGCAGAGAAGCTAGCCACATTATCCTTTTTCGAAGTTCGGTTCTTTAGCCTTTTTTTCGATTGGCGTGCAGCCTTTCGAAACGCCTGTTGCTCTTTTTTTACTGGTTTTCCCTTTGTTAATCCGGTATAAATCATATAAATAATCCCTGCGACAATGGCAATTATAAGAATGTTTCTAAAAAAGCCAATCGGGTCATTAAACAGTCGGCTCATTAGTCCGAGGACTCCGAGGGCGATGATTCCGTATATCATGAATGATATGAAACGTTTCAACAAAGACACCTCCTTAAGAGCATCATAAGCATTTCTAGCTTATTTTAAACATTATTCATGTAAAATATTTGAAAAAATGAAGATTATTCTCTTTGTTTAGTATATGATTTTTCATAATCATATTGTGATAGATGTTTTACACAATAACATCCGTTTCTAAACCTTTTTCCGTCCTTTTTTCCAACCTTAACAGTTCATGAAAGGAAGCCAATGCGACTTCGACCTGATCGTCGGAAGGAGCTTTTGTAGTCAATAATTGAAGCCAAAGACCAGGATAACCAAGGTAACGCAGAACTGGAATATCTCTCACTTTGTTTGTCAACTGCAATACCTCGAAGGAAATGCCAAGCACGACGGGAATAAGTAACACTCGATCCACGACACGTAGCCATAAAGGGTCGATTGGGACGAGCATATAGACAAACATACCAACAATGACAGTAAATAAAATAAAGCTGCTACCGCAACGATAATGAAGCCGTGAACTTGCCTGCACATTGGCGACAGTCAATTCTTTCCCGCTTTCAAAACAATTAATCACTTTATGCTCTGCACCGTGATATTGAAAGACTCGCTTGATTAATGGTGTCATGGATACTAGGTAAATGTAAATGAGCAGTAATATCAACTTAAACAAGCTTTCCATTAAAACCTGAGCCATATGACCAGGAAAAATAGGTCTTGTTAATGCTGCAAGAAAGACTGGAATCAGTGTAAACAGCAATTTACCAAATAAGAAGGAAAGTACCCCGATTACGGCAACTCCAAGCCATACACTTAGTTTTGAAGATTCCTTTGTTTCTGTTTTCTTTTCTTCTATCTTTTCCCCGCCTTCTTCTTCATACTGCTCTGTGGAAAAGTTTAGATGTTTTGAGCCGGTAGCGCTCGACTGAATCAGTGAGACAATTCCCCGTAAAAACGGTATTTTTTTTAAGCGATTGACAGCAGGCTTGGATTCACGCGGTATATGGTAATACACAATCGTTGAATCTTTGCGGCGGACAGCAGTGACTGTATGGTGTTTGCCGCCAAACATGACGCCTTCCACTACAGCCTGCCCTCCATAAACAGGTTTTTGAACCTCAGACATTTCTACACCAACCTAATAGTTATTCACGTAGCTCTCTCATGGGTGCTATCATGTTTATTATCAAGTATTCACAAGGTATAAGACCCTATAGAACCGCCCCTCTCAAAGATCAAGGGACGAATAAATGGAGGACTACTCCTTGCAAATACTTTATGAATGATGAATCGCAGGAAAGAAGTATCCTGTGTACATATAAAATTCAACAGAGGATGGACATAATCCTCTGAAAAAAGCACATTATTTATGTTTTTATCATACAGAATAAATCCAAAAACCTCTAGTAAATCTCCTCACTACGGATAAAATAAAATAGTTCTATTTAACAAAGGGCATACTACGTAGCGGAGGTGTTTGATATGTCTTCTAATGAAAAAGGACAAAATCAACAGGAAAATAGAATCATGTTAATCAACAATGTATTAGCTATCGGTTTTGTTGGAGGGCTCCTTGCCAGTTTTGCCGGAATAATAGCACATTATTTTAATTTTATGGAGTTTAGCCCCAAATTTATACTTACTTCTTGGTCGAATATGACATGGATCGATCGCTGGCTTGGTACGGTGATGACCATGCTCGTCTTCGGAATTCTGTCCGTGGGGATTGCTTTAATATACTATGGACTTTTTAGAAAAATGAAAAGTATTCTTTCAGGTGTTTTTTTTGGTGCCGTTTGCTGGGCTTTGCTGATATTTGTCTTAAAACCGATGTTCTCTGATTTGCCATCCTTTTCGGAAATGTCGTCAAAGTCCATTATAACCAGTATCTGTATTTTTATTTTATACGGTCTTTTTGTCGGATATTCTATTTCTTACGACCATCAGGAATATATTCGTCATAATAATAATAATAAAGGTGCTGAAAATCAGTCGAGAAGCTGAACGCCTGGGTTGTAAAAAAGTAGTAAGACAATTTGTAATTATGATAGAATGTTCATGGAAAGCATTCTTTTAATTATGAGCAGGTGTTTGATAATGACAAAAATCTTATTAATTAACGGTCCGAATTTAAATCGCTTAGGGAAACGTGAGCCTGCGCATTATGGGTCTTCGACGCTTTTGGATGTGGAAACTCTATTACAACAGCAGGCTCAAGGGTTAAATGTGGAAATCACTTGTTTTCAATCTAACCATGAAGGAGCGATTATCGATAAGCTCCATTGGTCAGAAGATCATGGGATAGACGGGATTATTATTAATCCAGGAGCATTTACTCATTATAGCTATGCGATTCGCGATGCAATTGCCGGAATTGATGTTCCAGTTGTGGAAGTACATATTTCGAACATCCATGCCCGTGAAAGCTTTCGGCATGAATCAGTTACCGCACCGGTGTCGGCGGGACAGATTGTCGGCTTGGGGATACACGGATATGAATTGGCTTTGCAGGCGATTACAAAGATTGCAAAGGGGGAGAAATAAAATGAATAATCTGAAACGTTTAAGAGCCTCAATGGAAAAGGTGGGCATTGATGGTTTTTTGATTACCAGTACATATAACCGCCGATTCATGACCAATTTTACTGGAAGTGCCGGTGTTGTTTTAATTTCCCAAAAAGAAGCTAAATTCATTACTGATTTCAGATACGTAGAACAAGCGGGCAAGCAGGCAGCAGACTTTGAAATTGTTCAACACAAGGGGACAATTATTGAAGAAGTCGGTAAACAGGCTAAAGAGATGAATATAAGCATACTCGGCTTTGAGCAAGATCATCTGACTTTTGCGACATATAAAGCATACGAAAAGGTCATTGAAGGACAACTTTTGCCGGTGTCGGGAGTAATTGAGAATTTACGCTTGATAAAGACCTCATCAGAGATTAAGATATTAAAGGAAGCGGCTGCTATTGCTGATGCTGCCTTTACACATATTCTGGATTTTATGCGCCCAGGAATTTCAGAGCTGGATGTGTCCAATGAGCTTGAATTCTTTATGAGGAAACAAGGGGCCACCTCTTCTTCCTTTGATATTATTGTTGCTTCTGGGAAAAGATCTGCTCTTCCGCACGGAGTGGCTACGAATAAAATCATTGAAAAAGGCGATTTTGTCACATTAGATTATGGGGCGTACTATAACGGGTATGTGTCTGATATAACTCGGACATTAGCAGTTGGCCAGCCAAGTGAAGAACTTATTAATATTTATGACATTGTTTTAGAAGCGCAACTGCGTGGCATGGCCGGGATAAAACCTGGGATGACAGGCAGGGAAGCGGATGCACTAACTCGTAATTTAATTGAAGAAAAAGGATTTGGACAGTATTTTGGACATTCAACAGGACATGGAATTGGTCTTGAAGTTCATGAAGGTCCAGCATTATCCTTGAGGTCTGATATCATTCTAGAACCAGGTATGGCTGTTACCGTTGAGCCGGGTATTTATTTACCGGGAGTTGGCGGAGTACGGATTGAAGATGATACAATCGTTACAATAGAAGGTAACGAAGCACTTACACATTCATCAAAAGAGTTAATCATTCTGTAAACATGTACATGTAGGAGGACAATTTTATGATTTCTGTAAACGATTTTCGCACAGGTGTTACAATTGAAGTAGATAATGGAATTTGGCAGGTTATCGAGTTCCAACATGTTAAACCAGGTAAAGGCGCTGCCTTTGTACGTTCTAAGCTTCGTAATCTTCGTACAGGATCCATCCAAGAGAAAACATTCCGTGCGGGTGAAAAAGTGGCGAAAGCACATATTGAAAACCGCAAAATGCAGTACCTTTATGCAAGTGGAGACAGCCATGTCTTTATGGATAACGAAACTTACGACCAAATCGAGCTACCAGCTTCAAGTATTGAACGCGAATTAAAATTCCTAAAAGAAAATATGGAAGTGCATATTATGACTTTCCAAGCCGAAACACTTGGTGTCGAGCTTCCTAACACAGTTGAACTTGAAGTTGCAGAAACAGAGCCTGGTATTAAAGGCGATACATCTTCAGGTGGAACAAAATCAGCTGTACTTGAAACAGGCCTTTCAGTTCAAGTGCCATTCTTCATCAATCAAGGTGACAAATTATTGATCAATACAAACGAAGGTTCATACGTATCACGCGCATAATTAGAAGAAGTCCGAGATTATATCTCGGGCTCAGTTT
>NZ_JAEKEM010000009.1:2930000-2999140 GCF_016651095.1 Peribacillus sp. TH16 | reverse complement strand
CTTGGCGGCGTCCTACTCTCACAGGGGAAACCCCCAACTACCATCGGCGCTGAAGAGCTTAACTGCCGTGTTCGGAATGGGAACGGGTGTGACCTCTTCGCTATCGCCACCAAACAATGTTAACATTTTTTCAAGACATATATTATTATAACGTCTTTTTGAAAAAATGCAAGAAGAAATTTTCATTCCTTCAAAACTAGATAATAAGAAGGTATTTCATTTTTTAAAGCGTGGTTAAGTCCTCGATCTATTAGTATCAGTCAGCTCCACATGTCGCCACGCTTCCACCTCTGACCTATCAACCTGATCATCTTTCAGGGATCTTACTAGCTTGCGCTATGGGAAATCTCATCTCGAGGGGGCTTCATGCTTAGATGCTTTCAGCACTTATCCCGTCCGCACGTAGCTACCCAGCTATGCCTTTGGCAAGACAACTGGTACACCAGCGGTGCGTCCATCCCGGTCCTCTCGTACTAAGGACAGCTCCTCTCAAATTTCCTGCGCCCGCGACGGATAGGGACCGAACTGTCTCACGACGTTCTGAACCCAGCTCGCGTACCGCTTTAATGGGCGAACAGCCCAACCCTTGGGACCGACTACAGCCCCAGGATGCGATGAGCCGACATCGAGGTGCCAAACCTCCCCGTCGATGTGGACTCTTGGGGGAGATAAGCCTGTTATCCCCGGGGTAGCTTTTATCCGTTGAGCGATGGCCCTTCCATGCGGAACCACCGGATCACTAAGCCCGACTTTCGTCCCTGCTCGACTTGTAGGTCTCGCAGTCAAGCTCCCTTGTGCCTTTACACTCTACGAATGATTTCCAACCATTCTGAGGGAACCTTTGGGCGCCTCCGTTACTCTTTAGGAGGCGACCGCCCCAGTCAAACTGCCCACCTGACACTGTCTCCCACCCCGATAAGGGGCGCGGGTTAGAATTTCAATACAGCCAGGGTAGTATCCCACCAACGCCTCCACCGAAGCTAGCGCTCCGGCTTCTCAGGCTCCTACCTATCCTGTACAAGCTGTACCAAAATTCAATATCAGGCTGCAGTAAAGCTCCACGGGGTCTTTCCGTCCTGTCGCGGGTAACCTGCATCTTCACAGGTACTATAATTTCACCGAGTCTCTCGTTGAGACAGTGCCCAGATCGTTACACCTTTCGTGCGGGTCGGAACTTACCCGACAAGGAATTTCGCTACCTTAGGACCGTTATAGTTACGGCCGCCGTTTACTGGGGCTTCGGTTCAAAGCTTCGCTTGCGCTAACCTCTCCCCTTAACCTTCCAGCACCGGGCGGTGTCAGCCCCTATACTTCGCCTTGCGGCTTCGCAGAGACCTGTGTTTTTGCTAAACAGTCGCCTGGGCCTATTCACTGCGGCTTTTCCGGGCTATTCACCCTAAAAAGCACCCCTTCTCCCGAAGTTACGGGGTCATTTTGCCGAGTTCCTTAACGAGAGTTCTCTCGCACACCTTAGGATTCTCTCCTCGCCTACCTGTGTCGGTTTGCGGTACGGGCACCTTACATCTCACTAGAGGCTTTTCTTGGCAGCGTGGAATCAGGAACTTCGGTACTATATTTCCCTCGCCATCACAGCTCCGCCTTAATGGAAACGGGATTTGCCTCGTTTCCGGCCTAACTGCTTGGACGCGCATATCCAACAGCGCGCTTACCCTATCCTTCTGCGTCCCCCCATCGTTCAAACGATGTATAGGTGGTACAGGAATATCAACCTGTTGTCCATCGCCTACGCCTTTCGGCCTCGGCTTAGGTCCCGACTAACCCTGAGCGGACGAGCCTTCCTCAGGAAACCTTAGGCATTCGGTGGAAGGGATTCTCACCCTTCTTTCGCTACTCATACCGGCATTCTCACTTCTAAGCGCTCCACCAGTCCTTCCGGTCTGACTTCAACGCCCTTAGAACGCTCTCCTACCATCGACACCATACGGTGTCAATCCACAGCTTCGGTGATACGTTTAGCCCCGGTACATTTTCGGCGCGGAGTCACTCGACCAGTGAGCTATTACGCACTCTTTAAATGATGGCTGCTTCTGAGCCAACATCCTGGTTGTCTAAGCAACTCCACATCCTTTTCCACTTAACGTATACTTTGGGACCTTAGCTGGTGGTCTGGGCTGTTTCCCTTTCGACTACGGATCTTATCACTCGCAGTCTGACTCCCAAGAATAAGTATTTGGCATTCGGAGTTTGACTGAATTCGGTAACCCGTTGGGGGCCCCTAGTCCAATCAGTGCTCTACCTCCAATACTCTCATCTTGAGGCTAGCCCTAAAGCTATTTCGGAGAGAACCAGCTATCTCCAGGTTCGATTGGAATTTCTCCGCTACCCACACCTCATCCCCGCACTTTTCAACGTGCGTGGGTTCGGGCCTCCATTCAGTGTTACCTGAACTTCACCCTGGACATGGGTAGATCACCTGGTTTCGGGTCTACGACCTCATACTCATTCGCCCTATTCAGACTCGCTTTCGCTGCGGCTCCGTCTTATCAACTTAACCTCGCATGAAATCGTAACTCGCCGGTTCATTCTACAAAAGGCACGCCATTACCCATTAACGGGCTTTGACTACTTGTAGGCACACGGTTTCAGGATCTATTTCACTCCCCTTCCGGGGTGCTTTTCACCTTTCCCTCACGGTACTGGTTCACTATCGGTCACTAGGTAGTATTTAGCCTTGGGAGATGGTCCTCCCTGCTTCCGACGGGATTTCTCGTGTCCCGCCGTACTCAGGATCCACTCAGGAGGGAACGAAGTTTCAACTACAGGGTTTTTACCTTCTTTGACGGACCTTTCCAGATCACTTCATTTACCCCGTTCCTTTGTAACTCCATGTTGAGTGTCCTACAACCCCAAGAGGCAAGCCTCTTGGTTTGGGCTAATTCCGTTTCGCTCGCCGCTACTCAGGAAATCGCATTTGCTTTCTCTTCCTCCGGGTACTTAGATGTTTCAGTTCCCCGGGTCTGCCTTCAGTACCCTATGTATTCAGGTAAAGATACTGTTCCATTACGAACAGTGGGTTTCCCCATTCGGAAATCTCCGGATCAAAGCTTACTTACAGCTCCCCGAAGCATATCGGTGTTAGTCCCGTCCTTCATCGGCTCCTAGTGCCAAGGCATCCACCGTGCGCCCTTTCTAACTTAACCGTTAAAAAAGATCTTACTGATGCTTTGAAAAAATTAATTGCCTTCTATCTATTATCTAGTTTTCAAGGAACAAAGAAGAAAGAATTCCATCACTACGTGATGAGATCTTTCGAATCTGAATGAATTACTCATTCAAAACTGAACAAAACAAAAGCGCTCTCGTATTTATCCTTAGAAAGGAGGTGATCCAGCCGCACCTTCCGATACGGCTACCTTGTTACGACTTCACCCCAATCATCTGTCCCACCTTAGGCGGCTGGCTCCATAAAGGTTACCTCACCGACTTCGGGTGTTACAAACTCTCGTGGTGTGACGGGCGGTGTGTACAAGGCCCGGGAACGTATTCACCGCGGCATGCTGATCCGCGATTACTAGCGATTCCGGCTTCATGTAGGCGAGTTGCAGCCTACAATCCGAACTGAGAATGGCTTTATGGGATTCGCTTACCTTCGCAGGTTTGCAGCCCTTTGTACCATCCATTGTAGCACGTGTGTAGCCCAGGTCATAAGGGGCATGATGATTTGACGTCATCCCCACCTTCCTCCGGTTTGTCACCGGCAGTCACCTTAGAGTGCCCAACTGAATGCTGGCAACTAAGATCAAGGGTTGCGCTCGTTGCGGGACTTAACCCAACATCTCACGACACGAGCTGACGACAACCATGCACCACCTGTCACTCTGTCCCCCGAAGGGGAACGCCCTATCTCTAGGGTTGTCAGAGGATGTCAAGACCTGGTAAGGTTCTTCGCGTTGCTTCGAATTAAACCACATGCTCCACCGCTTGTGCGGGCCCCCGTCAATTCCTTTGAGTTTCAGCCTTGCGGCCGTACTCCCCAGGCGGAGTGCTTAATGCGTTAGCTGCAGCACTAAAGGGCGGAAACCCTCTAACACTTAGCACTCATCGTTTACGGCGTGGACTACCAGGGTATCTAATCCTGTTTGCTCCCCACGCTTTCGCGCCTCAGTGTCAGTTACAGACCAGAAAGTCGCCTTCGCCACTGGTGTTCCTCCAAATCTCTACGCATTTCACCGCTACACTTGGAATTCCACTTTCCTCTTCTGCACTCAAGTTCCCCAGTTTCCAATGACCCTCCACGGTTGAGCCGTGGGCTTTCACATCAGACTTAAGGAACCACCATGCGCGCGCTTTACGCCCAATAATTCCGGACAACGCTTGCCACCTACGTATTACCGCGGCTGCTGGCACGTAGTTAGCCGTGGCTTTCTGGTTAGGTACCGTCAAGGTACCAGCAGTTACTCTGGTACTTGTTCTTCCCTAACAACAGAACTTTACGACCCGAAGGCCTTCTTCGTTCACGCGGCGTTGCTCCGTCAGACTTTCGTCCATTGCGGAAGATTCCCTACTGCTGCCTCCCGTAGGAGTCTGGGCCGTGTCTCAGTCCCAGTGTGGCCGATCACCCTCTCAGGTCGGCTACGCATCGTCGCCTTGGTGAGCCATTACCTCACCAACTAGCTAATGCGCCGCGGGCCCATCTATAAGTGACAGCAAAACCGTCTTTCCATCTTCTCTCATGCGAGAAAAGAACGTATCCGGTATTAGCTCCGGTTTCCCGAAGTTATCCCAGTCTTATAGGCAGGTTGCCCACGTGTTACTCACCCGTCCGCCGCTAATCTCAGGGAGCAAGCTCCCATCGATTCGCTCGACTTGCATGTATTAGGCACGCCGCCAGCGTTCGTCCTGAGCCAGGATCAAACTCTCCGAAGAAATGTTTGACTTGCTCATTTTGCTTTTTTGATAGTGTGTGCTCACTTAAAATTTAACGTTGGCGCTTTGTTTTGTTCAGTTTTCAAAGAGCAATATTTGATTCCTTTAAAGAATCAACTTTTACATCATATCAAAGCTTGTTTAGCTTGTCAAGTTTTTTTTGGTGGAGCCTAGCGGGATCGAACCGCTGACCTCCTGCGTGCAAGGCAGGCGCTCTCCCAGCTGAGCTAAGGCCCCAAAAATCAATGGTCGGGAAGACAGGATTCGAACCTGCGACCCCTTGGTCCCAAACCAAGTGCTCTACCAAGCTGAGCTACTTCCCGAAAAAACATGGTGCGCCCGGCGGGAGTCGAACCTACAACCTTCTGATTCGTAGTCAGATGCTCTATCCAATTGAGCTACGGGCGCATATTAAGATGGTGCCGAGGACCGGAATCGAACCGGTACGGTAGTCACCTACCGCAGGATTTTAAGTCCTGTGCGTCTGCCAGTTCCGCCACCCCGGCATAAATAAATAGTGGAGCGGAAGACGGGATTCGAACCCGCGACCCCAACCTTGGCAAGGTTGTATTCTACCACTGAACTACTTCCGCAAACATGCGGGTGAAGGGACTTGAACCCCCACGCCTTGCGGCGCCAGATCCTAAGTCTGGTGCGTCTGCCAATTCCGCCACACCCGCATAATAAAATGGTGAGCCATGAAGGATTCGAACCTTCGACCCTCTGATTAAAAGTCAGATGCTCTACCAACTGAGCTAATGGCTCATAGAAACTATTTATAAATGCTATATTAAGCTTGTATGAAAATGGTGCCGGCAAGAGGACTTGAACCCCCAACCTACTGATTACAAGTCAGTTGCTCTACCAGTTGAGCTACACCGGCAGGTGTAAAAATGGTGGAGGATGACGGGATCGAACCGCCGACCCTCTGCTTGTAAGGCAGATGCTCTCCCAGCTGAGCTAATCCTCCATATGAAACTGCTTGGCGGCGTCCTACTCTCACAGGGGGAAACCCCCAACTACCATCGGCGCTGAAGAGCTTAACTGCCGTGTTCGGAATGGGAACGGGTGTGACCTCTTCGCTATCGCCACCAAACAATAAAGGAACGTTGTTCCTTCAAAACTAGATAATAAGAAGGTATTTCATTTTTTAAAGCGTGGTTAAGTCCTCGATCTATTAGTATCAGTCAGCTCCACATGTCGCCACGCTTCCACCTCTGACCTATCAACCTGATCATCTTTCAGGGATCTTACTAGCTTGCGCTATGGGAAATCTCATCTCGAGGGGGGCTTCATGCTTAGATGCTTTCAGCACTTATCCCGTCCGCACGTAGCTACCCAGCTATGCCTTTGGCAAGACAACTGGTACACCAGCGGTGCGTCCATCCCGGTCCTCTCGTACTAAGGACAGCTCCTCTCAAATTTCCTGCGCCCGCGACGGATAGGGACCGAACTGTCTCACGACGTTCTGAACCCAGCTCGCGTACCGCTTTAATGGGCGAACAGCCCAACCCTTGGGACCGACTACAGCCCCAGGATGCGATGAGCCGACATCGAGGTGCCAAACCTCCCCGTCGATGTGGACTCTTGGGGGAGATAAGCCTGTTATCCCCGGGGTAGCTTTTATCCGTTGAGCGATGGCCCTTCCATGCGGAACCACCGGATCACTAAGCCCGACTTTCGTCCCTGCTCGACTTGTAGGTCTCGCAGTCAAGCTCCCTTGTGCCTTTACACTCTACGAATGATTTCCAACCATTCTGAGGGAACCTTTGGGCGCCTCCGTTACTCTTTAGGAGGCGACCGCCCCAGTCAAACTGCCCACCTGACACTGTCTCCCACCCCGATAAGGGGCGCGGGTTAGAATTTCAATACAGCCAGGGTAGTATCCCACCAACGCCTCCACCGAAGCTAGCGCTCCGGCTTCTCAGGCTCCTACCTATCCTGTACAAGCTGTACCAAAATTCAATATCAGGCTGCAGTAAAGCTCCACGGGGTCTTTCCGTCCTGTCGCGGGTAACCTGCATCTTCACAGGTACTATAATTTCACCGAGTCTCTCGTTGAGACAGTGCCCAGATCGTTACACCTTTCGTGCGGGTCGGAACTTACCCGACAAGGAATTTCGCTACCTTAGGACCGTTATAGTTACGGCCGCCGTTTACTGGGGCTTCGGTTCAAAGCTTCGCTTGCGCTAACCTCTCCCCTTAACCTTCCAGCACCGGGCGGTGTCAGCCCCTATACTTCGCCTTGCGGCTTCGCAGAGACCTGTGTTTTTGCTAAACAGTCGCCTGGGCCTATTCACTGCGGCTTTTCCGGGCTATTCACCCTAAAAAGCACCCCTTCTCCCGAAGTTACGGGGTCATTTTGCCGAGTTCCTTAACGAGAGTTCTCTCGCACACCTTAGGATTCTCTCCTCGCCTACCTGTGTCGGTTTGCGGTACGGGCACCTTACATCTCACTAGAGGCTTTTCTTGGCAGCGTGGAATCAGGAACTTCGGTACTATATTTCCCTCGCCATCACAGCTCCGCCTTAATGGAAACGGGATTTGCCTCGTTTCCGGCCTAACTGCTTGGACGCGCATATCCAACAGCGCGCTTACCCTATCCTTCTGCGTCCCCCCATCGTTCAAACGATGTATAGGTGGTACAGGAATATCAACCTGTTGTCCATCGCCTACGCCTTTCGGCCTCGGCTTAGGTCCCGACTAACCCTGAGCGGACGAGCCTTCCTCAGGAAACCTTAGGCATTCGGTGGAAGGGATTCTCACCCTTCTTTCGCTACTCATACCGGCATTCTCACTTCTAAGCGCTCCACCAGTCCTTCCGGTCTGACTTCAACGCCCTTAGAACGCTCTCCTACCATCGACACCATACGGTGTCAATCCACAGCTTCGGTGATACGTTTAGCCCCGGTACATTTTCGGCGCGGAGTCACTCGACCAGTGAGCTATTACGCACTCTTTAAATGATGGCTGCTTCTGAGCCAACATCCTGGTTGTCTAAGCAACTCCACATCCTTTTCCACTTAACGTATACTTTGGGACCTTAGCTGGTGGTCTGGGCTGTTTCCCTTTCGACTACGGATCTTATCACTCGCAGTCTGACTCCCAAGAATAAGTATTTGGCATTCGGAGTTTGACTGAATTCGGTAACCCGTTGGGGGCCCCTAGTCCAATCAGTGCTCTACCTCCAATACTCTCATCTTGAGGCTAGCCCTAAAGCTATTTCGGAGAGAACCAGCTATCTCCAGGTTCGATTGGAATTTCTCCGCTACCCACACCTCATCCCCGCACTTTTCAACGTGCGTGGGTTCGGGCCTCCATTCAGTGTTACCTGAACTTCACCCTGGACATGGGTAGATCACCTGGTTTCGGGTCTACGACCTCATACTCATTCGCCCTATTCAGACTCGCTTTCGCTGCGGCTCCGTCTTATCAACTTAACCTCGCATGAAATCGTAACTCGCCGGTTCATTCTACAAAAGGCACGCCATTACCCATTAACGGGCTTTGACTACTTGTAGGCACACGGTTTCAGGATCTATTTCACTCCCCTTCCGGGGTGCTTTTCACCTTTCCCTCACGGTACTGGTTCACTATCGGTCACTAGGTAGTATTTAGCCTTGGGAGATGGTCCTCCCTGCTTCCGACGGGATTTCTCGTGTCCCGCCGTACTCAGGATCCACTCAGGAGGGAACGAAGTTTCAACTACAGGGTTTTTACCTTCTTTGACGGACCTTTCCAGATCACTTCATTTACCCCGTTCCTTTGTAACTCCATGTTGAGTGTCCTACAACCCCAAGAGGCAAGCCTCTTGGTTTGGGCTAATTCCGTTTCGCTCGCCGCTACTCAGGAAATCGCATTTGCTTTCTCTTCCTCCGGGTACTTAGATGTTTCAGTTCCCCGGGTCTGCCTTCAGTACCCTATGTATTCAGGTAAAGATACTGTTCCATTACGAACAGTGGGTTTCCCCATTCGGAAATCTCCGGATCAAAGCTTACTTACAGCTCCCCGAAGCATATCGGTGTTAGTCCCGTCCTTCATCGGCTCCTAGTGCCAAGGCATCCACCGTGCGCCCTTTCTAACTTAACCGTTAAAAAAGATCTTACTGATGCTTTGAAAAAATTAATTGCCTTCTATCTATTATCTAGTTTTCAAGGAACAAAGAAGAAAGAATTCCATCACTACGTGATGAGATCTTTCGAATCTGAATGAATTACTCATTCAAAACTGAACAAAACAAAAGCGCTCTCGTATTTATCCTTAGAAAGGAGGTGATCCAGCCGCACCTTCCGATACGGCTACCTTGTTACGACTTCACCCCAATCATCTGTCCCACCTTAGGCGGCTGGCTCCATAAAGGTTACCTCACCGACTTCGGGTGTTACAAACTCTCGTGGTGTGACGGGCGGTGTGTACAAGGCCCGGGAACGTATTCACCGCGGCATGCTGATCCGCGATTACTAGCGATTCCGGCTTCATGTAGGCGAGTTGCAGCCTACAATCCGAACTGAGAATGGCTTTATGGGATTCGCTTACCTTCGCATAGGCTTGCAGCCCTTTGTACCATCCATTGTAGCACGTGTGTAGCCCAGGTCATAAGGGGCATGATGATTTGACGTCATCCCCACCTTCCTCCGGTTTGTCACCGGCAGTCACCTTAGAGTGCCCAACTGAATGCTGGCAACTAAGATCAAGGGTTGCGCTCGTTGCGGGACTTAACCCAACATCTCACGACACGAGCTGACGACAACCATGCACCACCTGTCACTCTGTCCCCCGAAGGGGAACGCCCTATCTCTAGGGTTGTCAGAGGATGTCAAGACCTGGTAAGGTTCTTCGCGTTGCTTCGAATTAAACCACATGCTCCACCGCTTGTGCGGGCCCCCGTCAATTCCTTTGAGTTTCAGCCTTGCGGCCGTACTCCCCAGGCGGAGTGCTTAATGCGTTAGCTGCAGCACTAAAGGGCGGAAACCCTCTAACACTTAGCACTCATCGTTTACGGCGTGGACTACCAGGGTATCTAATCCTGTTTGCTCCCCACGCTTTCGCGCCTCAGTGTCAGTTACAGACCAGAAAGTCGCCTTCGCCACTGGTGTTCCTCCAAATCTCTACGCATTTCACCGCTACACTTGGAATTCCACTTTCCTCTTCTGCACTCAAGTTCCCCAGTTTCCAATGACCCTCCACGGTTGAGCCGTGGGCTTTCACATCAGACTTAAAGAACCACCTGCGCGCGCTTTACGCCCAATAATTCCGGACAACGCTTGCCACCTACGTATTACCGCGGCTGCTGGCACGTAGTTAGCCGTGGCTTTCTGGTTAGGTACCGTCAAGGTACCAGCAGTTACTCTGGTACTTGTTCTTCCCTAACAACAGAACTTTACGACCCGAAGGCCTTCTTCGTTCACGCGGCGTTGCTCCGTCAGACTTTCGTCCATTGCGGAAGATTCCCTACTGCTGCCTCCCGTAGGAGTCTGGGCCGTGTCTCAGTCCCAGTGTGGCCGATCACCCTCTCAGGTCGGCTACGCATCGTCGCCTTGGTGAGCCATTACCTCACCAACTAGCTAATGCGCCGCGGGCCCATCTATAAGTGACAGCCGAAACCGTCTTTCCATCTTCTCTCATGCGAGAAAAGAATGTATCCGGTATTAGCTCCGGTTTCCCGAAGTTATCCCAGTCTTATAGGTAGGTTGCCCACGTGTTACTCACCCGTCCGCCGCTAATCTCAGGGAGCAAGCTCCCATTGATTCGCTCGACTTGCATGTATTAGGCACGCCGCCAGCGTTCGTCCTGAGCCAGGATCAAACTCTCCGAAGAAATGTTTGACTTGCTCATTTTGCTTTTTTGATAGTGTGTGCTCACTTAAAATTTAACGTTGGCGCTTTGTTTTGTTCAGTTTTCAAAGAGCAATGTCTTTCGGAACAGCTTATTTATAATAACACATTTCATTACTTGGAGTCAACAACTTTTTAAAACTTTTTTAAAAGTTTGTAATCCATTTGAAACTCGTTCGTAACAACAGATATAAATATAACATCATTAGGTTAACTGCGCAATACCTTTTATAAAGTTTTTTTGAGATAATATTGTTTTTCTTTCATGCCTTAGAATTCAATCAATAAATAGCCTGTTAAATTATTATTAAAAAACAAAAACCGAACTGGACTGCCCGAGGACCAAGAGCTATGCTCTATGGATCCTCAGGCCCAACTCGGTTTCCTTTTTTACTCTTCATATATTATTAGCGATGTCTCATTAACGGGAATAACAGGACATCACGGATTGAAGGTGAATTGGTTAATAGCATAACTAGTCGGTCAACACCAATTCCCAATCCACCAGTTGGTGGCATGCCGTATTCTAAGGCTTCCAAGAAATCCTCATCCATTTCATGAGCTTCATCATTACCTTGCTCACGCTCTTTTAATTGAGCTTCAAAGCGTTGACGTTGATCAATAGGATCATTAAGTTCCGTGAAAGCATTTGCATGCTCTCTACCCACAATGAATAGTTCAAAACGATCAGTAAAACGGGAATCTTCCGGATTTTTCTTAGCTAATGGAGAAATTTCTACCGGATGTCCATAAATGAACGTAGGTTGAATTAATTTGTCTTCTACCTTCTGTTCAAAGAATTCATTTACAATATGGCCAAACTCCATGGATTCCTTCACTTCAATGCCATTGTCTTTAGCAAGCTGCTGTGCCTCTTCCTTACTCATGTGAGTCCAGAAGTCTACACCTGTGTATTCTTTTACAGCGTCAACCATGTGAAGTCGTTTCCATTCTGGTTTTAATTCTATCTCATATTCTCCATATTGAATGGTTGTTGTACCCAGAACTTCTTGAGCAATATGAGCAACCAGGTTTTCTGTCAGACTCATAATATCCTTATAATCCGCATAGGCCTCATATAATTCAATTAGAGTGAATTCTGGATTATGTCTTGTAGATACACCTTCATTTCTGAATACACGGCCGATTTCATAAACTTTCTCTAACCCACCGACAATCAGGCGTTTTAGATGAAGTTCAATAGCAATCCTCAAGTTCAATGGCATATCAAGCGCATTATGATGAGTAAGGAAAGGGCGCGCAGCAGCTCCACCTGCAACAGAGTGTAATAGCGGCGTTTCCACTTCCAGATATCCATGATCGTCTAAATAACGTCTCATAGCCTGAACAATTCGACTGCGCATGATTAAGGTGTTTTTGCTTTCCTCATTTGTAATTAAATCCACATAACGTTTCCGATAACGTTCTTCGACATCCTTCAGACCATGAAACTTATCAGGTAGCGGGCGAAGCGCTTTGGCAAGGAACACAAAGTCATTAGCTTTAATAGAAAGTTCTCCAACTTTTGTTTTAAAGATAACACCAGTGATCCCTACGATATCGCCAAGATCCGTTTGGTTGAATAACTTGTATGAATCTTCACCAATTTTATCTAAACGAACGTAGATTTGGATTTGACCGCTGATATCCTGAATATGAGCAAATCCTGCTTTCCCTTTCCCACGTTTAGTCATTACACGACCTGCAATCGTAACCTCGATCTCTTTTTCCTCTAGTTCTTCTTTCTCTAATTCACCATATGTGCTTACAATCTCCTGGGCGTTATGGGTACGTTCGAATCTGCTCCCAAAAGGGTCTTGTCCATTATCAATCATGGCCTGCATTTTATCGCGTCTTACCTGCAGTTGGTCATTTAATTCTTCATGACTCACGAAAATCATCTCCATCTCTATTAATAAAAAACTTATATAATTATTGAGGATTTCTTTTGCATACGTATTTATTCTTACATAAAGTAAAGGAATTCAACAGCTTTTTATCTTAAAATCTTGTTTATGTACATATAAAAACTGCCAGGATTACTGGCAGTTTTAGATAAGCGTATTATAGGAAAACAGGAAGGTAATGTCAAACATCAGACCATTTGAATATTCTGTTGCTTCGCTTCAATATCATCAACAAGTCCATAAAGAAGGCTTACAACATCTTCTCTTGTCTCACAATCATTAATGCCTTTACGAGCATTAGCATTCCCTTTAACACCCTTTAGGTACCAAGAAGCATGCTTGCGCATTTCACGGACAGCAACATTTTCATTTTTCAATGCAATTAGTCGATCCATGTGAAGAACGCAAACATCCATTTTTTCACGAACTGTAGGCTCATCCATCAGTTGTCCTGTTTCTAAATATTTAACAGTACGGTAGATCATCCAAGGATTACCTAGAGCTGCACGGCCAATCATGACTCCATCGACACCAGTCTCTTTTAACATTCTCTCTGCTTCCTGAGGTGTTTCCACATCACCGTTCCCGATAAGGGGAATATTAATGGATTTTTTCACTTCACGAATGATATCCCAGTTAGCTTTTCCTTCATACATTTGAACTCGAGTTCTACCATGGAGAGAAACTGCTTTACCACCTGCACGTTCCACAGCTTGAGCATTTTGAATAGCAAAGATATGTTCCTCGTCCCAGCCCATACGCATTTTAACAGTAACTGGCTTTTCAACAGCATCAACAACCGCTGAAACCATCTCATAAATTTTATTCGGGTCTAGTAACCATTTTGCACCAGCATCACATTTGGTGATCTTCGGAACAGGGCAACCCATATTTATATCAATGATGTCGGCATTTGTATTTTTATCTACAAACTGTGCAGCTTCTACCAATGATTTCTTTTCACCACCAAAGATTTGCAAGCTTAGCGGCTTCTCTCTTTCATCTATATAAAGCATATTCATCGTTCTTGCATTTTGAAGAACGATTCCCTTATCACTGACCATCTCCGCGCAGACTAATCCAGCACCAAATTCTTTGACCGTCAAACGGAATGCTGAGTTACATACTCCAGCCATCGGTGCAAGCACTACTGGATTCTTCATTTCAATATCGCCTATTTTTAACACGGTGTGGCCTCCTATAACATTCTTTCATTTATCCTCAGGCGGTCTAAGCTCCTCAATGGAAACACGGAGCACATCCGCCACTTCTATTAAAAACGACTCTGAAGGATTGCGGTTCCCTCTTTCGACTTCTCCTAGTAAGGAAACAGAAACGCCAATTTCTTTCGCAAACCCTTCTTGGGTAAATCCCTTTAACTTTCGAAAAGCGCGAATACGCCTTCCCCATTTTTCGCCTTCCATAATCGAACTCCTTCTTTATCCGGAATCTGTTCAAGCAGGCCGCTCAAAGGTGTATACATTTGCGGAAGTTTAATATCAGGGTCCACTTCCATTAAAGGCACGAGCACGAATGCTCTTTCTTGCATCCGAGGATGTGGGACTGAAAGAATCTCTGTCTCAATATTTTCATGATTATATAACAAAATGTCAAGGTCTAAAGTACGGGGTCCCCATCTAACTTCCCTTTTTCTTCCTAATCCTTGTTCAATCTGCATACAAGTTCGCAGTAACTCCTCTGGCTTTAAATCCGTTTTCACTTTAAAAACAGCGTTTAAAAAACAATCCTGATCAGCGTATCCGACTGGGTCTGTTTCGTATAAAGACGAGCAGGCAACCAACTCGATGTGTGCGTTTTCAGCCAATAATTGGAAAGCGCTTTGGATGGTGACTAGGCGATCTCCTAGATTCGATCCAATTGAAAGGTACGAAATATTTACCACCGTCAGCGCCCTCTTACAATTTCTACAGCAACCGATTCATAGTGCCCTGCTATAGGTGGATCTGGTTTATAGACTTTCACGGTGCACTTCTCAATTGAAGAAAACTTATTAAGTAATTCTGAGGCAATCTCTTCGGCAACGGCTTCCACTAACTTAAACGGCTTCCCTTCAACAACGCCTTTACAAACTTCATATAACTCTCCATAATTTATTGAGTCCTCTAGTTCATCACTCTTCCCCGCCTTGGCTAAATCGGCCTCTACAATCAAATCCACTTTAAACCGCTGCCCAAGCTTCGTTTCTTCCGGAAACACACCATGATAACCATAAAACTCCATTTTATTCACAAAAATTTTATCCATTGAAACCACCTTTTCCTAAAAGAGCATCCATCATCTTAGCGGTGCGTGCCATTTCCTTAACGTCATGAACACGTACCATTTGACAGCCTTGTTGAATTCCATTACAGATTGTGGCAGCCGTACCTTCCACTCGCTCACTAGGCGGCAAATCGAGAACATGTCCAATCATGGACTTTCTTGATGTCGCAAGAAGCACAGGGTAACCTAATGATACCAGCTTATCAAGATTCCTCATCATTTCCAAATTTAACTTTAAGTCTTTCGCAAACCCTATGCCGGGGTCGAGAATGATATTTTCATCCTGAACTCCCGCTTTCTTTACAATCGTGATGCTTTCAAACAAATCTTGAAGGACATCCCGGACAAAATGACGATAATCCATTTTGTCCCGGTTATGCATTAAAATAATCGGCACCTGATACTTTGCTGCAACACTTGCCATCATGGTATCAGCCTTTGCCCCCCAAATATCATTTAATATATGCGCTCCTGCTTTTACTGCTTCCTCTGCAACCCTAGACTTATATGTATCGATTGAGATTGGAACTTGAATATTACGGGAGATAGCCTCAATGATAGGGGCTACTCTCTCTATCTCTTCCTCATCCGAAATCCGCTCATAATTAGGACGGGTGGACTCTCCGCCAATGTCCAAAACATCAGCTCCGTCCTTAACCATCTGTTCAGCATGCTTCAAAGCAGCATCTACCCGGTTATATTTCCCGCCATCCGAAAAGGAATCTGGCGTAACATTTAAAATCCCCATAATTAAGGTCTTCTTGCTGTAATCCAATTCAAATGAACCACATGTAATCTTTAAAGTATCAGATAATGACATCCAGCGTTCTCCTTCACCAAAAAAATCTATATATACGAGTTTACCTATTTACATAGGTAAAGTGCAAGCACCTTAGAGAATAGAAAAAATCTGTTAGTCTTTACTACAAAAAAGAAAAGCAAAGCCCCTATAGGAACTTTGCTTCTCGTTTAATGGTTAATCTTACTCAAAGTTATATAACGGTGTACTTAAGTAACGTTCACCATTACTTGGTATGATAGCAAGTACCTTTTTGCCTTTTCCAAGTTTATCAGCTACTTTAATAGCCGCAGCGATGGCACCACCAGAAGAAATTCCACCAAGGATCCCTTCTTCTTTGGCTGCACGACGTGCGTAATCAAACGATTCCTCTGTATCAACTTGTATGATTTCATCGTAAAGATCAGTATTTAAAATACTTGGGATGAAGCCTGCGCCGATTCCTTGAATTTTATGTGGCCCTGGTTTCCCGCCAGATAATACAGGAGAATCTGCAGGCTCAACAGCGTAGATTTTAATGTCAGGGTATTTTTCACGTAGCACTTCTCCCGCACCTGTAATTGTTCCGCCAGTACCGATTCCTGCAATAAATGCATCCAGACCATCGTCACCAAAAGCTTCTACAATTTCAGGACCAGTAGTGTTACGGTGCACTTCAGGATTTGCTTTGTTTTCGAATTGCTGTGGAATAAAGTATCCTTTTTCTTTAGATAGCTCCGTTGCCTTAGCAATTGCGCCTTTCATTCCTTCTGGTCCAGGTGTAAGAACTAACTCTGCTCCATAAGCACGAAGCAAGTTACGACGTTCCAAGCTCATTGTTTCTGGCATAACAAGGATAGATTTATATCCTTTTGCTGCAGCTACCATTGCAAGCCCTATTCCAGTGTTTCCGCTTGTAGGTTCAATGATCGTATCACCTTGTTTAAGGTCTCCGCTTTTTTCTGCCGCTTCAATCATCGCAAGAGCGATTCGGTCTTTTACACTACTGCCCGGGTTAAAATACTCAAGTTTCAAATAAATATCTGCACTGTTTTCACTTTGAAGCTTGTTTAATTTTACAATAGGTGTTTGTCCAATCAAATCTATTACAGAATTAGCTATACGTGCCATGTTCTCCACTCCTTATCATCCCAATACCGAGTATGTTTATTGGTTTTATTAATTTAAAGTTACCAGTTTTAATAGTTCATTGTCAATGATTATCTACTATATTCTAAATTTTCTTTCACAACTATTGACCTATTTCTGTTCTTTCAATCCATAAAACCATTCTACATCTAATTCGTCCCAAAAAATCTTTCCGGAAACCGGTGACTGAATCTGTTCAAGAGCTATTTGGCGGTGAATTTGGTCTTTAACTTCATCATACGTATATTGATTGCCCTCTATTTTTTCATGCAAATAGAGAACAGCCCACCCTTCATCTGTTTCTACAGGACCACTCCACTTATTTACCTTTAATTTCTCTGCAGCTGTAATGTATTCCTTAGAAACTTGCTCGTTATCTTGCGATATATATCCCAAGTCGCCCCCTTGATTGGCAGTAAATTCATCAAGGGACTTTTCCATTGCTAAAACAGCAAACGAAACGCCTTTCTCCAACTCATTAATGATTTGATCTGCTTGCTTTTTTGTAGACGAGGTAATATGAGAAATATGATACGTAGTAGGGATTCGGTATATATCCTTATTGTCATCATAATATTTCTGCATCGCCGTTTCGGAAACCGAAACGTCCTTGGTAAGCAACTTCTCAAGCAGGAGACTCGATTGAATTTCCTGCCTCAATTGATCTGTACTTTTATTAAGAGTCTGGCCGGCGGTTCCATACATCGTTTTCATCATTTTAAGTTCCCGATCAACCTCTTCATCCGAAGTTTTCACTTTGTATTTTTCTGCAGCTTGTTTCACTACCTCTTTATCGACCATTTCCTCAAGAACATCTTCCCCGTATCTCTTTTCGAGTTCATTAATCCATGCTTCCCGGGAAATATCTGTAGATCCAATCTTTGCAACCGTTTCTTCCCCAATAACGGATTTTGAGATGATTAATGGTTTTATAACAAAGATAACGATAGTCAATAGGTTCAACAAGGCAAGGCCGGCAATAATTGCCCGAAGCTTTTGTTTAGGCAAAACCCTTTTCCCCCGTCAATTATTTTTTGGTTTCTGCTTCTAATTCCTCAAGGTCTTCTTTCGAGAACTGGTAGGTCTCATTACAAAAATGGCATTGTGCCTCTGCATGTCCCTCTGTCTCAATAATATCCCGAATCTCATTTTGTCCAAGACTAATCAATGCATTGGCAATTCTCTCCCTTGAACATTGACAGGAGAACTCGACATCCATTTTTTCTAAGATTTTCACATTACCCTCACCTAAAATCTCCGTTAGGATTTCCTCTGGAGTCAGGCCATTTTGAATCATTTTAGAGACAGGAGTTATCGTGCTTAGTCGACTCTCGATTTTAGAAATCGTGTCATCGGATGTACCAGGCATTAGTTGAATGATAAATCCACCTGCTGCAAGTATCGAATTATCCGGATTCACCAGAACCCCAACCCCCACTGAAGAAGGCACCTGTTCGGAAGTTACAAAATAATAAGTGAAATCTTCTCCTAATTCTCCCGATACAAGCGGTACTTGTCCTGAAAAGTGATCACGCAGACCAATATCTTTCACAACTGTCAACAATCCATCAGTACCAACCGCTCTACTGACATCTAACTTTCCTTGTTTATTCAGGTCAAAGTGGGTTTGAGGATTTGTCACATATCCCCGCACTTCGCCCTTAGCGTTACTGTCGACAAGAATTGATCCAATTGGACCTCCGCCTTCGATTTTAATCGTCAGCTTTTCTTCACCTTTTAACATGCCGCCCATCATCACGCCTGCCGTCATTGCACGCCCAAGGGCTGCGGAAGCAGTAGGCCATGTATAATGGCGTCGCTGAGCTTCTCCTACGGTATCCGTTGTTGAAACAGCATATGCCCGAACCTGTCCTTCATAGCCTAACGCCTTTATTAGATAATCCTTCATTTGTTGTGCTCCTTCCATGCTGTGATTCCTTCTTTATTTCTTCACTTGCTCACGATTACGTTTATAAATCAGCTGCAATCCTTTTAAGGTCAAAAATGGTTCAACAACGTCAATCACAGTAGACTCATTAGCAATTAAGGTCGCTAGTCCGCCAGTAGCTATTACCGTTGGCTCTAGATTACTTTGTGCTTTAATTCGATTTACGATTCCTTCTACCTGCCCGACATACCCATACAAAATGCCTGCCTGCATAGCGGATACTGTATTTTTCCCAATAACCCCATCAGGACGATTAATTTCTATTCTTGGAAGCTTGGCTGCTTTTGAATAAAGTGCTTCTGTAGAAATGTTAATACCCGGGGCAATGGCTCCACCCATGTATTGTTTATCCTCATTTATATAGCAATATGTCGTTGCCGTGCCAAAATCCACGATAATGAGAGGGCTTCCATATTCCTGAATGCCTGCAACAGCATTAACAATTCGGTCTGCTCCCACCTCACGGGGATTTTCGTATTTAATATTCAATCCAGTTTTTATTCCAGGTCCCACTATAAGCGGTTTTATACCAAAGTATTTTTTACACATGCGTTCAAGTGCAAACATAATTGGCGGTACAACTGAAGAAATGATGATGCCATCGAATTGATCAAACGAAAGACCTTCATGTTGTAGCAAAGACTTTATGACCATTCCATACTCATCTTCTGTCTTATTACGGCTCGTCTCAATTCGCCAATGATATTTTAAAATATCTTCATCGTATACGCCCAATACAGTATTCGTATTCCCAACATCCAATACAAAAATCATCGTAATCATCACTCCGGTAAATTATTCTCCCACATCATACCACACTGTTATTTCCCACGCTATTAGTCAAACTTTTCGAGAGGTAAAAAAATCCAATCAGATTTTTCTTAGCCCCACATATTTATTTAAGGGTTAAGAAAAGGGTATTTCCGAGGCGGAAATACCCTTTTGAATTAGTCAACTTAAGACTTTTTATTGTCATCTTCGTTCGGGAAGGAAAGCGGCTGATCTTGAGGTGTTCCTTCTTTGATTGGAGGAGTATTCAATCCTTCCTCCGTTACTTCAAGGTCCTCAGGTCCTCTCTTATCCAATGGATCTAAAAGAGCTTCTTTTTCTTCCTTCTTCGTATTGATGTTTACCTTGACATTCTCATCAGTAGTTAAATTCCCATTTAGCGCGGTATAATCCCGTTCTGGCAATTTACCGTTATGGAATAAACCTTTGATTTGTTCAGCATCAAGTGTTTCTACTTCAAGCAAGGTTTTGGCAACCAAATCAAGTTTTTCACGATTTTCAGTAAGAATTTTCTTACATCTTTCGTATGCTTCTCTAATGATACGTTGAATTTCAAGATCAATTTCATATGCTATTGCATCTGAATAATTTTGATCATTATTGAAATCGCGGCCTAAGAAGACCTGACCTTGTGAATTACCGAATTGAAGAGGTCCAAGCTTACTCATACCATATTCCATAACCATGCTACGGGCTATGCCTGTTGCACGTTGGAAGTCATTATGAGCTCCGGTACTCACTTCACCGAATGTAACTTCTTCGGAAACCCGGCCACCTAAAAGGCCAACAATCTTATCTTTTAGTTCAGGCTCCGTCATGAAGAAACGATCTTCTTTCGGAAGCATTACTGCATATCCACCAGCTTGACCACGAGGGACAATCGTAACTTTATGAACCACTTCGGCATCATCAAGAACCAATCCGATAATAGTATGGCCTGCTTCATGCCATGCTACAATATTCCGTTCTTTTTTAGAAATAACACGGTTTTTCTTAGCAGGTCCGGCAATAACGCGATCCGAGGCTTCATCCAAATCGGACATGTCGATCTTCTTCTTATCTTGACGTGCTGCTACAAGAGCTGCTTCATTTAGTAAGTTTTCAAGATCGGCACCAGAAAATCCAGGTGTACGCTGAGCTATTGCTTTTAAATCAACAGTCTCCGCTAAAGGCTTGTTACGTGCATGGACCTTCAGTACTTCTTCACGGCCTTTAACATCCGGGCGGCCAACCGTAATTTGACGGTCAAAACGTCCAGGGCGCAATAGTGCCGGATCTAATACATCAGCTCGGTTTGTCGCGGCGATAATAATGATACCTTCATTTCCACCGAAACCGTCCATTTCTACAAGTAATTGGTTTAGCGTTTGTTCACGTTCATCGTGTCCGCCACCAAGACCAGCGCCACGTTGACGTCCTACTGCATCAATTTCATCAATAAAGATGATACATGGTGCATTTTTCTTAGCATTTTCAAACAAATCACGAACACGTGATGCACCGACCCCTACAAACATTTCAACAAAATCAGAACCACTGATTGAGAAGAAAGGAGTACCGGCTTCACCAGCTACTGCCCGGGCAAGTAAAGTTTTACCTGTACCAGGAGGTCCCACTAAAAGTACTCCTTTTGGAATACGGGCACCGAGCTCGGCATATTTGCGAGGATCTTTTAAAAATTCAACGACCTCTACAAGTTCCTGCTTTTCTTCGTCCGCTCCAGCAACATCATTGAAGCGTACTTTTTTCTTATCATCATTATACAATTTCGCCTTACTTTTCCCGAAGTTCATGACGCGACCACCGCCGCCACCTTGAGCTTGGTTAAGTAAAAAGAAGAAGAGGATAAAAATGATTACAAATGGAATAATGGAAGTGAAAAATGTCACCCAGCCACTTGTCTTTTCTGGAGGTTCAACAGTGATGATGTCTTTACCTAACTTAGTTACGGCATCATTAATTCGACTCTGCGAATATTCACTGAAAGGCACGTACGTCACAAAGTATTTGTTTTCCTCATAACCTTTGAGCTTCCCTGTGATTTCAAACACACTGCTTTCGGGCTGCATCGTTAGTGATGTAACGTCCCCACTCTCCAAATGCTTATAGAATTCATCTTGGGTCATTTTCTGTGTTGGTTCATTGTTATTATTAAAGATGCTTACAATCCCAATGATGACCAAAAAGATCAGTAAATAAAATATGGTATTACGGAAGATCCGATTCATCCCTTACCTCCTCCCACGGGTAAACAAACTATAGTAAATACTATCATATAAAATTAATGAATTACAATAATTTAACACCGCTGTTTTTATCTGGTCTTCTCTTTCAAACAGGTACTATTAATTCGAGTAAATTTCAGGCTTTAATATGCCAATATACGGGAGATTACGATATTTTTCTGCAAAATCAAGACCGTATCCGACAACAAATGCGTCTGGTACGATAAATCCAAAATAGTCCGGAGTAATATCTGCTTTCCTGCCTGTTGGTTTATCTAATAAGGTAACGATTTTAATTGATTTTGCTTTTCTATAACGGAAAAGTTCAGCAAGGTAGCTCAGGGTCAAACCGCTGTCGATAATGTCTTCAATAATTAAAATATCACGGCCTTCTACTGATGTATCAAGATCTTTAATGATTTTCACTTCACCAGAAGATACAGTGGAGTTGCCGTAGCTTGAAACATCCATGAAGTCCATTTCAAGGTGTGTATCCACACGTTTTAGTAAATCTGACATAAATGGCATGGCGCCTTTTAGCACACCGATAGCCAACGGAAACTTACCTTGGTAATCAGCTTCAAGCTGTGCTCCAAGTTCCCTGATTTTTTTTTGAAGTTCTTCCTCAGTTATTAAAACTTTTTCAATGTCATTTTGCATGGTCATTGTAATTAATTGCCCCCCATGAAGAATTAAGCTTTTTTATATTCTAAGTAGATTAAAGATGTTTCATCAGAAATTATATCCGGTTCAACATTCGATTTTTTCAAGCCAGGAAGCCAAATAACCGTTCCTGCCTGATCGACGATAACCGGCCATACATTTCTTTCTAGCAACGGGATTTTTTCATTAATAAAAATCTCCTTCAACTTTTTACTTCCACCCAATCCCTTAACTGCCATCCGTTCGCCTTCATTCCTAGTTCGGACTGTAAGCGGAAACTGAACCGCGGATTCGGGAAGAATAAAAGAATAGTTTCCTCTAAGAACGGGAATTTCTTCTTTTATATAGTGCGCTTTAATCTTATATCCATTCGGAAGAATAGTCTCACCGGGAATTTGTAATTTAAGGGAATATTTTTGGCTTTCTTGCCGAAAAAATCTAAAGGTACAAGTTTTATATGATTTTTCCGCAATAAGGCCCTCCGGAAGATGCAATTCTGCAGATGGTTGAGGATTTAAAAACAAAGCTAAAAGTTGGTCAATATGTAATGCTGAAAGCGATGAAGGTCTCTCCAAATAAAGATAGTTTAATATTAGTTGAATCGCTCTTCTTTGTAAAGGTTTAGGCATCGCCAGAACCCTATCAATCTGAATTACTGCATAATCTTTTTCCTGTTGAGCCCAAACCTCAGGCATTTTGCTTGAGACAAGGTTCAGAAAAAACTCTTCATCTTCATAAAGTTCTTCACTAAAGCGTTGAAAATGATCGTGAACCTTTCTATTTTCTTTCTTTAAAAATGGAAGAACTTCATGTCTAAAACGGTTTCTTACATAGTCATCTTTTTCGTTGCTCGGGTCATACCTTGGCTCAAGTTTATGAATACCCGCATATTCAATTATTTCGTCTTTGGTAAGTTCAAGAAAGGGCCTTATTAGATAACCGGTATGAAAAGGTCTCTTTAGAGGAATGCCCGCTCTGGCCTTACCTGTCGCCCCTCTTGTTAAACGCATGAGCACCGTTTCAATTTGATCATCTCCATGATGCCCTAAAACAAGAGTGGAGGTTTGGTGTTTAGCCATCATTTCTTCATAGAAAGCAAAACGTAACTTTCTTGAAGTTAATTGGGAGCTTTCTCCTGTCTGTTCTATATAGGCTGGTACGTCGATCCTTCTACCTTCAAAAACGATGCCCCACTGTTCACATATTTGTTCGACATACTTATAATCTTCGTAGGATTCCTCGCCACGGAACATATGGTCAACACTCGCTACAGTTAACTCGTAATGAAAAAGAGGTTGAACTTGCTTTAGAAAATGGAGAAGAACCAATGAGTCAGGACCCCCAGAAACACCTACAAGCAACTTCGACTTTTCCTGAATTAATTCGTTTCTATAAATGGTCTTAAGAACTTTTTCCTTTAACATACAATCTTCCTTCTTTTATGGACAGGTATTATTTTATACGATTCAAACATGAAATGGTTTCAAATATTCCATGTTGGTAACGTATTTAACTATATCATAACAACTGTTCATATATGTAAAGAACATAGAGTATCGATATTATGGCAACCAGCAAAAAGGTTTCAAAAAAACCTCCCTTCATTTTTTTAGAATGACTCTGAGACCTTCTTGCTTGTCTCGTTGTAGCTTGCCTTGTCGCAGCTTGACTCGAGGGCTTTTTCTTTAAATGATTTTGATTACTTAGCATAGTAACTAGGTCCTCCCGCATTTGTAATGCTGAATCATACTTCCCGAGTAGTGCTTTATCTAGCATCTTTCTATATGGGTGTAATTCCTTTTTCTGCTTAATCAAGTCGATAAGCTGCCGATACCCCTCCCCTTTCTTGTGAAAACGTGCAGGATAGGCAGAATTGATGATTATCATCGCTACCGCGAACAAATCATATTGTGGATCAGCCTTTCTTGACCCAAGTCCCCAATAACCTCTGTCGAAGAACTCGGTGAACTCTTTAACAGATCTACCAATCAAGGTTGTCCCACCAACATCTACACATCGGACTTTGTAGGCTGGAGAGGTCACTATTAAATTCTCAGGTTTTAAATCACCGAATACCCAGCCATTTGTATGCAAAGCTGACAAACTAGTTAATAACTGAAGCATTAAGACACCAATCCACGATGATCCTTTTTTTTCAATAAAACGCAAAAAATCGTGCCCATGGATATATTCCATAACATAAAAAGGTAGCTGCTTTCCTGTTTCCATAAAGTCGTCCGCTTCCAAAAAGGAAGGTCCAAGGGTAGACCCCTGGACCTTGGAAAAGGATTTTAGGATATTCATCTCTGAAATAATAGACGTCCCATTATCACTGAGCTTAAGCGCATAATGACGATTTTCACTTTCCACCAAATAGACAATCCCGTTAGCGCCACACCCCAATTCCTTGATAATTTTGTACCGGTTTTTATTCCACTTTCCAGTGATTAAGCTGCCAGGAAGGAGTTTACATTGATTCCTCAAAGTATTGTTCATCATCATGTGATAACAATCCCCTCAATGAACGTTTTTTATTAAAATAAGATAAAGCTTCACGAATTGCTGGCCCTGTTGGAGTGAGCCCACCTGTACTAAGCTTAGGGAAAGTTGCCGTCAAAGCTTCAAGGTTCGGGGTCCAATCAAGCAACTTTTCCACATCATTTCTTTTCCCAGGAAATACGAATACGGAAAATCGGCTGTCACCCATTCTTGCATTCATACTTAGGGAAAGATCTAATAAGGATTCTTTTACAGTTGGCAGCTTATGTTTCATACTCGCACTTGTATCGACAAGAATTAGCACTTCAAGCTTGCTAGTTTCCCCAAGCTCATCAACCACCTCCATCACTTCTCCTCGTTTATCCGGAGGGAGATCTTCCATTGTTCTTGAATCACCTAATATTTGTTGAAGTTCACGATTAATAACTCCCTGTATGGTTTGAGTCATTGCCTTTTGGGTAACCATTTGGACGGTTTGTGACAACTGCTGTGCATAGACAATTTGGCTTACACCACCCCCGGAACCAGCAATCTTCTCAATTTCTTTAAGTCCCTTTTCATCTATCACATCATTTTCCATGACACCTATGACATTGATGGTTATGCCTTGCTCCCGTGCTAAAGCAGCCATAGCAGCCGGCTCCTCACCATGATTTGAACAGCCGTCGGTAATAAGCAAAACCTGTCTTAATGTTCCTGCTTTCATGTTTGGCTCTCCCTTCCATTCAATCTATTACCATAATTGACTAAAAGGGGATAATTTATACACAAAAAACACACACTACCAAGTCACATTTCTTATACACTTTGGCAGGGGATCCATGGAGTTAACCAACTATTTCTTTACATAGCTGCCAACATAACACCTCGTTTGTAGACGACCTCCTTATCTTAATTTATGGAAAGATTTCTCGTTACTGAGCCTTTTTCCGTTTTGGTGAAACGGGGATGGATGCCCATTTCGGTGTATTATGTTTAATTTTTGAGGTTACCACTGTCATATCATCATCTATGATCCCTTTTGTTCGAATGACCTCTTCTAATATTAAATCAGATATTTCCTGTGGGTCATCTGTCTCCATTTCCTTGATTTTTCGTTTAAGCCAGAACTCGATATTTTCCACATGAGAGGGACCATCGAATACCCCATCACTCATCATTATTAAAATATCCCCTGCCTTTAGCTCCTCGGATACGACATCAACATCGAAATCCTGGATGATACCCATCGGCAGGTTACTTGATTCAATTTTAATGATTTTATCCCCCCTTTTAATGAAACTTGGTATCGAACATATTTTTAAAAACTTAGCCTTTGCATCCTGAAGGTCAATCATTGCCAGATCAAGAGTTGAAAATATTTCATCGGTCGTGCGAAGGGATAATACGGAGTTTACGGATTTAATGGCTATTTTTTCTTCTATTCCCGATTGTAAAAATTTTTGTAGCAGCTTCAAAGTCTCGGTGCTTTCAAAATGGGCCCTTTCCCCATTACCCATCCCATCACTAATGGCTATTGCAAATTTGCCGCAACCAATTTCCATGGTCGTATAACTATCTCCTGAAACAAGCCCTCCCCCCTTGGCAGCATGAGCCACACCCGTTTCGACCGTGAATTTTTTTGCTGACCTAAATATCACCTCACATTGCCCGTTTGGATAAGTTGCACACTCTTCGGAATGTACAACAATCGTTTCTCCTAAAATGTCTGAAAGCATAGGTGCAATCAACTTCTCACATTCCCCTCTGCCTTGGCAGTATGGGACACTCATCTCTATATCAACACCTCCCTGTTCAAGGCTGTATATTTCCACATAACCGATATGCAGGCCAAAATCCTGAATGGCCTCCATAATGGATTCCTCGTGTAAATGATGATTCTTCCTTTCCCTTTGAATTTCTTTCGCGAAATCATCCATCACTGCAGAAACTCCACGTAGTTGGTCCGCCACTAGCTTCCTGCTTTCTTTCACCTGCCTTTTTAACTTTTGGTTTGCTTCAAAGTAAGTAAGTTCCTGAGAAATTGCCCCAATGACCTGCGGCCCACGACTACAGTATTTCCCCCATTCTTTTGAAGTTTTTTGGGGGAGCTGTCCATTATTTTCACTTAATTGAAGCATAATTTCCTGCATACCGTCATAGGTTGTATTAAAGTTTTTAGCCCAGCATTGTTCCTTTTTAAAGCAGATTTGGCACGTTTTTTCAGTTACATTACTTAAAAAATAATCGAACTCTTTCTCATCTTCCTCCAATCTTCCTCGTTCATCTATTTGGGAAAAGCTATTTGAGAGCGCCTCAAATACATGAGAGAATTGTTCCACTCTTTGGGCGGTAACGTCCCTCACTTTCCGGGCATACTGTTGCTGTTCATCCGAGTTCTCTACGGTCCCGGGTATATGCTTTGCTATTTTATTGATTATGGAAGATGGTGTTAAAATAAATAACACCACAGCTATAAGTGATTCATAGAGGGTAACCATAATATTATTAGTTCCCTCTCCGTATAGACCAATTAGTAACGTAGCAATTAACAGGCCTGCCGCAACCCCTATCTTCCTACCCTCCTTCAACAAACCACCGAGCAGGCCTGAAAAAGCGAGGAGGCTCATTTGATAAAGGCTGGCTATACTCGCTAAGCTGAATATTAATCCGGTAACGACACCTACAGTGGAGCCTATGGCGGCCCCTCCCGCCAGCCCGAATAGGAGGACAAGGTACCGTGAAAATATATGATCGAGTGACAGGTCATATATCATCCACCCAATTGTTCCGGTCATCACCGACGCGAGTAGAATGATAATGCTGACGATCTCTTCTGTCTTTAAAGATTGTGACTTTGTCCGTATTGATAGCAGCGGGATGGACTGTATGAAAATTAAAGTTAAAATCATGGCGAGCCCCGCCTCTACTCCTATCATCATCAGGTCGTACAGCTGAATCGTTCGAAACACAAGATATTGCTCGGCCAGGTTTACCAGGAAGAGTGAAGCAAAGACGTACATCGACATCGTCTTAAATTGCCCTTCTACGGCCGGCTTCTTGATTTTATGAAATAAGAGAAGCAGGAACGCCGATGTAAAGATGACTAAACTATTAGAATAGTGAACGGTGAGCCCCCCAGCGATTAAGCCAAACAGTGCGAGTGGAGCTCGGTCACGTCTCATGAGAAAAACGGCTGCGAAAAACGGAAGCCCAAATGGTGCTAACTGCGAAAGAATTAATGCTCGTCCTAATAAAAAACCGATAATGGCTAAAGAGATACCTTTCTTTATAAAGATATCATCTGTTTTCGTTTGCAGCTGTTGGATCCAATTGATGGCTCCCTCCTTTGCTTCTTTTAACTGAACATCCCCAAGAGGTTCCATCATAGGTCTTTCTACTTTTTCCATTTCAACACCCCATTCATATTAGTGATTTTTATTATATAGAGGGCTTAACCATTTTTTTGTCAGAATTTTAAAAGCGCAAATGAAAAACGTTCGACGAAATTCTCCTTGAACAATCATTTGTATACAGGTTTTTATACCTTTTTTTAAAATACAGAAACAGGCGTTCTTTTTTTTTAAAGGAAAAGCAAAGTTTTTAGGTTATTTTTGTGGAAAATAACACGAATATATCTTTAAAAAATGGAAACCGACAATCTTTCTTTTTTTTGTTGACAATCTTTCCTCACGAATGTAAGATATAACTTGTGCTTCAGTAGCACTTACCATTATGGCGGCGTAGCTCAGCTGGCTAGAGCGTACGGTTCATACCCGTGAGGTCGGGGGTTCGATCCCCTCTGCCGCTATCTTTTAATATTAATTTTGGCCCGTTGGTCAAGCGGTTAAGACACCGCCCTTTCACGGCGGTAACACGGGTTCGAATCCCGTACGGGTCATCACATATAAAAAAAGCGCCTCAGCACACTCAATCGAGAAAGTGTACATGAGGTGCTTTTTTTATTGGTATTGAAGGCGAATCTAATAAGAGAAACACCTTTATATATATAAAAGAAGACAAGCCAGCAAGCTTGCCTTTATCTACACTATGAATAATTTCACAGGAAAAGTTGCTAATCTATTATTTTCAGCAGCAGTTTTATCCGCGTCTTCCTCCTCGACCTCCCCGTTTTGTTTCGGTGCTACGTTTAAGGGTTGTTAAGCGGTCTTCGCTATCTTTTAAGAATTTAGCCATTTTTTGCTCAAAGTTTTCCTTGGGTTGGAAACTACTACCTTTTGAGCGGAAGTCTTTGGAACGGTTGTCGTTCCCTCTTCCTTGGCGCGGACGTGGTGTGTATGCAGGTTTTTGCTCGCCTTCAGGACGGTCTATTGCTTTTTTAATGGACAAGCCAATTTTGCCATCTTTCACATTGATGACTTTCACTTCAACTGTATCGCCCACTTTTAAGTGATCATTAATATCTTTGACATAGTTATCTGCTACTTCACTGATATGGACAAGACCTGTTGAACCTTGAGGGAGCTCTACAAATGCACCAAAATTAGTTATGCCTGTTACTTTACCTTGTAACTTGCTGCCTACTTCGATTGACATAAAAAAAATGTTCCTCCTTAGAAATGTTAAAAATCTCTTCACACTATATTATAACGAAAGTAAAAAAACAGTGTCAATATTAGTCACTATCTTCCTTTGCTTTTGGAAGATTAAAAATGATTTCACCATTGTCCGATAAGAAATAATCTCGTCTTGCTATTTTAGCAATATAGTCATCATCATTGAGTTTTACAATTTCTTCTTTAAGAAGGGTTTCACCTTTTTCCAATTTAGCTAACTTTACTTCTAATTTTTCTTTCTGCTGTACTTTTTCATCTAGTGCAACATTTTGCGTAATGAGGGTGGAAACAGCCAAAATCAAAAAGATAGCGGCGAAAACTGAATACAGTGTTAATCTACGCATAAGACCACGCTTCTTTTTTTCAACAGTTTGTACTTTTTTCTCTTGTAGAGCGACGTAGGGATTTTCTATTTTTGCCACTTTCCTCTTCCGAAGGCTACTCATGTTTTATCACTCCTCATTTCTTTTTAGTTCTCCATCTAATTACCATGCTAACTATAGAATTCTTTATTTTCAATAAAATCCCTTTTCCTTTATTATAAAACTTCCCGACGTTTTTTGTAACAAAAACCGGCAATAAATTCCATATCCTTATTAGTATCCATTTTAAAGGTTTCCAAAAAACATTTAAAATAAAGAGAATTATTTTCCCTATCCATTTTAAAAGGACTAAAACAAATCTGCCCATACCTATGATGATGGAAATTGCAGTAACTATTACCCATTTTATCGGAAGAAATATCAGCATTTGAACCGATTTAGTTAAAAATCTGACCACCTTTATTACCAGTAAAATCAAAAACTCTAAAAAGCGTTGATAGACTCCTTTAAAAAGTGCTTGATATGCTGAAAAACCGCATAATAAGGCCAAAAATAAATATAGGCGAAACTCTCCTTCATTCACTAAAAACAAAACATAAAAAATAAGGAGACCCTGAATAATCCAGAAAAGAAAATCATGGAGGAAGACAATCCACCTCTTCCTTACTGAACGCTTCAGGAACCGGTTATACGTATCGAGGGCAGCTCCAAAACAACTGCCCATGCCTATCATCGCAAGCAACGTATAAAATTGGATCGTTAAGGTCATTTGAACAGCTTGCCAAAGAAGCCTTTAGCTTTCTCCCCGGATTGCTCATCTAAATATACAAGGTCAAAAATCTTCCCCTTGATTGAAACAATCCCTTTATCTACGTCTAAATTCTTCATTTGCAAGTTCTGACCACGTATAGATAAGAAGCCCATTGACGTTTCAAGCAAAAATTCTTCATTATCAAAGCTTTCCACTTGTTTTACTCCGGTAATATCCAATAAACGGCGGCCTTTCATCGTTACATCATGCTCTTGGATTGTTCCCTTTGTGTAACCAGCATTCGGATCAATATATTGGCTCATTTTTCATCCCTCACAGTACCACTGATTTTGTACAAGTGTATGTCCGTAAGAGGGAAATTAGAACAAAGCCCGTCCTTACTCCTCTGCTAGCTTTTCTTCTTTTACGATTGTATACATATCGGCAGCAGCTTCTTTTTTCGTCGTTTCTTGAATTTTGTCAACGCGTACCGTGACTAGCTTTTGACCAAAACGTACGGTTAATTCATCACCATCTTTTACATTCGAGCTTGCTTTAGCCTGTTGGCCGTTAATTGTAATTCTCCCTTTATCCGCTACTTCTTTAGCAAGAGTTCGACGCTTAATCAACCTTGATACTTTTAAGAATTTATCTAATCTCATCGACATACAATTCTCTCCTTTAATTAAAGTCCTTTAGCTTTTGCCTCATCCCAATATGAATCCAGTTCTTCTAATGTATAATCAGAAAACTTCTTGTCTTCCCTTTGAATACGCTCTTCGATATATGTAAAACGCTGGTGAAACTTCTGGTTTGCTTTATAGACAGCTTCTTCTGCTTGTATGTCATAATAGCGCGAAATGTTGACAATCGCAAAAAAGAGGTCTCCCAATTCGGATTTGATCCGGTTGATATCCGGATTCGGGTTCAGTATCTCATCTTCAAGTTCCTGCACTTCTTCTTTAACCTTTTTCCACGCTTCAGAAACCTCATCCCAGTCAAATCCGACCTTCGCAGCCCTTTTTTGATACTCCTCAGCACGAAGTAAGTTTGGCAGCGATTTTTCTATACCATCTAGAATGGATTGTGGAACATTTTTCTCGCTTCCTTTTTCTTCTTCCTTGATTTTCTGCCAGTTCACTACAACATCTTCTTCACCGGTCACTTCTATATCTCCAAACACATGAGGGTGGCGTCGAACCATTTTTGCTGTAATTCCTTCGATCACATCATCTATTGTGAACATGCCCTCATCCTCTCCGATTTGCGCATGAAGCATCACTTGAAGGAGTACGTCCCCTAGTTCACCAATCATGCCCTCATCGTCCTCGGCATCAATGGAATCAATAAGTTCGTATGCCTCTTCTATTAGATATTTCTTCAAGCTTTGATGAGTTTGTTTCTTATCCCAAGGACATCCGTCAGGTCCCCTCAGTTCCGCGATGATCTGTCGCAACTTAGAAAATTCACGATACTGTAATGCATCTTCTTTAACGGGTGGCACATAGACACTCGTTAAGTTACTTAACTCCATTTGGCGGTCCAGTTCATAAAGTGCACATTTTGTTACTTTTTCCTGGCTACTGCCTGCCGCTGTAACGATATATACCTCGTAGTCATCTGGAAGCTTTTCCATCAAAGTCAACTTCACATTGGAAGCACTGAACGCGTCATACACCTGCCCGATTATCATATGCTGTCTAATATGCAGGTCATCTGGTGAAAGAGCAGTTCCATCTAGAAGCTGAAATCCTTCAATTGGGTCAATTTGAACGGCCTGAAATAACGGGTCAAGAAAACTTTGTCCTCCCTCAAGCTTAATAGCAATACCTCTAGCTGGACCTTTCTCTAGCAAGAGTTGGACTGTTTTTTCTGCAACCATTGGATGCCCTGGAACCGCGTACAGAACAGAACTATTTACAGCTTCTTGTAATAATGCTTCTGAAATTTCTTCGTATACCTCTTCAAATTGATCGTGTTTTTCATATACCTTGTCAAAAGCAGTGAACTTAATTCCTTCAATTGTTAAATCTCTGATCACCGGATGATCTATCGTCCGGACGAAGCATTCTTTTGTCTTTGTTAATTTTTTATAAATCCCAAATGGAAGCTGGTCTAAATCGCCTGCCCCGAGTCCTATTATAGTAATCTCATTCATGATTTCATTTACTCCTATTCGTTATGATAAATCGTTTAAGCTTTGACCCTACAGGTATAAAGGAGAGTTCTTCCTGACTAAATAAACCTGCCCGAATGACTGCCATAACAAAAACAACTGCACCAATTCCCACACCAATCAATGCCTGAATTGTAGCTAACAGTCGGCTTTCATCTGGCAACACCACCTGAAATACGGTGTTGAATAACAGAACTGATGTACCCATGTAGACCGTACTCTTTAAAATTATAAACAGCTGCTTCTTTTCAATTAAAGGTTTTTTTATATGTACTTTCAATACTATATAAAACAATACAGTCATGATTATAAAGGCAAGTACTGTTGCTGAGGCTGCCCCTGCAATTTTGTAACGGGGCACAAGAACAAGGTTCAACGCCCATTTGCTGCACACCCCTACAATCGTAATGATCACCGGGGCAATCGAATACCCTAAACTTTGAATAACTGCCGCTTTCGCCATAATGAGCGATGTAAATAATATCGATAAGGAGAAAATTGCTAAAGTAATTGTCCCCTTATCGTCAGTAAACAGCATATAATTGACCGGTTTCATTGTTACTACCAACCCGATAGCGGCCGCCATTCCAATAGTCGCACTTACACGCAGTGCTAATTTTATCTTATTAAGCAATTCCTGTTTATTTCTCCTCTGAACGAATCCAGCAATAACTGGTACAAGTGCCAATGCAAAAGAGTTCGCCACGACTGTCCCTAGCTGTAGTAAGGGCTGTCCACGGTCATAAACCCCTTTCCATTCTTTTGCTTCTATTTCTCCCATCCCCGTTTCCCTTAATAGAGAATACAGGTGCAGTGAATCAACGAACTGAAACAAGATTAGAATAAGGCCCGTGATGCAAAAAGCCAAACCTTGAAAGATCAAAGCTTTGGAAATCCTGATGAAAATTGACGGTTTGATTTTCATTTGGGAAAAAAGCTTCCATTCTTCTCTTAAGAAAACGAAAACAAAAAGCAGTACCAGTCCTGTTATGCCACCCGTAATCGAACCAAAGACTGCTCCCTTACCGACATCATAATCAGAGTAATCCCAATACACCAATAGAGTAGACAACACCAGTATTGTTAAAACCCGGATACATTGTTCGGCGACCTGCGAACTTGCTGTAGGAATCATGTCGTTTATTCCTTGGAAGTAGCCCCTTAAAACAGAAGAAAACGGCATTAATAAATAGGAAAAAGCAATGATTCTCAGCAGACCTGATAGTTGAGGATCTTTCATCATCCCGGCAATCCATTCTGCCCCTAGGAACAGTGCAATAAACATGATAATCCCTAACGAACATAAGACGACAAACGAGGTCAATAAAATATCTTTAACCGCAAAACTATTTTTAGAAGACTCCCGTTCTGCAATTAGTTTAGATATGACAACCGGGAAGCCTAGTGTAGAGAGCGTTAAAGCAACCCCATAAAACGGATATACCTGCTGATAGATATAAAACCCGATATCTCCAGCTATGTTTTGATAAGGAATGCGATAGGCCGCACTCAAAATCTTTACGATAATCGCGGCTGCACTTAGGATTAACGCACCCCTGAAAAGTTCTTTTGAAGTTTTGTAAGGCTTTGCAGCCATTTTTTTTCCCCTTTTCACTCATATGTGGTAGTAATTATAGCATAATTGAGTGGTTGTTTTTCATAGGTTATCCATACTGTTAATGATTTTCCAATTTCCACAAAGAGGCTTGGGCCTCCCCGCTTTAAATGTTCCTCTATATTTTTTTGTCTTTATTAAAAGACAAAAAGGACAGCGATTGCTGCCCTTTTTACATCCAAAAATATAATGGCATGTCCTAACCTATTGTTCCATTTGTCTAGCTAGGAAACTTGCTGCTGTTTCAACCGATTTCTGTTCCACTTCACCTAATGTTCCTTCTTTAGAGAAAATCAAGACGGCACCAATCGGGTCACCACTCGCAATGATCGGAGCTGCTGTATATGATTGAATCTCTTCATCATTCGAATCCACGAAGGAAATCTGTCCATTTGGAGATTCCAGAACGGGATTTCTTTCTTCCATAATTTTTTCTACTAGTTCACTAACACTTTTATTTAAGTATTCTTTTTTAGATCCACCTGCCACTGCAATGTAAGTATCCCGGTCACAGATCATAACTGGGTTTCCAAGGCTATCATAAAGTGCTTCTGCATATTCTCTTGCAAAATCGCCTAATTCACTAATAGGAGAGTATTTCTTTAAGATGACTTCTCCATCTCTGTCCACAAAAATCTCTAATGGATCACCTTCACGAATGCGGAGAGTCCTTCGAATTTCTTTCGGGATGACAACTCTTCCTAAATCATCAATTCGGCGAACGATACCAGTTGCTTTCATCTAATGTTGCCTCACTTTCCTCTAATTGATTTGATAAATCCTCTTTTCGTAGCAAAATCAACACCAGCTATTGTACTTAGTATTTTTCTAATGGTAAGTTCTATGCACTTTGAAAAAATTTTTCTTTTTGATACACCTTTTTACCATAACATCTTAAAAACAGACAACTTCAAAAAGACAATCATTTTCTTTAATTTTTTGTTGCTTGAATTTCTTTTTTTACATGTTGTAAGCCTTTAGCCATCTCAAAGAGGATGTCTAACCACTTGCTTTGTTCTACACCTTTAATGTGTAAAACAAGCTTCATTCGATTGCCATCCATACCAAAGCCAACCATACGGCCGTACTTTGATCCTAGCTCAAATACCTTTTGTCCATCTACGCCGCTACTTACTTTTTCCCTGAGAAGAATGCTGATTTCCTGCTTCAATTGCTTAATGCTTTCAATTCCAGCTTTTTCAGCATACACCTTCATTTCAGCAATTAGAAATAAATAGGCGACTTCATCAGGATATTCACCGAATCGATCGAGCATTTCATCTTGTAATTCTTCCACTTCTTCTAGAGAAGTAATGCCTCTGAATCTTTTATACATTTCGATTTTCTGATGTCCATCCGCTATGTAGGCATCAGGGATATACGCATCTACTTCAACGTCAATTTCAAGTGAAGACTTTTCTTCAACTGGTTGATCATTACGTTTCGCCTCTACAGCTTCTTTCAGCATTTGAGAGTACAAATCAAAACCGACTGAATCGATGAAGCCATGTTGTTGAGCACCTAGTATATTCCCAGCTCCCCTGATGGATAAATCACGCATCGCAATTTTGAACCCTGATCCCAATTCTGTAAATTCCTTAATGGATTGGAGACGTTTTTCTGCTACTTCCGTCAAAACTTTATCTTTTCTGTAAGTAAAGAATGCATATGCTACCCGATTGGATCGCCCAACACGACCACGCAGCTGATAAAGTTGGGAAAGTCCCATTCTATCTGCTTCATTCACAATAAGTGTATTGACATTTGGAATATCCACACCGGTCTCTATAATAGTTGTACTTACTAAAACATCGTATTCGCCTTCTAAAAATCCAAACATAACAGCTTCTAGTTCCTGCTCAGACATTTGCCCATGTGCATATGTGACGCGGGCATCTGGCACCAACATGGAAATTTCTTCTGCTTTTCTTGCTATATCTTCTACCCGATTATAGAGAAAATAAACCTGACCATCCCTTGCCAATTCTCGCTCAATTGCTTCTGTTAACAGCGAGCCATTATACTCCATTACATACGTTTGGATTGGGAAACGGTTCTCTGGAGGTGTTTCGATGACAGACAAATCCCGCACGCCAAGCATGGACATATGGAGAGTCCTTGGAATTGGCGTCGCTGTCAAAGTCAATACATCGACATTGGTTTTTAAGCGTTTGATTTTTTCCTTATGCGTTACGCCAAACCGCTGTTCTTCATCAATAATAAGCAAGCCTAAGTCTCGATACACAATATCTTTGGATAAAATTCTGTGCGTACCCACAACGATATCCACCGTTCCGGCTTTTAATCCCTTTATCGTTTCCGTTTGCTGCTTTTTCGTCCGAAAACGACTCATAAGCCCAATCGAAATAGGATAGTCCTGAAAACGCTCTCTCAATGTTTCAAAATGCTGTTGGGCAAGGATAGTAGTTGGAACGAGAAAAGCAACCTGCTTGCCATCCATAATAGCTTTAAAAGCAGCGCGAATAGCTACCTCTGTCTTCCCATAACCAACATCACCACATAATAAACGATCCATTGGCCTTTCACGTTCCATATCTTTTTTAATCTCTACAATAGAACGCAGTTGATCTTCTGTTTCGTTATAGGCGAATGATGTTTCAAATTCCCTCTGCATATCCCCATCAGGTGAAAAGGCATAACCCTTTGCCGCTTCCCTTTCTGCATACAGCTTGATTAAATCATCCGCAATATTCTCAACAGATGATTGAACCTTGCTTTTAACACGTTTCCATTCCGTCCCGCCTAATTTGTAAAGCTTCGGCTCCTTGCCTTCGGAACCGACATATTTTTGGACAAGATCAATTTGGTCAACTGGTACATACAGCTTGTCATCCGCCTGATACCGGATATGTAGATAATCCTTATGAACTCCATTGATGGTTAGCGTTTCAATCCCCAAATATTTCCCGATACCATGGTTAACATGAACGACATGGTCACCGATTTTCAGTTCGGAATAACTCTTTATTCGTTCCGCATTCGATAGTTTCTGCCTGCGAATTGATTTTTTAGATTTCTTATTAAATAATTCCGTTTCCGTAATAATACTAAATTTTTGCATAGGTAATTCAAAGCCACTGTTAAGGCTGCCGCGTAAAATCTGTACTTTCCCCGGAAGAATACTGTTCGCATCAAAAAGCTCTGCCGCTTCAATATCATAATCCTCTAAAACCGAATGCAGCTTTTTCACCCGTTCATCATCCTGGCCTAGTATAACGACTGTATACTTTCCTTTTTTCCAACGTTCCAGTTCAGTTTTAAACACGTTCATCTGTCCGTGGAAATTTTGCATTTGTTTACTGGCAAAATTCAGGATATTCTGAGGATTTGTATGCGGTACATGCCTTAAAAATAATGAAAGATACACAAACGGCCTGTTTGATTTCATAATTAATTCATGCATGGGATGAGCCAATTTAATATCATGGATAATCTGCCCTTGACTTAAAAGGTCGGTATACCATCCTGCCTCTTCCTTTTCCAAAGAATCATTGATTTCCTGGATTCTACTGATTTCATCTAAGAAAACTAAGCCATTTACAGGTAAATAGTCTATTAAACTAGCTGGTTCCTCATAAGCTAAACTTAAGTATTTAAAGATTTGGTCGGGCTTATTCCCCATTTTCAGCTGTTCAAGTTCAGAGCTGATCGTTTGAACCAATTGTTCCTTTGTTTTTTCATCTTTAAGCTTTTTCAAACTTTTACTTAATCCGCTTTCGAGTTTCGATATAATTCTTTCAATGTGCCTTTCTTCTAGCAAGGCCTCACTAACCGGACCGATTGTCACTTTTTGGAGCTTCTCAATTGATCGCTGATCTTCCGTAGAAAAGGTTCTAATGGAATCTATTTCTGTATCAAATAACTCAATTCGCATTGGATTAGGTTCCGTAATCGGATATATATCGATGATACCGCCCCGAATGCTGAATTCTCCTGGAGAGGCAACCATTTCCGCCCGGTTATAGCCCATTGCAATAAATTTATTAAGCGTTGGGTCAAGTTCAATTTCTTCACCTAGTTTAAATGTAAGCTGATGCCTCTTCCAAATATCCTTTGGAGGAAGCACACGGCGAACCCCAGGAATAGGCGCAATGACAATCCCTTTCTTTCCCTCCGTCCAAAAATTCAATGCCTCTACACGTTGGGCTCTTAATTCAGGACTGGCTACACTCAAATCAGCAGCAATTAACTCATTGGCGGGATAAATATATAGTTCATCCTCTGGGATAAAACTGGATAAATCCTCATGGAATTTTTGTGCTTGCAATAAATTATGGGTTACTAATAAAATCGGCCTGTTCGTCTTTTCATATACGGCCGCCAGCAGAAGTGATCTCGAAGAACCTGTTAGACCAGATACTATTTGTTCCTTAAGTCCCTCATCAATGCCGGCTATTAACGAATGAACATCATCTTGTTTGGAGAATAAGTTTTGCAATCCATTCACAATCTGTCCCTCCTCTCTTAACGTGCGAAAACCGTTTCAAGTCCTTGTATTTTTAACCCGGCATATTCAGCCAAGGTCTCTCTTTATTAACTGGTTCATTCTCTATCTTCATATCTTTAAAACAAAACAAACGGAAAAATGCTTTGGATTTTGTCCAAAGCCCTCTCCCGCTAATGAATAATATAATCGCTTTCATATAATTCAGGGTTTCTTTGCAGCGATTCATGACAATCTTCACATATCGCCCTCACATGCATATCTCCCTCAGAATCATAAACGATCATCTCTTGACGCTCTTCATCAGTAAGTTGATTAAAACCTAACTGCTCCGTACTCAGTGCGTGTGCCTCGATAGAACCCAGCTTAGTTCCACAATGTCGGCAACGATAATGGAGAGCCATTTGGTAACCCCCTATTTTGTAATAGTGTTAGTATGTACAAAAGTAAGGGGGATTTATTCAGCGAAAGATTTTATTCTTTACTTATATCTACTCTTAGCTTATTGGTTATATTCGTTCATGACCTGTATAAATGGTTTTTCCAACCAAGCTTCACAAGAAGCGGCGCTTTTTTCAATCGTAGCCCCTACATGATTCCATTCTTCTTGGGAGAAACGCCCCAATACATAGTCAGGTACTGGAACATGGCCGATTGGGCGACCGATACCTATTCTAATTCGGTTAAAATCTTGTGTACCCAAGTGAGAAATTGTAGATTTTATTCCATTATGACCGCCTGCACTTCCTTTTTGACGAAGACGGATTCTTCCTGGCGGTAAATCGAGGTCATCATATATAATAACCACATCCGCTATTTCCACCTTAAAGAAATGCATAACAGCCGAAATCGATTCACCTGATAAATTCATGTAGGTTAGCGGCTTAAGTAATAAAACCTTTTCTCCCCGTACCATTCCTACACCATAGATTCCCTTATGCTTGGCTTGATCGAGTGAGATCGACCACTTTTTAGATAACTCATCTATTACTTCAAAACCGACGTTATGCCGTGTTTTTTCATATTGTTTACCTGGGTTCCCTAACCCTACAATAATTTTCATGATTCACACTCCGTCATTACCGATATTTAGGGAGTTACGTGTGGACGAAAATTCTAAGATCAGAATGACCCTAGAAAAATAGTACCTCAATTTCAAGCTTACCTGCAAGCGACCGGAGAACTAATTAGAAATAAACTCTATTTAAAGAAATCAATTCCCAATAGTTTTACCAGATGTAAACGGACGCATACAGAAGTAGAAAAGACGTAACTCATTAAGAGCTACGCCTATTATACCATGACTTACTTGTTTAATCCCGGCATCATGACTCTGGTGAAGCCTTAGTCTCCCTGCCTTCTTCATTTTCAGGAATACCGCCATCTTGCTGTTCACCTGTACTAATTTCCTCTTCCTGACGAGGCGCCAATACGGAGGCAACGACTTCTTCACCATCGTTGTTAATTGTAACTTGCTGATTTGTTTGAATGTCAGATATGTAGATTGTATCGCCGACCTGAAGCTCAGTAACATCAACATTAATGGATTCGGGAATATCATTAGGCTTAGCCGTAACCGTTACTTCATGAAGAGACTGCTGTAGAACACCACCGTCTTTCACCCCTTTACAGACACCGGTAAGGTTGATGCGTACTTGTGCCTGTAATTGAGCAGACATATCTACAATTAAAAAGTCAGCATGATAAATGAAATTCTTTATCGGATCCTTTTGATAATCAGAGAGCATGACTTTAAATTCAGTTCCATTCAAGTCAAGAGAAATAATACCATTTCGTCCTATTTCTTTCATTATTTTTTGAAGTTCAATATTATTGACTGAGATGGCCGTATTGCCGTTTTGATTACCATATACAATAGCAGGGATTTCTCCGCTTTCTCTCAAGTTCCTTAAATTAGAGTGTTTTAAATCCGTACGTTCTTTTGCAGCTAATAAATTACTCATACATCCTCCGCCTTCCTAAAATATTAATTACAGGTTCACTATAATTAACAGTTCCCTAAATAGCGGTGTATTAAACATGAAAGGAATGACAGAAAGCTCTAATATTAACTTAAACGAATGATAAACAAAGAAAAGTATCGAATGGAATTCTTTTTTCCTCACTCATTCAATTACAGACTTTATGCATGAATCGCCTTTTTTTCTACCTGCTCCTCAACTTGCATGACTCTATTAAGAATTTGGCCAGCCAAGGATGAGTAAAGAATATTGTCCTTTTTCCGTGGCCTCGGTAGATTAATTTCCTTATTCATAACCACTTTGCCCTCTTCAATTAATATGACCCGGTCAGCCAGCGTAACCGCTTCTTCCACATCATGTGTAACGAGTAAGGCAGTAAAGTCTCTTTTTCTCCATAATTCTTCAATTAACCTTTGCATCTCGATTCTTGTCAAAGCGTCCAGCGCCCCTAATGGTTCATCCAAAAGAAGAATGTCAGGTTCGTTCACCAATGCCCTAGCTAAGGCAACCCTTTGTCTCTGCCCTCCCGATAGAACCGATGGCCATTCATATGCTCGGTCTGCCAGCCCCACCTGCTCTAGTAGCTCTATAGCTTTTGGCTTCCAATCCCCTTTTAAACCAACACCAACATTTTGAAGAATTTTTTTCCAAGGGAAAAGCCTCCCATCCTGAAACATCGTGCGGGATGATCGATTCAGTCCGTTTAATGACTCGCCATCCACCAGTATCTTCCCTTCCGTTGGTTCATCCAGGCCTGCCGCAAGACGTAGTAAGGTACTTTTCCCGCATCCACTCTTGCCGACAATAGCTACGAATTCCCCTTTTTTAAAAGTAAGGTTTATTCCCTTTAAAACTTCAAAACCTCCAAAATCCTTCCTAATATTCTGCAGCTCCAATGAACTTCCACTTTTCATATAAAAGGCCTCCTCATTGGTATGATGGATGCCATTTCAAGCATCTTTTTTCTATTACCTTGGCAAAAACATCTGATATTTTCCCTAATAAAGCATATAAGAGAATACTGAGTACAACGATATCCATTCTCATGAATTCCCTGGCATTCATAGCCATATACCCAATTCCAGAATTGGCGGATATCGTTTCCGCGACTATTAATGTGACCCACATAATTCCAAGCGAAAAGCGGATGCCCACTAAAATGGATGGAAAAGCTGCAGGGAGAATCACGTTCCAGAATAAAGAAAAACCGCTTAACCCATAAACCTTCGCCGCTTCAATTAAACCTTTATCGACCGACTTCACACCATGAAACGTATTTAAATAGATCGGGAATAGAACTCCTAAGGCCACTAGGAATATTTTCGCTTCTTCCTCAATACCAAACCAAAGGATTACGAGCGGAATCAAGGCTAAATGTGGGATGTTTCGCAACATCTGAAGCGAAGTATCGAATAATGTTTCAGCAATGGTTGAAAGCCCATTTAACATACCAAGTACAAAACCAATAATCCCACCAATCAAAAAGCCGATTAAGGCACGCTGGGCACTGATGCCGATATAGTCTATAAGTTCTCCTGTTTTCAATAAAGCAATGCCTGCTTTAAGTACTTCAGTCGGGGCAGGTAATATCCGCTCCGACAGAATGCCCCACAATGACAGCAACTGCCAAGCTACCAGTAGAAAAACAGGTACAAGCCACGTTATGAAAGGGAACTTATTGAACTTTTTGTTTAACTTTTTCTTCATGTTTATTTTCACTTCCTTTTGTAGGGTAGTGGTTGTTGGCTAATATTTCTCCAAATGGACTCGTAGCTTTTGACACGGGACCTTGCAGCTGTTCAACAGGGAGTATAGGGAATAACAGTTCCGCCACTCGATATGCTTCTTCTAAATGAGGATAGCCAGATAAAACAAAGGATTCTACCCCAATTTCCTCATATTCTTTCATTCGTGCAGCAACGTTCTCTGCGCTTCCGACTAATGCTGTACCGGCGCCACCACGCACAAGACCTACACCTGCCCATAGGTTAGGGCTGATTTCAAGGGAATCCCTACTGCCGTTATGAAGTTGGGACATCCTCTTCTGACCAACTGAATCAAACCGCTCGAAAATCTTTTGTGAATTTTCGATCATTTCATCATCTACATATTTAATGAGTTCATCTGCTGCCTGCCAAGCCTCTTCTTCTGTTTCCCTTACAATGACATGCATACGGATACCAAATCGAACTTCGCGGCCGTACTCTGCTGCCTTTTTACGAACTTTTTCAATTTTTTCAGCCACTTGTGCTGGTGGTTCACCCCAAGTTAAATACACATCAATATGCTTTCCTGAAATATCAATGGCCGGGTCAGATGAACCTCCAAAGTATAGTGGAGGGTAAGGTTTTTGTACCGGAGGCAACAGAATATTCCCACCTTCAACCTTCAAGTGCTCCCCTTCAAAATTCACCTGTTCTTCAGACATTTCCGCTCTCCAAATATCCAAAAATTCATCTGTTAACCTATAACGATCCGTATGGTTCAGAAATACACCATCACCAGCCAATTCGACAGGATCTCCTCCAGTTACTACATTGATTAGAAGGCGACCACCCGACAGCCGGTCAAAGGACGCAGCCATCCGGGCTGCCAAGGTCGGTGACATTAAACCTGGACGAATGGCTACTAAAAATTTCATTCTTTCCGTTGCAGATATTAACGAAGATCCCACTACCCAGGCATCTTCACAAGACCGTCCAGTTGGAAGTAATGCTCCTTCAAACCCAAGATGGTCAACTGCCTGAGCAATTTGCTTCAAATAAGGAAGTGTAATAGGTCTCCCACCCTTAGTTGACCCTAAATAACGACTTTCTCCATGTGATGGAATAAACCAAAATACTTTCATTTTTATTTCCCCCTTAATTTTTTTTAACATCTATTGATGCATCGAAAACATTTACTTCGGTTGGAATTAATTTAAGATTGTAAAATGTATCAGCAATTTTTTGTTGGTCGTTCAGAGCCGTTTTTGAAATTTCCTCTAGTCCATATTCTTTTCTTTTTAATGTTTTATCTAATGCCTCAACACTCATCCCAATCTCTGGAGCTAAGAACTCTGCAACATCCTTTGGGTTTTCTTCAATCCACTTATCTACTTTTTTCAATTCCTCTTTAATAATTTTCAAGACTTCTTTATTCTCTGCGAATGTATCCGTTGCCAAAAAGAATTCTCGATTCGCCACTAATCCTTCTCCATCCTGAATCGTTTTTGTTTCAAGTTCTAGTTCCGCTGCAGATAAAAATGGGTCCCATATTACCCAAGCATCAATCTGATTTCCTTCAAAAGCAGCCCTCGCATCAGCCGGTGGCAAGTAGACGGGCTGAATATCGTCAAGAGTAAGATCCGCCTCCTCTAATGCTTTAACTAATAAATAATGAACATTGGACCCTTTATTCAAGCCTACTTTCTTGCCTTTTAAATCTTCCACACTCTTTATAGGCGAATCCTTTTGCACGACTATGGCTTCTCCTGAGGGGTTTGCTGGCTGATTAGCCACATAGACAAGTGGGGCCTTAGCAGCCTGTGCAAATATCGGTGGTGCCTCTCCTGTGTGCCCAAAATCAAGACTTCCAACATTCAAAGCCTCAAGCAGCTGAGGCCCAGCAGGAAATTCAGTCCACTTAACGGTATAACCCACTTCTTTTAAACGTGTTTCCAGCTCTCCTTTTGATTTTAAAATATTTAATGTCCCGAATTTTTGATAGCCGATTCTGATAGTCTTATCACTTTCTTTTGCGTTAGCACTCTTTGTACTGCTTTTTTCCTGCCCACATGCTCCTAATACCAGCATAATGATGCTAAGAATACTCAGTATCCACACATTGCGTTTTTTTTCCATACTCTACACCCCTCATAAAACTGATTTGTATAAAATAAAAAGCTCCTTTTCTTCACCAAAAGTACAATAGGTCAAAAAGATGCCTAATGTGAGATGGTAAGTGAAAAGGAGCCTTCGGTAGCCCGATCGGCCATTTAATTTGTGAGCTTTTTTCTTACTCAGAACCAGAAAGAGAGTTTTTTCTTTAGATTCATAAAATATAAATTGAATATGTATACATATTAATATCAGTATTCGCACCTGTCAACTAAGAATTAATTTATTTTCGGAATAATTCAAATATTTTATATAAAAAAACATGGCGGACACTAGGCCCACCATGTTTTCTTTATTTTTTATCAATCAAATAATGTGCTAACAGATTGTTCTTCATGAACACGAATAATTGCTTCCGCAATCAAAGGAGCTACAGAAAGCCCAACAATTTTATCGATTTTCTTGTCTTCAGATAGAACAATCGAATTTGTTACGACCAGTTCCTTGATAGTTGAATTTTGAATCCGTTCGATAGCAGGGCCCGACAGGACTGGGTGTGTACAACAAGCATAGACTGCTTTCGCACCATTCTCTACAAGTGCATTAGCTGCAAGTGTAATAGTACCTGCTGTATCGATGATGTCATCAATCAGGATTGCCGTTTTACCTTCAATATTACCGATGATGTTCATGACTTCAGCCACATTCGGTCTTGGACGACGCTTATCGATAATAGCAATCGGTGCTTTTAAGCGATCTGCCATTTTACGGGCACGCGTTACTCCACCGTGATCCGGAGAAACGATGACAATGTCACTTAGATCTTTTTCTTTGAAGAAATCAGCTAAAATTGGAACTGCAACAAGGTGATCAATTAGAATATCAAAGAAACCTTGGATTTGTGGCGCGTGTAGATCCAATGTGATGACACGATGGGCACCAGCTGTTTCTAAAAGATTCGCTACAAGTTTAGCTGTAATTGGTTCACGAGCACGTGCTTTACGGTCTTGTCGAGCATAACCGTAATAAGGCATTACTATATTGATTGTTTTAGCTGAAGCACGTTTTAGAGCATCGATCATAATTAAAAGTTCCATTAAATTTTCATTGACTGGTTGGCTTGTTGATTGGATTACGTAAACGTCACAACCACGAATACTTTCTTCAATATTAATCTGAACTTCACCGTCACTGAAACTTGTTACGCTACATTTCCCAAGTTCAACACCGATTGCAGCAGCAATTTCTTGAGCTAAATCAAAGTTTGAATTTAAAGAGAATACTTTTAAATTAGGATCTAAATACTGATTTGACATGATGACCTCCGTGGGTTAATTATTAAATTTTAACTTTTTCACATAATCTTCTTTGTTTACTTGACGAGCACGAGCAACAGATAAAGCTTCCTGCGGTACATCTTGAGTGATGGTTGACCCAGCAGCTACATATGCCCCTTTTCCTATCGTTACAGGTGCAACAAGATTAGAATTACAGCCTATAAAAACATCGTCTTCAATCTTCGTCAAATGTTTATTTGTACCGTCATAATTCACGGTAATAGATCCGCAGCCAATATTAACATTCTCTCCAACCTCTGCATCCCCAATATAACTCAAATGAGAGGCTTTGCTTCCTTTACCAAAAACGGTTTTTTTAATTTCGACAAAATTACCGATTTTTACAGAATCCTGAATATCGGATTGAGGTCGAACATGTGCAAAAGGACCGATTTTAACTAAACTTCCAATACTGCTTTCGTGTACAACCGATTGGTGAATTTCAGTTCCATCACCAATTTCACAATCACTAATCTCCGAATTAGGACCAATCAGGCAATCCTGCCCGATAATACTTTTCCCTTTAATCAATGACCCAGGATAAATAACCGTATCCTGCCCAATTTTCACATCAGCTTCAATAAACGTTGTAAGTGGATCGATAATCGTTACACCATTTCTCATATGTGATTCATTGATACGACTCCGTAGAGTTTGCTCAGCCTGCGATAAAGCCACTCGGTCGTTTACACCCAATGTCTCATCAAAATCACTTGATTGAAAGGCTGTCACCGATTCGCCTTCTTCTTTTAAAATTTCAATAACATCCGGCAAATAATATTCACCTTGGACATTATCATTTGAAACTTTTTTCAGCGCGCTAAATAATGCCTGATTATCGAAACAATATGTACCGGTATTTATTTCCTTAACATATCTTTCTTCATCTGATGCATCCTTATGCTCGACGATCTTTTCAACCAGGCCGTTCTCACTGCGAAGAACTCTTCCATAGCCATCCGGATTATCCGCATATGCTGTCAGAATCGTTGCTTTCGCCTTACTTTGCTCATGCAATGTTATAAGCGCTTCCATCGTCTCTGCTTTGATTAACGGTGTATCTCCGCAAATAACAAGGGTAATTCCACTCTTATCGGATAAAACGTCTCCCGCTTGCATTACAGCATGTGCCGTGCCTAATTGCTGCTCTTGTAATGCATACTTGCAAGAATCACCAAGCTGTTCTTGAACTTTTTCAGCTCCATGGCCGATAACTGTTACAATATCTTCTATCTGAAGTTGATTGACTTGATCGATAACATGTTGTACCATTGGTTTTCCGCAAACAGGGTGTAAAACCTTGTAAAGCTTAGATTTCATCCTAGTACCTTGCCCAGCGGCCAAAATTATTGCATAGCGATTACTCATAACAGGCCTCCATTTTCACCTTTTTATCCACTAAAAATATTATCTCAAATAGTGATTCATTTCAAGGTAACAATTAAAAGTACATATTATTGTCAACAGCTAATTCAAGAAAAAGTTCAATTTTCTACCTACTTGCAAACTTTATTTTTGATGTTTTAGTATTTATTAAATCCTTTACATATTAATTATTTGCCTACAAAAATGAGATTTTTTCATTATCCCCTTAATGGCTAGAAGTACACAAATGATATCTCCTCACCCTTTTTAATACGTTCCACTCCTTATGTTAAAGCATTGCTACAATTGCATTTTGCCCTATGTAAACATCATTTAGAAGCACAACCACTGTTGTAAACTTCCATTCCGAATCCGAGTTACCTAGTCATTTCACATTCAGACTTTCACAGGTTACGTTAACATTTTTACAAAATAGTTAAAATGCCTTTTAACTAAAAATAATAAAAAATTAGTGTGTCCAAAAATGTTTAAAAAATAAAAAGAGGGGGTATTTAAATTTTTGAAGATATTAACATAAATAATACAAAATAATACAATAGTGGAACAAAAAGCGATTAAAGTTGTTAAGTAAAAAAACTATTCTGTTTTGAAACAATAAAAAAGAGCACTACTTATGAAGTAGGCTCTAGATGCACGAATTTTAAATTTAAAGTTCAAAATTAAGAGTGATTAAGAAGCTCCAGCTCCCGCTTCCTCTAATTCAGTTTCAAGTTCTCCTAATCGATGATATTCTGTCAAGACAGCTTCTTGAATTTTCCCGCGTGTAGAGGAATTGATTGGATGTGCGATATCTCGGAATTCTCCATCTGGAGTTCGTTTACTTGGCATTGCTACAAATAAACCATTGTTTCCGTCGATTACACGAATATCATGAACCACAAATTCATTATCCAGTGTAATTGATGCGATAGCTCTCATACGACCATCCGTATTCACACGGCGTAATCTTACGTCAGTTACTTCCATTTAAGCTCACCATCCCTTTTTGTTGTTGTTAAAACTTAAAGTACATATTCAACAAAAAAACGTGAACTCCTTCTATTATCTGTAAGTTTTTTAGAAAATTCAGCCTAGTTTTCAAAAAAATAAAAATCCCCCTTAAATTTCAGGGAAAATGCCCATGACGAATTCCCCCTAAAAGAAGACAAAATAAAAAACGCCCGTTTATTTAACGAGCGCAACCACTTCTATTTCCACTAGTGCATCTTTAGGAAGACGTGCAACCTCTACACAAGAGCGTGCAGGCTTATGACTTGAAAAATATTCCCCGTATACCTCATTAATTGAACTGAAATCGTTCATACTTTTAATAAATACTGTAGCTTTAATGACTGTTTCTAAAGAGGCGCCTGCTTCTTTCAATACAGCCTGAAGATTTTTAAACACTTGATGTGTTTGTTCTTTAACATCTCCTGTTACCATTTCACCAGAAGCAGTAAGAGGAATTTGACCTGAACTGAAAAATAACTTATCTACGATCACGCCTTGTGAATATGGACCAATTGCAGCTGGTGCTTCATTCGTATGTATCGTTTTCATGAAAAATTCCCCCTAATTCTTTTTCGTAAGATAATTGCCACGACTGACATTTATTTTCTTATCTCTTTCAACTACCTGCGTCAATTTAATTAATGAAACATAGTCCTCTACGAGACATTCTTCTGTATGTTCGGATTCCACTAGCACGGCAATTCCGGCAACGGTAGCCTTAAATTCATCCAGCAAGCTGACCATACCATTAATCGTACCTCCAGCTTTCATGAAATCATCAACAATCAATACATTCGAACCCTCTACCAGACTTCTTTTTGAGAGCACCATTGTCTGAATTCTCTTTGATGAGCCAGAAACATAGTTAATACTCACTGTAGAACCTTCTGTTACTTTATTATTTCTTCTTACTATGACAACAGGAACATTCAAATAATTTGCCACTGCGTATGCTAATGATATCCCTTTGGTTGCCATTGTCATGATGACTGAGACATTTTTTTTAGCATACATGGAAGCGATTATTCTGCCAACCTTATTCACCGTTTGCGGATGTCCTAATATGTCGGTCATATACAGATAGCCGCCCGGAAGTAGCCTTTCAGGACTAGCGATTGTATCGCATAGTTCATCTATAAAGGCATTGGCTTCATCTTCCTTGATGGAAACAATATATTTCACTCCACCCGCGGCACCTGGCACGGTCGTTAAAGACCCTATACCGCGTTGTTCAAAGGTATCTTTAATGATTGTTAAATCCTCACTTATCGAAGATTTGGCAGAACTATACCTTTCAGCAAAGTAGGTCAGCGAAACAAGTTCCCCTGGATGTTCTAATAAATAATTTGTCATATCGACTAGCCTCTCGCTGCGACGAAATTTCATTGAAACACCCCCTTTGTAAATTCCGAATATTATATTGCAACTATACCATTAATGTACGTATCTATTCAAGGTCGTTTCGATCACCTAACAAGCGCACTGCATAGACTTGATCACAAAATCCGCGAAGACCATTATAAATTCTTTGCATGCGGGAATCATGTTCCACCAAACCAAAAACGGTCGGACCGCTTCCGCTCATTAAGACAGAATCTGCTCCAAATGTCTTCATTTGATCTTTAATATTCGCAACCTCGGGATATAACTGCAACGTCACTTGCTCAAGTACATTCCCCAAACCTTGGCAAACATCTTGATAGCTGCTTTCCTTAATGGCTGAAATCATACTAGGGACATCAGGATGTTCCATTTTTGCAATTTGCAGCCTTTTGTAAATATCAGCAGTCGATACACCGATTGTCGGTTTAGCTAAAATAACCCAGCATTTTGGAGGTGCAGGAAGATGCGTGATTTTTTCCCCACGGCCCCTAGCCAACGCCGTACCCCCATACACACAAAATGACACATCAGAGCCAATCTCAGCTCCAATTTCCGCAAGCTCATCCATAGAAAGTCCAAGCTTCCACAGTCTATTCAAACCTCTTAATGTAGCAGCGGCATCACTGCTTCCACCTGCAAGTCCTGCTGCTACAGGTATATTTTTCTCTATAGTAATAGAAACACCTTTATTAATTCCAAAACGTTCCTTTAGGATAAATGCAGCTTGATAAGCTAAATTCCGATGATCATCCGGAACAAATCGATTATGGGATAGAATCTGAATGTGATTTCCCTTTATTTCTTTTAGTTCAATTCTATCGGCAAGGTCGACTGTCGTCATGATCATTTCTACCTCATGATACCCATCAGGCCGTTTGAAAAGCACATCCAAAGCCAAATTAATCTTAGCCGGGGCTTTTTCCATAAGCTTCAATATGTCCACCTACTTTAACGTTCTTAAAAGTTCTTGTCCTATTTTATCATATTTGTTTATATTCTAAAGGTTTTTTCATCGTAATTTCAATGTATTGAAGTGGAGATTGAACTATAGAGGGGAATAGTCACCTATAGACACTTGGAAGAAGGGATCGCTCCTACTCCACAAAAAGTGTGAATATGCAGCCGATTTGTATTGATCCATGCATAAAAAAACCAGACTCCATATCTACAATGTAAGCATAAATGAATATGGCTATACATTGTAGAAAGAGTCTGGCCTTGTTTATAAGGACAGCATGATTCCATTTAGTGTTTGTCTTACTCTTTATCCACCAATTGACGTTGTGCTTTTTCGACAGCTAGTTTTACCATGTTTCCTGCGTCCCGAGCTCGAATTCCTCCCCAGCCCTCTTTCTGGACAACATCGTAAAATCCAAGTTCTTTTGCCAATTCCTCTTTAAAGCCTTCTGACATAATCCCTTTTTTTCTACTCAAGCGAAACAACCCCTTTCACATGCTGTCACATGCCTAGTGTTTGCATCATACGCTATTTCATAACACCCTTTTTCATCCTAAACTAGTTAGTATTAGATATTTAACACAAAACAAAAAGCAGCAAACATAATTGTTCGCTGCCTCCTCTAAGTTACATCTCTTGTTGTTTGTTTAAAAATGTTAGTTCCACGGTTTCCGTTAAAACATCCGCATAGCTGTAAGATACTCTTTCAAACGCATTTTCATCTTGGTCGAGCTCAATTACAAAAACAGCCGGATAAGTTTCCGCCAAAGTTCCAAAACGTTCTACAGTCTTTCTTCTTCCACCGTTTGCTTTTAAAAGCAATCTTTTACCTAGGTTTGAATCAAGTGCAGTTTTAATATCAGCTAGAGTTTTTGGCATTTTCGGTCCACCTCACTAAGTTTAGTATATCACAAATTGTAAATATACGCAAACAAAATAATAAATTATATCAGCACTTAAAAATGTAGTCAATATATTTTTACCTGAAATTCGGCAAAATCGCGAACATTTTTATTATATCCTGGTAAATGAGAAAATATGTAAACGAACTATTCATTATAAAATATGCCGAATTTTCGTAAATAAATCCACTTCTAGGCTCTTTTCATCTAGAAAAAGCAGATTATTTGTTATGATATCCGAATTCTAACATGATAAAAGCGAGCTGCATTCTTTCAAAATGCAGCTCGTTTATTCTTCCTGAAATGGCTTAAAGGGAAGCCCTGTCCGCAGCACCCCTTTTGTTTCAACTCCACCTAAACCTTTCTCTCCCGTTAACGTATTCCGAAGAACATCCCATACATGGATATGTTCTATAAAAGGCGTAAAGCTTACCTTCCCGACAATATATACTGGATCAAGAGCATGTATATTAACACGTGAAGGTGAGCTTGCGAAATTGGCCCCAGCTTGGATAAGGGATTCAAAATGGGATTGACAAGCTCCTGCAAATATAATCAATTGATCCAAATGAGATACCTTCTTCCTCGCCTCTCGTACGGTCTGTACAAAGTCCCTTGAGTGACGATAGGCATTGATATCGCTCATTGGTCCTTTTGATTTAGAATAGGCATCATGACCAGTGACAACAAGGATATCCGGCCTGTAATGGTCCAATAACCCCCCTATTCGCTGGGCCATTTCCTTTTCGTTGCAATAGACACCGTTAACTGGAATACCGAATTTCTGATATAAATCCAGGCATTTCCTAAGGTAGGAAGCATCACCGTCCACATGAAGCACCCTGCCTGGTATCTGAAAATATTCGCCACTATAGCGGTACCCATTACTGGATAGATAGCCGCTTTTTTGTTGCTGCAGCTCTAAGTCCTGTGTTAATAAGCGGTAAGATTGTTCCTGAAGTACCTCATTGGACCTTTGTCGGACATTTCTCTCATTATCATTTATTATCATTAAGTCTTGAAAAGGTGCATCTGCAATCAATCGGATATCTTCCCCATAAAGAATCGCTTCACGTCTTCCATCAATATCACGGATATCGATTACTCGAAACAACACGTCGCATTTATAAGAAACCCGACCAACAATATCGTTTATTTGAATATTCATGGCCTCACCCCATGAGAAGACTTATTTTCAGCCCGCCCTAGATTATTTTCATTCTTAAGTTATGCGAACCATTCTTGAAAGGTGAAAGTAAAGGAGACTACATATATCTATTGGAAGAAGAAGTCTATTCCCCTAAGGCTATGCTTAGATAAAAAAAAGCCGGAAGCTGGGAGTAGACCCGTTCCGACTAAAACTTTTCTAACATTTACCTTATTTGAAATTCGGTAATAACGCATCACTCAAGCGGCCAAATTCCTTAATGCTTAGTGTTTCACCACGTCTTGTTGGATCCACGTCTGAGGCTTCGAGAGCGTCAAGGATAAGTTCTTTTTTCGATTTCCCATCTGGTAGTTGACTTGTTAAGTTATTTAAAATCGTTTTCCGACGTTGCGCGAAACTAGCCCGGGTAACAATAAATAAGAAATCCTCATCTTGTACTTCAACAATCGGCTTAACCCGCTTAGTCAGACGTATTACCGCTGAATCGACATTAGGTTGCGGCATGAAAACCGTTTTCGGCACAATCATCACTGTTTCTGCTTCGGTATAATATTGGATGGCGATGGATAAAGAACCATATTCCTTTGTCCCAGGTTTAGCAGCAATTCGATCAGCCACTTCTTTTTGCAACATACACACAATGCCTCTTATGGGAAGGTTCTCAGACAAAAGCTTTAAAATAATAGGTGTTGTGACATAGTAAGGTAGATTTGCAACAACCATCAAGTCTGAGATATCAGCGAATTCCTCTTCAATGACCTTTTTTACATCCGCTTTTAGAATATCCTCATGAATGATGTTCACATTGTTATAAGGTGACAGTGTATCCGATAAAATCGGCAGCAAACGCTGATCAATCTCAAAAGCCGTGACTTTTTTGCTACTTTTCGCTAGTTGTTCCGTCAAGGCGCCTATTCCCGGCCCAATTTCAATGGCGCCGCTTTCCTCGGTCAACTCAGCATGATCGACAATACGTTTCAAAATATTCGTATCAATTAAGAAGTTTTGGCCTAAGCTCTTTTTAAAAGAGAATCCGTGCTTCTTTAGTATTTCTTTCGTTCTGACAGGGGTTGCAATATCCTTATTCATGTTTTTCCTCCTGATTTATCTGTACAATTGCTTCATAAAAAGCCTCAGTTGATATTTGGAACATTTTTAATCTCTTATATAACTGTTTCCCATTTGTAAAACCAATCTTCAAGATAGAGCCAAGTCTTTCCCTTCGCTCTTTGGCACCTGATCCTCCGATTAAACCTGCATCTATTAAATCCTGCTGTGAAATCTCTTCTGAAGCCTCTTCATCCATTAATTGAGCGTCTTTCAAGGCATTACGAATTGCTTCAGGGGAAGCGTGCTCCACACCTATCCCTCTCCCAGACTTAGGAAGTGCTTCTTTTTTCGTTAAAAAGGCGTGTTTACAGCCTTTTACTTGTTCTGAAATTATATTCCTGATTTTTTGTCCAGGAAAGTCCGGATCTGTAAAAATGATAACTCCTCGTGTCTCTTGTGCAAGCTTTACCTGCTCAATGCAGGATTCATTCACCGCAGAACCATTCGTTTCTATTGTATCAGCATTAACAGCCCTTTTTATCGCTACCGTATCATCTTTACCTTCTACAACAATTATTTCTTTGATTTTTTTCATGTTTTCCTCCATACAGAAAAGCGCAAGCGCAAGCACTTTGATTAGCTCTTTAAAACGGACTTTACTCAGATAGACAATTACCTTTTGAGTCATCGTTTTTCCCATGAGTTAGAATCTAGAACTAGACACCATTGCTAAATAAAAATAATTTTACCGCTTATTGTGGAAACCCTATGACTTATTGAATCGTCTATCTTATTAAAACAGTTTTACACTGGGGTTTTCAACAAATGGAAAATAAAACGTCAAAAAACAGGAGACAATTTATCTCCTGCGAGAGAAACCTTATTAGTTCAATACGCGAATCTTTACTTTCTTTACACCCCAGCGATATGCATCATTTTTTGAGGAAAAGAAGACATCTATCCTATTTCCCTTTATCGCTCCGCCTTTGTCAGCAGCTACTGCATAGCCATAACCTTCTACATATACTTTCGAACCCATTGGAATTACACTTGGATCGACCGCAATAATTTTGGCATCAGGATTACTCTTAAGGTCCACACCCGTTGAAGTAACACCTGAACAGCCCTTACAACTTGCTGTATAAGCCGTTGATGAAACATAAATCTCTTTTCCACTTGTAGAATTAACATTACTCGCTCCGCGTGATGCCTGAGCAACCGTCGTTTTTGTTCCGACCGTTATAACCTTATCCTGCTTTTTATTTACGACTTTTTCTGAAAGTAATTTTCTTTTGACCTCTTTGCCATTCTCCTTAATAACTTCATATTCCTTAGAAATGAGTCCGTCTTTTCCTTCTTTGACGATATTCTCTTTCCCTTTCGATAAGGAGTCATCTTTTTTAGTTATGACAGCAAAGTCCACTGGTTCTTCCACTACATCGGTGACTTTTTCAATTCGAATAACGTTTACCGTATTCTTAGCTTCAACTTTTTCGACTAATCCCGGCTCAACTCGATCCAAATCATTGAGCTTTACACCTTGTTGCTTTAAAAAGTCAGCGACAGTAGTCGAAGTTGACCATACCTGCTTTTCGTTTCCACCTACCACTAATTTTAGTGAAAAAGCCTTATCGATGGCAACTTCCATATTCGCTTCCATCTTCGTGTTTTTTGAAGGTGTGATTTTATCCTTCTCATTCACTTCAAGGTCTTGTTCCTTTAAAAATTCTTCCACCGTATCGGCTGTTGACCAAACCTCCTCAGTCTCTTCATCTTGTACCAAAGTAATTTTTTGAGCAGGCTTCCAGACAACTTCTAGATTATCCTCTACCTTACTGTCTCCTGAAGGGTGGACATAGTCCGCAGCTTGTACGGTAATCTCTAAATCTTTTAACATATCATTTACAGTAGCTGCGTGTGTCCGCACTACCTCTTTTTTTCCGTCCAGCATTATTGTAACAGTATGCTTTGTTCCTTGATGGATTAGTATTCCCAGTGCCGTAGAAACAAGAATCGCACTGCATATTGCAATTACCATTCTCTTCTTTCCTAGCTTGGGAATAAGGTTTTTCATAGTTTTTAATAGAATGAAAAACTCCTCCTTCCTCCCGGTGATTATATAGACATAGTTATCAAGCTGTCAACCCATTCACTTCTCATTCAGGAAATTACTACCTATTATGCATATTCTCTATTGAAAAGGAAAGGGCGAATTCTCGACATAATATGCCTATGATAGGAGTGAGATTTGTAGAAACCTTAAAAAATGCGATTTTAGTTAGCAGACCCCGGGAGATAGTGTCAAAAATGCTGTCAGTTAATGCCGAATAATTTCTTAGCATTATCCGTCGTCGCTTGAGAAACTTCCTCTACTGAAAGTTGTTTAATTTCAGCGATTTGTTCAGCGACAAGCTTCACATAGGACGGTTCATTACGCTTTCCTCTATAAGGGTGTGGTGCTAAATAGGGGCAGTCTGTTTCGATTAGTAGACGATCTAAAGGTACTGCAGCTGCCACCTCTTTTGGCTTTTTCGCATTTTTAAAGGTTACAGGACCTCCCAATGAAATATAGAAGTTCATATCAATACATTCCATTGCCGTTTCAGCACTACCACTAAAGCAATGCATGATGCCTCCTACTTCTGATGCCTCTTCTTCCTTTAATATGTTCACGATATCCGCGGTCGCTTCCCGATTATGGATGATAATGGGTAGACCTACCTTTTTAGCCAATCGGATTTGCTTCCTGAACACCTCCATTTGGATAGCTTTCGGTGATTTATCCCAATGATAGTCAAGTCCCATCTCTCCTATAGCCACAACCTTAGGATGAGAGGATAGTTCCTCAATCCATTTTAAGTCTTCTTCTGTCATATCTATCGCATCTACAGGATGCCAACCGACTGCAGCATACATAAAATCATAAGTTTCTATTAATTCCATCGCTCTAGTTATAGTTGGTCGGTCAAACCCGACGACAACCATATTATTCACTCCTGCTTCCTGTGCTCTTTCGATGACGTCTTCGAGGTCCTCGTTGAATTGCTCCGCATTTACATGCACATGTGTATCAAATAACATACTTTTCTTCCTTTCTAGCACTATTTTATAAAAAAATGAGAGTTTTATGTTTCACATTTAGGTAACAAAAATATTACAAATATTCCCTTTATGTATCAACACCAAATATATGACTAAAAACATAGACCCTATAATAGTTATGTTTTCCAAAAGTATAAAGAAAAAACATAAAAGTGTTTCATATGAAACACTTTTATGTTTTGAGTTTATTTTACCTTCGAACCATTTGGAATGGAGGCATCTATTGTAGCAACAGAGAGAACACCATCCTGGCTACCAGCCAAAATCATCCCCTGAGAAAGCTCGCCACGAAGCTTCACAGGTTTCAAATTCGTTACACAAATCACTTTTTTCCCTACTAAATCTTCAGGTTTATAGTGTTGAGCAATACCTGAGACAACCTGCCGCTTTTCATATCCTAAATCAAGCTGCAATTTAAGAAGCTTATCTGTTTTCTTTACTGGCACTACTTCTATGACCTGAGCTACACGAAGCTCTACTTTTGTAAAGTCATCAATAGTAATTTCATCAACCTCTGGAATAGTCTCTTCTACTTTTTCTGCAACCTTAGGTGTTCCACCCTGCATTTGTTCTTTAATATATAAAACTTCCTCTTCCATGTCTAAACGAGGGAAGATTGGATCTCCCTTTAGCACTTTTGTTTCAGAAGGAATCTGACCGAAGTCCGCTAAGCTATCCCACGACTTTAAAATTTCATCCTGGATGTTAAGCTGAGCAAAGATTTTTTCCGGTGTTTGTGTCAAAAATGGTTTCAGAAGGATAGCCGTCCGGCGTAAAGATTCTGCCAAATGCACCATAACACTCGCAAGCTCTTCTTTTGTTGCTTCATCTTTTGCAAGCATCCATGGCTGAGTTTCATCGATGAACTTATTTGTTCTGCTGACAAGCTGCCAAATAGATGTTAAAGCAACTGAAAATTCCATGTTCTCCATGGCTTCCTCATACTTGCCCACAGTATCTTGATTCATTTCTAACAGTGCCTTTTCAAACTCATTATTCGAACCTCTGTAACTTGGAATTACACCGTCAAAATACTTATTGACCATTGCTACTGTTCGATTTAATAAGTTCCCTAAATCATTCGCCAGATCAAAATTGATTCTTTCTACAAATCCTTCCGGCGTAAATACTCCATCTGAACCAAATGGAACTTCGCGTAGAAGGTAATAGCGTAATGAATCCAAGCCATATCGATCAATTAATGTAACAGGGTTGACTACATTTCCCTTTGATTTCGACATCTTACCGTCTTTCATGAGCAGCCATCCGTGGGCAAAAACTTTCTTAGGAAGCGGTATGTCCAGAGCCATTAACATAATAGGCCAGTAAATCGTATGGAAACGAACAATTTCCTTTCCGACTAGATGCACATCCGCCGGCCAATAATTCAGGTATTTAGAATCATTATCCGTTCCATACCCTAAAGCTGTAATATAATTAGTCAACGCATCAATCCAGACATAAATAACATGCTTTGGATTTCCTGGTACTTTAATACCCCAATCGAACGTTGTACGGGAAACAGCCAAATCTTCCAATCCTGGTTTAATGAAGTTATTAATCATTTCATTTTTACGGGATTCCGGTTGTATGAACTCTGGGTTTTCCTCATAAAACTTTAGCAACCGATCTGCATACTTACTCATCTTGAAGAAATAAGACTCTTCTTTTACCTTTTCAACAGGTCTTCCGCAATCTGGACAGTTTCCATTGCTTTCTTCAACCTGACGTTCCGTGAAGAAAGATTCGCAAGGTGTACAGTATAATCCTTCATATTCGTCCAAGTATATATCGCCCTGATCAAGTAACTTCTTGAAGATTTTGGCTACCACATCTTTATGACGATCTTCGGTTGTCCTAATGAAATCATCATAAGAGATATCAAGCTTTTGCCAAAGCTCTTTAATTCCTGATACGATATTATCTACATATTGCTGCGGAGTAATTCCCTCTTCCGCCGCTTTACGCTGGATTTTTTGACCGTGTTCATCTGTTCCTGTTAAGTACATCACATCAAAGCCACGCATCCTTTTATAACGAGCCATAGCATCCCCTGCCACTGTCGTATACGCATGCCCTATATGTAAATTACCACTAGGATAATATATGGGTGTTGTAATATAAAATGTTTTTAATTTATCCTGCACTTTATTCCCTCCTCAACTTTTAAAAAACTGGCTTTAGGACTTGGCCAAGCCAATGAGACTACTTTAAAACTATTATCTCTATTTTAACTCTATATACTATTCTACGCGACAAGAATCATTAATCAAATTATCTTGATAATAGAATAAAAAATATTATAAGTAGATACCCCAGTTAAACCTTCGATATCAGGACACACGCCCCCATATTATGTAAGCATTACCTCTTACCTCAACAAAATATACCTAATATTTATTTTTTGTGCAACAAATCACATAATTTAAAGTCTTTTCCAAGAAAATTATCCTTAATTCAGAACTTATACTTTGAAACTAAATTGGATTTAATCATATAATAGAGAAGCGTGTTCTTCATGCGTAGTTTGTCGAATCATGCTGAAGTAAGTAGTTCCTTGTTACTGATTTAATCTTCGCATAAAACGAAATTGCTGGATTTTTCTCTTTCCCAGCCTTTTTGCTTCCTTGGGAAGAAAAGCTATACTCTCTTCTTACAAAAAAATGAAAATAAATCATTGACGAATTTGGGAATGGCTGGTATTATAAATTTATAAAAAAATTTGTCGAATATTGGCGAAAAAAATAGAAAATGGGTACTAGATTGTAAACTGAGAGGAGAATTTTCAAAAATGAAATCTACAGGAATCGTTCGTAAAGTTGATGAGTTAGGCCGGGTGGTTATTCCAATCGAGCTTCGCCGTACATTGGGAATCGCTGAGAAAGACGCTCTTGAAATCTATGTTGATGACGAGCGCATCATCTTGAAAAAATACAAACCAAACATGACTTGCCAAGTTACTGGTGAAGTTTCTGATAATAATCTTACACTTGCAAACGGTAAATTAATTCTTAGTCGTGAAGGCGCTGAATTACTTATCCAAGAAATTCAACAAAACTTTTCAACTTCTAAATAAATGATATAAATAAAAAAACTTCCGATTTTCGGAAGTTTTTTTTATTGCTTACTTAAACATATTATTGTTCATCAATGTGGTACGCCTGGTATACGTCGCGTTTTTGTATATTACGGTCTTTTGCGACCTGCTTGATAGCATCCTTGGAGGTAACCTGTTTGGTTTCTATATAATAATTGACATGACCAACAATGTCAAAGGCCATCCACCATGCTTCTTCAGGCTCTTCCTCCAACCATTGCGCCCCTTCTATTATCAAACAGAACTCACCGCGTATCTCGGATTCCACTGCCCACGCCAATGCCTCACTTACCGTCCCACGAATGAACTCTTCAAACTTCTTCGTTAATTCACGGCATAATACAATACGGCGGTCTCCTAGAATTTCATGCATATGTTTTAATGTTTCTTTTAAACGATGTGGCGATTCATAGACAATCCATGTCGCTTCCATTTTTTTCAACTTCTCTAGCTCTTGCTTTTTTTCTTTTGCTCCCCGCTGTAAAAAGCCATAAAAGTAAAAAGGCTGTGGCACAAGACCCGAAGCAATCAACGCAGTTAATGCAGCATTAGCACCCGGCAATGGGATGACCTTAAACCGCTCAGCAATTGCATCTTTAACCAGTTCATATCCAGGGTCAGAAATTGTCGGCAGACCAGCATCACTGACTAAGGCTATTACTTCTCCTGAACGAAGCCTCTCAAGCATCTGCTTCCCGCTATATTCCTTATTATGTTCATGGTAACTAACGATAGGGGTCGAAATTTCAAAGTAATTACATAGTTTCTTCGTGTTTCGCGTGTCCTCAGCAGCAATAACATCCGCTTCCTTTAAAATTCTCAAAGCCCGGAAACTCATATCCTCAAGATTTCCGATTGGTGTAGGAACTAGATATAGGGCCGGCTCCAATCCTTCTTTTTCAAAACTCTTTTGCTGCCACATAGGTTACTTATCCTCCTTTGCCATCCACTTTTGTTTTTGTTTTCTTGTTAATTGCTTAAACTGGTATTCTGCCTGCATGGCTAATGTCTGAGATTCAAACGTTTCATGATAAATCAGTTCAACCGGGGTACGTCCCCGTGTATACTTCGCCCCCTTGCCTTGATTATGTGTGTCGACCCTACGATCTAAGTTATTTGTATACCCTGCATAATAGCTGCCATCCTTGCATTTCAACACATAAAAATAATGCCTATTCTTCTCCATATAAAATCCTTCTGATTTCCGGATTATATTCATTTTGTTCATTATACACAACAAGAGGTGGGAGAATCTTTAAATCAGGGCTTCCGTCCTTTATCCCTTCAATAAGAATCGTATTTGCTTCTTTTGTGCTTTTTGGATAAACAAATTGTAGTCGCTTTGGTTCAATCCTGTACACTCTCATTAAATGTAAAATATCCATTAAACGGCCAGGCCTATGAACGAATGCTGCTTTGCCACCCTGACGTAATAACTGACTTGAGACACGCATTACGTCCTCAAGGTTACACATAATTTCATGCCGAGCAATTGCAAAATGCTCATTCTTATTTATTTCCTCGATCGATGGAGTAGGAAAATAGGGTGGATTACATGTTACCACGTCATATTTACTATACCCTATCTGTTTTGGAATCTCTTTTATATCTCCATGAATCATCTCAATCTGGGAGGATACGTCATTATAATCTACGCTTCTCTGAGCCATGTCATATAACCGCTCTTGAATCTCGATACCTTTAATTGTTCCTTTCGTTCTTGTGCTCAACAGCAATGGTATAACCCCATTTCCTGAGCAAAGATCGACGAGTTTTCCTTTTTGAATCGGCACGTTTACGAACCTTGATAATAAAACGGCATCTAATGAGAAAGAAAACACCGATGGGCTTTGGATGATTCTTAAATTCTCAGCCAATAGATAATCGAGGCGTTCATCTCCTTTAAGTTCTACCAATGCTGTTACCCTCCTATATATGTATAGAAAAAGCATGTTTAGGGCCCATGCTTTAACATATCTATCGTACAAAAAGGGTCTGACTCATAGTAAGCGTCAGACCCCGAATCACTATATATTGTAAACGGTCTATCTATCACGTAAAAGAGATGGAACATTCTTTTATATTATTCCATTTTCACTTCTTGTTTAAAAAAGATAAACAGAACAGGCAATCTCCTTCTTTTCGTAAACTCCCAAAATGCAGATTACAAATATGGAAGCCTTCTTGATAGATACGGGCTAGATTGTCATAGCCTTCCCCGATATCCATAACCTTTTCCGCACTCGCAGTACGATTTTTTACTTTTTGTTTAACCTTTACAGAAGCAGGTGCACTCTCGACTTCCACAAGGCCTAATCGATGACGTAAGTGCTCGTTTTCCAACTTGAGCGACTGATTTTCCTCGAGAATTTCCGCTAGATTCTGCTTCAATTCACCAAGCTGTTTATATAATTGGCCTATCTGCGTTTCCATATTGGTCACCGACTCAAAAATATCTTTCTTATCCACGCTCTCCCACCACCTTAATAATCTGTGGCTTGAATAGAAACGGCTCCCTCTTTTAGAATCTCATCTAAAGTATACTCTAATACTCTTTCCTGCTCGATTAGTTCAATCTGAAGTACGCGTTCTAGAATATTAAGCCCCACTACCTTGCCTTTGCCACCAGGCGTATTAATCATTTCACCTAAATCAGGAAGCATTTCCTTCGCACTTTCATACTCATCATTTTCATATTTCAGACAGCACATCAATCGACCGCATAATCCTGAGATTTTTGTAGGGTTCAATGATAAATTTTGATCCTTCGCCATTTTGATTGAAACAGGTTCAAAATCACCAAGAAACGTTGAGCAACATAGCATTCTGCCACATGGCCCGATTCCTCCAAGCATTTTTGCCTCATCCCTGACCCCAATTTGGCGCAGTTCAATCCGTGTTCTGAATATGGCAGCTAAATCTTTGACTAAATCTCGGAAATCCACGCGACCATCCGCTGTAAAATAAAATACAACTTTATTTCTGTCGAACGTATATGACACATCTACAAGCTTCATATCCAGCTTATGCTCATCGACCTTTTGACAACATATAGAATAAGCCTCTTCTGCAGCTGCCTTGTTTTCGTCAACAATTAACTTATCTTTTGCATCGGCAACCCGAAGTACCTTTTTCAATGGCAGGACAACATCATTTTCATCTACTTGTTTACGGGCTGTAACAACTTTACCGAATTCAACACCGCGGACAGTCTCCACTATTACAAAATCGTCCTTAGGAATAGCGAATTCACCCGGATCAAAGTAGTATATTTTGCCCGCTTTTTTAAAACGGACACCTACAACATCATACAAATCATGATCCCTCCTGCAAATTCAGCACAAGCTGTTCCATTAACAGCTGTGGATTTGTGTTGGACATCAGCTTCCTTTTTGCTTCCAAAATATACCCCATATGTTCAGCGAGGCGTCTCGGAGAAAGATGAAGAGCGTGAGTTTCAAATTCCTTCAGTTTACTTTGAAATACAACTAGGTCCTTCTTGTCCAACTGAATGTATAATAAATCCTTATATATAAGAAGTAACAAATCAAGACCTCTATCAACCTGTTCTCTTTCTTTAAAGTGTGAAAACCAATCCGTCTGAAGGTATAACAAAGCCTTCAAGGAATTCTGTTTTAGCACTTCATATAATTTTACCACTATTTTTTGAGCTTGTACAAACCATTCATCATGGCTAAGTTCGATTCCAGCTTCCACATTCTGTGTTAAATGTGAGATAACCGAGGCAAGCTGCGGATCTAAATCCTGTTCTATCAGCTTCCGCTTTACATTTTCCGGGGATAACGGCTTAAACGAAATCACTTGGCATCTTGATAATATCGTTGGAAGAATTCTCTGAAGCTGTTCGGTCATCAGAATGGCCACAGTATCAGCTGAAGGCTCTTCTAAAAATTTCAATAGGCTGTTTGCTGCCCCGACTGACATTTTATCCGCATCGGCAATCATATAAACTTTCCGATCTGCCTCTACACTTTTCTTCGAGAATTCTTCTTGAAGACTCTTAATTTGTTCCTTTTTGATCGACAGCCCATCCCGCTCAATCAAATGAACATCAGGGTGATTCCCACTTGAAATTCGTTTGCAATTCCGACATTGCTCGCATGGCTTGTAACCTGCTGTCAGGGCCTCACAAAGTAAGCTTTTAGCGAAGGTTTTACTTATATCCTGCTTACCTGACCCTTTTTCCCCTTCAAATATATACGCATGAGCCACTCTGTTTTTCGTTATGCTGTTTTGTAGCATCGTCATAACCTGTGGCTGAATTTGACTCATGTCTTGCCATGTTTTATCCAACACTATCAACTCACTTAAGTATATAAATTAATCAGAAGTCCTTTAATTTCACCAATCATTTCTAATATTTCGAGCGAGCTCTTCTCTTTATTCAGAATTTCCTCGCTTAATTCAACTAATCTCGCATCGATCGTTTCCACGGTTTTCAATGGTTGGCTTTGACCGTATTGGTTCCAGGTCGTAGACTGCTTCAATTCTAGACCATATTCAACAGCTTCTCGGACAAACCGCTTCACTAACGCTTTATATTTCGCCAATTCTCTAAAGGTACGTGACCGAACCAATCGCTGGCCCGCCCCTTCAATATCACCTATTAAACGGTTTAATGTTTGGATTTGCATCTTTTGATCCTGTGTTTGGACCATTTGTTGAAACCTTCCATTGCCCGTTTGAGTATGTTTGGTATCCTGCCGCGCTTTATCCAACTTAATTGGGATATCATGGTTGATTTTCACAATGAACCTCCATACAACTAACCGTTAAAATTGTAAAAAGTTTTCAACCGGCAGAACAAATATGGTTGCACCGCCTACTTGAATTTCCACTGGATAAGGTACATAGGATTCGGCATTCCCACCCATCGGTGAAACCGGTGACACTAACTGGGATCGTGATTGACAATTCTGTTTGATAATCTGAATGGCTTGGTCAACACGTGCATCCTCTGTACCAATCATAAAGGTTGTATTTCCTGATTTTAAAAACCCGCCCGTACTGGCAAGCTTGGTTGTCCCGAAATTATTTTCTACTAATTCATTCAGCAGCCGATGACTATCCTTGTCTTGAACGACAGCAATGATCATTTTCATTCTCATCATCCTCCGGTTACTCTGAATTTTCCTAACTCTATTATCTCTATTATAGCAATTAGTCTTTGCTTGGAATAGTGTTCGGTTGAATAATATGGAAATTCAAGTAGTTACTGTTCTGTTTTTTCCAAAAACGTCAGTAAGCGGGCTTTCGTTTCCTCAAAAACATCCTCAATTGTCCGGCCCGCATCCACGATAATGAACCGATCTTTCCATCTATTTATTATTAACTGATACCCCTCACATACTTTTCTATGAAAATCTATGGCTTCCAGGTCTAGTCGGTTCACTTCCCGGTCCCCATTAGACTGAATACGTCTCAACCCTTCTTCTGGATCGATATCAAAAAAGAACGTAGCATCCGGCATCATATCTCCAATTGCGAATTTATTGATATTGTATACTTCTTCTATATCTAAGCCTCTTGCATACCCTTGATAGGCCAGAGAACTATCTATAAAACGGTCACACAGAACGATACCTCCTCGCTCTAGCTCTGGAATAACTATCTCAACTAAATGCTGACGCCTTGCAGCTGCATATAATAAAGCCTCTGTTCTTGGGTCCATAGCTGTATTGGCTTTATTCAGGATAACCTCCCTAATTTGCTCGGAAATGGGAACGCCTCCTGGTTCTCGTGTTAATAGGACTTGGTAACCTTCTTCTTGAAGAGCCTTACCGAGCATTTGGATAATTGTTGTTTTCCCAGCTCCCTCAGGTCCTTCCATTGTTATAAAAATACCACGGTTCATCGGTGTACCTCCAAGGTTCTTTGTTTGTAGTATATCATTTTAACCAACCTGCCCGCTTTCATAAACGATTAGCTCTCCGTTTGAAAGGGAGGTACCGCCATGAAATCTTGATCCCAGGTCAAGCAGTCTTTTTAAGTCGAATATATGCTTCGAGGTAATCATTTCCCCGGACATAATTAAAGGGATCCCCGGCGGATAAGGGATGACCATCTCAGCAGATACCTCTCCAACAGCTTGACTTAATACTACGTGTCTCGATTTCCTTTGACCCATTACAGAATATGGCAGTGCAAGGCCTGTCATTGAATTCTCAGCTTGCCAGCTCACTGCTTGATTGCCCTCCCGTCTTCCAGTTTTTTCTTCAGTTACATTTTTTATTTTTTGAACAATTTTATGAAAAGGAAAATAGTCATTTTTCTTTAATAACGGCAAAATCATTAACAAATTATAGGGATCAGCTAATTCTGAATAAATACCTTCTGCTTCACACAACTGCTGTAACTCAAACCCACTTAAACCCTTTGTTGATTGAATGACTACTTTTAAAGGGTCTGCTGACGTTCCCGGTGGTGCTTCTAACACCCGTACCGATTGGATACTAGCTAATTCCCTTCTGAAATCCGATATCCTTTTAATAAGGCGGTTTTGATCTTCTAATGTAAATGAGGCTAAATAAGACCTGGCTAAGTCTAGAGATCCCATAATCGGATAAGATGGACTGCTTGATTGGAGCATTTGCAAATAGAATGACACCTGATCTATATCTAATAAGGTTGTATTAATATGGAGATAGGAACCCATCGTCATTGCTGGCAGTGTTTTATGAGCCGAGTGAACAACGGCGTCCGCCCCAGCTAAAATTGCTGTTCTAGGAAAGGGACCTCCTAACTGAAAGTGAGCACCATGTGCCTCGTCTACCAGCACTGGAATTCCTCTTTGGTGTGCCAGCTTCACCATTTCAGAAAGATCTTCACCAAGACCATAATAATTTGGATATGTTACAATGATAGCTTTTACATCTGAATGAACTTCCAGGGCCTCTTCAAGTAGTTCCATTCTGACACCACCTGCAACCCCCCATTCCTCATAAAAAATCGGTTGTAAAAAAATCGGTTGTACATTCGCTAACATCAGTCCATGTAAAATTGATTTATGACAGTTCCTTTGGACAAGCACCTTATCTCCTTCCCGGCAGGTGGCAAGGATCATCGCAAGGTTCCCAACAGTTGAGCCATTGACTAGAAAATAACTCTTCTGAACACCATATAAATCAGCGAGTAATTCCTCAGATCTCAAAATAGCACCTTCAGGGGCATGTAAGTCATCTAAACCGCTTAGTTCCGTAGCATCTATTCCCAGTAAGGAGTTATATACTGCTTGGCCTTTATTACTAAACACCCGTCCATTTTTATGCCCTGGGACATGCAGAGATATCGGATTCTTTTTATTAAATGCACTCATTGCATCGAACAATGGCGTCTGTAATTGATTCATTTCTCTCTCTTCCCTCAAATCATAGTATTTTTTCATTTTATCAAAAAAGTTCGATTTAATCTCTTATTGAGACGAGCGGGATAGCAATTATGTAGGACTACGCTCCGTATATTTGTAATTCTGAAACAAGCACCTGCTGTCTGCAACTATTCTTCTAAAGCAAAAAAAGAGTTAGAGAATAAGAAACATTCCATTTCTTTATTCTCTAACTCTTCAACTTTCTATAAACTACTATTGCTTAAGAACAAATTTCAGGATTGGTGATTTTTCTTAATTGTTTCAAGTAATATTTATACCTAGGATCGTTTGTATCCGTCCCAATCATATCCCTTTCGCATTCCTCACAAATAAAAGTCGTATATAAGTGTATCCCCATACCTTTTATCTGTTCACAAACCACGCACGATTCCCCTGCCGTTGTTTTGGTTGTTGTTGTCCCCAACATCTCCACCTCCATACCTGCATTCTCCCCAAAAACCATTGTTCGCATACATAACTTTAGATAGTTTAAGAGAACCGGGGCTGCTTTTAACAATGTATGATGAAGGTTTTCAATACGTGTATGTCTCTATAAAAGTTTCCATAATTGATAAACACTTTATTATTAATGACTTTTTTTTCATTAAACAAAAAAGATCAGCCAGGATGGCTGATCTTTTCAAAATGGCTTGGCGGCGTCCTACTCTCACAGGGGGAAACCCCCAACTACCATCGGCGCTGAAGAGCTTAACTGCCGTGTTCGGAATGGGAACGGGTGTGACCTCTTCGCTATCGCCACCAAACAATAAAGGAACGTTGTTCCTTCAAAACTAGATAATAAGAAGGTATTTCATTTTTTAAAGCGTGGTTAAGTCCTCGATCTATTAGTATCAGTCAGCTCCACATGTCGCCACGCTTCCACCTCTGACCTATCAACCTGATCATCTTTCAGGGATCTTACTAGCTTGCGCTATGGGAAATCTCATCTCGAGGGGGGCTTCATGCTTAGATGCTTTCAGCACTTATCCCGTCCGCACGTAGCTACCCAGCTATGCCTTTGGCAAGACAACTGGTACACCAGCGGTGCGTCCATCCCGGTCCTCTCGTACTAAGGACAGCTCCTCTCAAATTTCCTGCGCCCGCGACGGATAGGGACCGAACTGTCTCACGACGTTCTGAACCCAGCTCGCGTACCGCTTTAATGGGCGAACAGCCCAACCCTTGGGACCGACTACAGCCCCAGGATGCGATGAGCCGACATCGAGGTGCCAAACCTCCCCGTCGATGTGGACTCTTGGGGGAGATAAGCCTGTTATCCCCGGGGTAGCTTTTATCCGTTGAGCGATGGCCCTTCCATGCGGAACCACCGGATCACTAAGCCCGACTTTCGTCCCTGCTCGACTTGTAGGTCTCGCAGTCAAGCTCCCTTGTGCCTTTACACTCTACGAATGATTTCCAACCATTCTGAGGGAACCTTTGGGCGCCTCCGTTACTCTTTAGGAGGCGACCGCCCCAGTCAAACTGCCCACCTGACACTGTCTCCCACCCCGATAAGGGGCGCGGGTTAGAATTTCAATACAGCCAGGGTAGTATCCCACCAACGCCTCCACCGAAGCTAGCGCTCCGGCTTCTCAGGCTCCTACCTATCCTGTACAAGCTGTACCAAAATTCAATATCAGGCTGCAGTAAAGCTCCACGGGGTCTTTCCGTCCTGTCGCGGGTAACCTCGCATCTTCACAGGTACTATAATTTCACCGAGTCTCTCGTTGAG
>NZ_JAEKEM010000009.1:2910000-2925000 GCF_016651095.1 Peribacillus sp. TH16 | reverse complement strand
ATACTCCAGATCTCCGCCAACAGGTAGTCCATGGGCAATTCTTGTCACCTTAATCCCTGATGGTCTGAGCAGCCGCGAAATATACATGGCAGTTGCCTCTCCTTCAATATTAGGATTAGTAGCCAAAATGACCTCCTGCACTGTTTCGTCCTGCAGGCGCTTTAATAAATCGGGAATATTTATATCTTCCGGACCGATTCCGTCCATCGGTGAAATACTGCCATGTAGTACATGGTATAAGCCATTGAACTCTCTCATTTTTTCCATCGCTATTACATCTTTTGGGTCCTGTACGACACAGATTAAACTTCTATCTCTCCTTTGATCCTCGCAGATATAACAGGGATCCTGATCTGTGATATGACCACAGACTGAACAATACGTCAGATTCCGCTTCGCATTTACCAGCGCTTTTGCAAAATCCAAAACAGTATCTTCCTTCATGCTTAACACATGAAAGGCTAATCGCGCAGCCGTTTTCGGCCCAATCCCCGGCAATTTCATAAAGCTGTCAATAAGCTTGGAAATCGGTTCTGGATAATGCATCAAATTCCTCCTAAAAATTTCAAAAGAAACCTCCTGAAAGGAAGTTTCTTTTGAACTTGCTTAAAACATACCTGGAAGGTTCATCCCTTTAGTAAATTGCCCCATCGTCTGGTTTGTCAGTTCTTCTGCTTTTTTCAGAGCATCATTGGTAGCAGCTAATACTAAATCCTGAAGCATATCGATATCATCTGGGTCAACAACTTCTGGTTTGATGATTACATCAACTATTTCTTTATGCCCTGTCACGATAACTGTTACCATTCCACCGCCTGCAGTACCTTCAATCTTTTTTTCACCTAGCTCTTCTTGTGCCTCTGCCATCTTCTTTTGCATCTTCTGCATTTGTTTCATCATGTTTTGCATATTACCACCGCGCATACCCATTTTTCCTACCTCCAATTATTCTTTAATTTCAAGTAAATCATCGCCGACTAATTTTCTAGCCTCTGCTATAAAGGGGTCTTCTTCTTTTGATTCCGTTTCTTCTGTACCTTCGAACTGCTGTGTTGAAATAAAGTCCTCTCGCAACCTCTGCCATTGGCTCTCTGGAACTCCAGCTATCTCCATACGGCGACCAGTTAATTGCTGCATGATTGAGGCAATCACTTCCACGAAACGGTTATTTTCCATTGCCATTTGACAATGGATATCATATTTGAATTTTACCACAAAAGCCTCAGTTGACGCAGCAACAGGTTCTGCTTCTGTTAATAAAGCTGCTAATGACTTTTGGTTTTGCTGACCTAATTGTTCAAGTACTTCGCCCCACTTGCTTTTCACTACATTCAAATCTGGTTTCGTTGCTTGTTTTAAAACTTGATTAATCTTGCCTGTTGGCGCTTTATAAGCCTTTTTTATAACCCGCTGTGATTTCGCCTGTTCTGGAGGCTTTTCTGCCACAGCCGCTGAGATGCCACTTCTCTGTATTTCCTGTAATTTAACTTCCAAATCCTCTATTTTCTGAAGCAATTGTTGAATCTGCCCATTGTCCATTTGATTTGGCCTTTGCTCATTACATAATTTCACAAGAGCCACTTCAAGGAAAATCCTTGGATGATTCGTCCATTTCATATCCTGCTGTGTTTGATTGAAACTTTCAATAGTGGAATAAATCGATTCAGAAGAGATGACTTCTGATAATTCTTTAAATTGCGGATCGATTAACACGCGCTCAAAAGATTCAGCGAGAGCTGGTGCTGTTTGGTACAACAACATATCACGGAAATAATAAATCATGTCTTCAATGAACCGAGCTGGGTCTTTTCCCATAGCCAACAATTCATCAAGTACTTCAAGTGCCACTGCTACTTCTTTATCATAAATTGCTTTTGCCAACCGACTTAAGAATGCCTGCGAAACAGAACCAGTGACAGTCAATGCATCTTCTACAGATACCGTCTCTGAACTGAATGAAATTGCCTGGTCAAGCAAGCTTAGCGCATCACGCATCCCGCCTTCAGCTGCTCTCGCAATAATATGCAAGGCCTGTTCATCACATGAAACCCCTGTTTCAGCAATGATTTGAGCCATACGCCCAACAATATCCTGCGGCTGAATTCTTTTGAAATCAAACCGTTGACAACGCGAAATAATCGTTAGCGGAATCTTATGAGGTTCAGTCGTTGCTAATATAAAAATAACGTGCTTTGGCGGTTCTTCCAATGTTTTTAATAACGCATTGAAGGCCCCTTGTGAAAGCATATGTACCTCATCAATAATATAAACTTTATATGTAGCCGCATTCGGTGCATATTTGACCTTATCACGAATGTCACGGATTTCTTCGACACCATTATTGGATGCTGCATCAATTTCAATAACATCTGATATGGAGCCATCAGTGATTCCGCGGCAGGTAGCACATTCGTTACAGGGTTCACTTATCGGGGCATGCTCACAATTCACTGCTTTTGCAAGAATTTTGGCAGCGCTCGTTTTCCCTGTCCCACGTGGACCGGAGAATAAATAGGCATGCGAAACCTTTTGCCCGATTAGGGCATTCTGCAACGTTTTTGTTACATGTTCCTGCCCAACTACATCAATAAATTGTTGTGGCCGCCATACCCGGTATAATGCTTGATACCCCACGGAAATCCCTCCTTATTTTCTCCATCTTGTTTATTATACATTACTGATTTCCTTATTTTCAAAGTCAGCTTAAAGAAAACTCACTGATTGTCATATTCTTTTCAAGATTTACAACTAATTTAACTTCTTAACATGCAAAAAAACTCACCCGATACGAATGAGTTTTTTGATTATGTAAAATAACTGCCGTGCACCTTCTGTCGATTAGCAACCATAAGCGTTACTTAAGCAGTTAGCTCGGCCCAGGCAACCCTGCGGCACATGAGAACTTCCACTTAATGCTGCTTCCTTCCGGACCTGACATGGTTCATGGAGACCCATTGCGCAGGACCCGGGCGTCAACACCACTTACTTAAGGCAGACCCTACAGTACGCTAACCTCGAGAAGGAATTCAACCTCGCTAGAGCGGATTGCGAGTACAGGGCACCGCTACCTCCCCGTCTAGCACGGCAAATGTAATACCAATTTTCATAGCGTCACATCGACGCATAATTCATTATACTAAGGTAACAAAAAAAACGCAAGCCTTGTTCATTGAACAGTCTATTTCCCTAATCTTTATAAAAGGAAAAAGGCACGCACATCAAGTATTCAGACAAGGTTATTTATTTTCTTCCATATTTTTGAGCGCTTTCTCCTTTTTCAAGGTTTTCTTTCGATTCCTAAGCTCTTTAAAAAAGGCTGTCAGGATCCCTCCGCACTCGTCCCGCAACACACCGCTTGTAACCTCACACTGATGGTTGAAGCGTTCGTCTTGAAGTAAATCCATAAATGTCCCTGCACAGCCTGCCTTTGGATCATGGGCGCCAAAAACGACCCTTTTCACCCTCGATTGCAGAATAGCCCCAGCACACATAGGGCAAGGTTCCAACGTTACATAAAGTGTCGCCTTCTCAAGGCGCCAACTACCAAGTGAACCACAAGCCTCATTAATCGCAAGTAGCTCCGCGTGGGCAGTAGCATTCTGCTCTGTTTCCCGCAGGTTATGCCCCCTCGAAACTATTTGATCATCTATCACAATTAAAGCTCCAATCGGCACTTCGTTCAACATCTGCGCCTTTTCAGCTTCCTTTAAAGCCAATTTCATGTAATAGGCATCATCTTTCATAAAAAAACCCCCTCATATTAAGTAGGAGTAAACAGACAAATATAAGACAAAATAAAGGTCATACTACTTATTCTAATGAATAGTAACGCAAGCGACCTACCGGCTGCAAGTAAATTCAAACAATATAAGGAGGATATAACATGAATAAATCTACTTCCCCTTCCTTTGCTTTGCTTATCATTGATATCATTAATGATTTTAATTTCAATCACGGTGACATGCTCCTTGAACATACGAAGCTTATCATCGAGCCAATACTGAAGTTGAAAAAGCACATGAAAGAAAAGGGTTTCCCTATCATTTATATCAATGACCATTATGATTTATGGCAGGCTGACTTCGATAAGATTATCGACACCTGTAAAAATACAGAAAATGCTCAGCTAATTGAAAAAATCAAACCACAAAAAGATGAGTTCTTTCTCATCAAACCGAAGCATTCGGCTTTTTATGGGACTGCCCTTAATACACTGCTTAAACAACTGAAGGTGGAAACCTTAATTCTTACCGGCATTGCTGGTAACATCTGTGTGTTATTCACGGCTAATGATGCCTATATGCGAGAGTACCAATTATGGATCCCTGAGGATTGTATCGCTTCTGCATCAAAAGAAGATAACCTTTATGCGTTAACGATGATGAATCATGTTCTCAAAGCTTCCACACACAAAAGCAGAGACGTTTAGATTGAAAGACTCCGCCCAACTAGGCACTGACATTCCACTACCCTCGCATGACACTCCTAAATTCTCCTTCATTAACACCGGACAAAAATATCACTTAAGCTTCAAGTCTGTGATACAATATCTCTTGGCTGAAAAACCTAATAAACTGGGAGTTTCAGTCCGATACCTCATTGAAGGAGGACAGAATGGATGAAAATCACCCCATTTATCACTGTCGAAGGTCCAATCGGTGTAGGGAAAACATCACTAGCAAAAGTTATCGCTGACCATTTCCGAATTTCACTATTAAAGGAAATCGTTGATGAGAATCCATTTCTCGGGAAATTTTATAACAATATCGATGAGTGGAGCTTTCAAACAGAAATGTTTTTTCTATGTAACCGTTACAAGCAATTAGAAGATATTGAAACGAAGTTCCTTACTAATGACCAAGCCGTAGTGGCTGATTACCATATATTCAAGAACTTAATATTTGCTGAACGTACGTTAAAAAACGGACAATACAATAAATACCTTGAAATATTCAATATCTTAACTCGAGATATGCCGAAACCAAATATGGTTATTTATTTAAACGCAAGTCTGGATACTCTTCTGTCCCGAATCGGCAAAAGAGGACGTGAATTCGAAAAAAACATCAGCTCCCATTATTTAGAGCAGTTATCTTCGGATTATCAAACATTTATGGAAACGTTTGAGAAACAGCACCCTGACATACCTGTTCTTACATTTAATGGAGATGAATTGGACTTCGTTGGGAATAGGAATGACTTGAACACGATAATCATCCAAATAGAGAATGCCCTGCAAAAAGGAGTACAGCCACATGAACTTACGAAAGAAGTATAATATTCCAAACAACGCCGTCATTACGATAGCAGGGACGGTTGGTGTAGGTAAATCGACCATGACCAATGCATTAGCGAATGCCCTACAATTTAGGACATCTTTTGAAAAGGTTGATACGAACCCCTATCTGGATAAATTTTACGATGATTTTGATCGTTGGAGTTTCCACCTGCAAATCTACTTCCTCGCTGAACGGTTTAAAGAGCAGAAAAAAATCTTTGAATATGGCGGCGGTTTTATCCAAGATCGTTCCATCTATGAAGACACAGGAATTTTTGCAAAGATGCATTATGAAAAAGGGACAATGAACGAAGTAGACTACGAAACGTACACAAGCCTATTCAACGCGATGGTAATGACACCCTACTTCCCTCATCCTGACTTGCTTATCTATCTCGAGGGATCACTTGATGATATCCTCGACCGGATCCAAGAACGGGGGCGGCCGATGGAACAGCACACTCCTATTGAGTATTGGAAGGAAATGCACGGCCGTTACGAAGAATGGATTGATCAATTTAATGCCTGTCCGGTCCTTCGATTAAATATAAATGAATATGACCTTAAGCAAGATGAGGCTAGTATTGAATCTCTTATAAAACGGATCGCTGAATATATGGAGCAAACCAGATTATTACGAAAAATATAAATAATAAAAAACCACCGGGAATCCCAGTGGTTTTTTATTATATTAGAAAACAAAAATTCCGTTACAGAGATGTAACGGAATTTAACGATATCCAATTTATGCGCTGTGGTTATTAATAAGTTATGGAGGAGGTAGAGGGATTCGAACCCCCGCGGGATTTGACTCCCCTGTCGGTTTTCAAGACCGATCCCTTCAGCCGAACTTGGGTATACCTCCGTATCAACATTTATTATAATACATTGAATCAAAATCAAAGTCAAGCACTCTTAGAACATTTTTTTAAAATAATTATTAAACCAAATAAAAAAAGAACAGTTTCTCTATTACGAGAAACTGTTCCTTTTATACTTTTGAAACATTATGGTTTAATGACTTCCACACCGCGCATATAAGGTCGTAATACTTCAGGGATGACAACACTGCCATCTTCCTGCTGATAATTTTCCAATAGTGCGGCAACTGTCCGGCCGATTGCCAATCCTGACCCATTAAGTGTATGAATATGTTCTGGTTTCCCTTTAACATCACGGCGGAAACGGATATTAGCCCTTCTAGCCTGGAATGCTTCGAAGTTACTACAAGATGAAATTTCACGATACGTTCCATAGCTCGGGATCCAGACTTCGATATCATACTTTTTCGCAGCAGTGAAACCAAGATCGCCTGTACACATGCTTAATACTCGATAAGGAAGGCCTAGCAATTGAAGCACTTTTTCAGCATGTCCTGTAAGGTTTTCCAATTCTGCATAAGAGTCTTCTGGCTTTACAAACTTCACTAATTCCACTTTATTAAACTGGTGCTGGCGAATTAACCCGCGAGTATCACGACCAGCAGAACCTGCTTCTGAACGGAAAGATGCACTGTATGCTGCATAGCTTATCGGCAGATCGTCTATGCTTAGAATTTCATCACGGTGGAAATTTGTCACAGGCACTTCAGCTGTTGGAATCAAGAAATAATCGTCGCTCTCAATACGGAAAGCATCTTCCTCGAATTTAGGTAACTGACCTGTGCCTGTCATGCTTGCACGGTTCACCATATATGGAGGCAGCATTTCTTCATATCCATGTTCTTCAACATGAAGGTCGAGCATAAAACTAATTAACGCACGCTCTAAACGAGCACCGAGACCTCTATAAAAAACAAATCGGCTTCCGGTCACTTTTGCTGCCCGTTCAAAATCAAGGATTCCTAAATCTCCAGCCACATCCCAATGTGGTTTCGGTTCAAACTTAAATTGCGGCAATTCGCCCCATTTACGGATTTCAACATTATCATCTTCCGTTTCACCCACTGGTACACTTTCATGTGGAATATTAGGGATAGAAAGCAGCAGCGTTCCTAACTGGGATTCTACTTCACGAAGTTCATCATCAAATCCTTTGATTTGATCACCAACCTCACGCATTTCCACAATCAACTGGTCTGCATCTTTTTTCTCCCGTTTCAATACAGCTACTTGCTGTGAAACTTCATTCCGTTTACTTTTCAGTTTTTCTGTATCAGCAATTAAAGATCGACGCTTCACGTCTAACTCCTCAAATTTACCTAAATCAGTTAAATCTTCTCCTCTAAATTGCAGAACACGTTTCACTTCTTCAAAATTATTTCGTACATATTTCAAATCCAACATTTACAGTTCCTCCTCATTTATGATTTGTTAATTTATCAGAGAACGCAAAAAACTCCCGTCCCCCGAAGAAGGGACGAGAGTTAACCCGCGTTGCCACCCTAGTTGAAGGCATATGAAAAATACCTTCCACTTATCACGATAACGGCTTTTAACCGAAAGTAATTACTGACCCAATTAAGGTGTTCCATACTCTGCTCCAGGAGGGATTCACAAAACTCTAACACCGATTTCCACCAGCCATCGGCTCTCTTTAGAAAGAAATATTTGTTACTATATCCTGTCATGGCTTTCTCATAATCAAATTCTTTTCCATAATGTACTATAATTTTATACATTACGCAACCGTTTTATACACGAAACTTAAAACCAGCCTTTTACAGTAGAAGATACACTGCTCCATACATCACCAAAGAATCCACCAACTGCTCGCATTGATAACACAAACCAGTTTGCTTTTTCAACAGATTCTGCAGCTACGACGTCAACTTTCGCTGAATCCCCGTTAATATACCCGTAATCTTTACCATTTTTAGGAGTAACAGTGATGTAGCCAACTTTCTCACCTTTTTTGATTGGTGCAGTCAACTTACCGTCTTTGTCCAATTTGTTTTTATCAATCACTAATTCTGTTTTATAGTTTTCTTTCTCACCATTCTCAACAAGCAGTTCAATCGCTTTTTTAGATTGGATATTAACATTTTTCTCCTTACCTTTAACTACCGAAAGGGTTTCTTTCCCTTTCACTTGGTAATTGGCAGGAAGAATTTTTTCTTTTTCAAATGTTGCATATGCATAGTCCATCAGCTTAGTACTATCCCTGAAGCGTTCATTTTTAGTAGTAGACTTCATAACCACTGTAATATAACGTTGACCATCTCGGATAACTGTCCCCGTATGACCATAACCGGCAAAGTCAGTAGAACCTGTTTTCAGACCGTCTACACCTTTATATTCAAAGATCAGACCAGGTAACATCCAGTTGAAGTTTGGATACTCTTTCCCATCACGGAACTTCAATTTAGAAATGCTGGCATACTTTAATACTTCCGGATAATCATTAATAAGACGATAAGCAAGAAGTGCAGTATCAGTTGCTGTCATTACATTTTCTTCATCTTTTTTACCAGTAGGATACTCCCCTAACAAATTAGAGTTATTCAAGCCGCTGGCATTGACGAATTTATGGTTTTTCAGTCCTAGCTTTTTTGCTTTTTCGTTCATCAATTTCACAAAATTCTTTTCACTACCTGAAACTAGCTGAGCTAAGGCTACTGTCGCTGCATTTCCTGAATAGACAGCCATCGCTTGATATAGTTCCTTAACTGTATAATCTTCACCTTCTGTTAAACCAACATTCGACAAATTCGGTGCTTTTGAAAGATCATGTACATACTTATTTATTTTAACTTTTTGATCCCAAGTGATTTTCCCATTTTCAATTGACTCCATTATGATATATTCTGTCATCATTTTTGACATGGATGCAATCCCTAATACTTTATCGGCATTTTTTTCATACACGATTTGTCCTGTTTTACCATCTATAATGATGGCTGCCTCTGCCTTTAAACCTAAATTATCAGATTCAGCTTCAGCTTCCCCCGGTTGATAGGCAAATTGCGACATAACAAGAACAAAAACAAAAGTGAAAATGAGGGTAATCTTGCTGATTTTTTTCAATTTCCAATACCTCCAACTATTAAGCTTATCTCTATAACAAAAGAAGAAACTCTATCTATTTCCCTTAATCCTTGTTTAGTTTATCACAGAAGAAATAAAAAAAATAGACAGAGTCATCGGAGACCCTGCCTATTTTTACTTTAAATTTTAATGACAATTATAAGTTAAATTTATTACAATGAATAGTTCGGCGCTTCTTTTGTAATTTGAACATCATGTGGATGACTTTCCCTTAACCCCGCACCAGTCATTTTAATAAATTGAGAGTTTTCTCTCAAATCTTCTAATGAAGCTGTACCGCAATATCCCATACCTGAACGAATACCACCGATCAGTTGGAAAATAGTATCTGAAAGAGGTCCTTTATATGGAAGGCGTCCTTCTATGCCCTCTGGAACAAATTTCTTATTATCTTCCTGGAAGTAACGATCCTTAGAACCTTTTTCCATTGCTGCAACAGAACCCATTCCCCGGTACACTTTAAAACGGCGTCCTTGGAAGATTTCTGTTTCACCTGGGCTTTCAGTTACACCGGCAAGCATACTTCCAAGCATGACTGCGTGTCCACCTGCTGCTAGAGCTTTAACGATATCACCCGAGTATTTAATTCCGCCATCAGCGATAATTGTTTTTCCATGTTTCCTTGCTTCTGTTGCACAATCGAAAACGGCCGTAATTTGAGGAACACCTACACCAGCTACAACTCTTGTAGTACAAATAGATCCTGGTCCAATTCCCACTTTAACAACATCGGCTCCTGCTTCAATCAGTGCTTTCGTTCCTTCCGCAGTGGCCACGTTACCAGCGATGATAGTAAGTTCAGGATATTTTCCGCGAATCTCCTTTACTGCGTCAAGGACGCCTGCTGAATGACCATGAGCAGTATCAAGTACAATTGCATCTACTTGAGACTTAACAAGCATTTCTACACGCTTCATTGTATCTTTAGTCACACCGACAGCAGCACCTGCGAGTAATCTACCTTGCTTATCTTTTGCTGAATTAGGGAACTCAATGACTTTCTCAATATCCTTGATTGTAATAAGCCCTTTTAATACACCGTTATCGTCTACAAGAGGGAGTTTTTCAATTTTATACTTTTGAAGAATTTTCTCGGCTTGTTCCAAGTTAGTTCCAACTGGAGCTGTAACAAGATTCTCTATTGTCATAACACTAGAAATCTTCAAGGAAAAATCGGAAATAAATCGCAAATCACGGTTCGTAATAATACCAACAAGTTTTTGATCCTGTTCATTATTAACAACTGGTACACCCGAAATACGGTATTTACCCATTAAATGCTCTGCATCAAACACTTGGTGATCTGGTGTTAAGAAAAATGGATCTGTAATAACACCGCTTTCTGAACGTTTTACTTTATCAACTAATTCAGCTTGTGCTTCAATCGACATATTCTTATGAATAATACCTAACCCACCTTGACGAGCCATAGCAATTGCCATCTCTGCTTCTGTTACGGTATCCATTCCTGCACTGATGATAGGAAGGTTAAGCTTTAAATTCTCGGCTAAGTTGACTTGAAGGTTAACATCTTTCGGTAAAACCTCTGATTTCGCTGGAATTAATAGGACATCATCAAAGGTTAAACCTTCTTTTGCAAATTTATTTTCCCACATAATTTTCCCCTCCTGCTTAAAAATATTATTTGTAGGTTATCAATAGGACATACTACTGTCAAGAAGAGAAATAAATGTTAGATTATTCTATCAATTCAAAGGAGAGGCTGCAATGCCTGAAAACAATGATAATTTCGATAAATATACGCCTTTTTTTTCTGCATCTTCATCTCAACTTTTTTTACAAAAATGTTACACACATGAAAAAATAGAAGATGCAGAAATAAAAAGTTACGAAAACTGTTATCCTTTTATATACCATCTTGAACATGCGAAAACCTATTATAACCAGGCTGCTATAGCACCACTTTCTATCCAACCAATTTTATCCTTTTATGGATTTACCCAATTGTTAAAGGCCTGTCTACTTACCATCGACCCCAACTACCCGGAGTCCACTTCGTTGCTTGCTCATGGGGTAACTACAAGAAAGAGAAAAAAGCAACAATACGACTTTTTAAAAGATGAGGTAAAAACGCAAAAGAATGGACTTTTCACCTGTATTGCTGAAAAAATATTTAATTTAAAACATATGGAAGGTGAAAAATTTTCTATGGGAACGTTATTAAAGGAAATTCCAGATATGCAAAGCCTTGCATGGAATATTTCCCGTAAAAATTTTATACCTCTGTTACCTTCTTCTGATGGTTTTCAATTGCCTTCTACCATATTGGATAGCTATCAAATGACTAGTAGCCGCTTCGAGGAGTTTTTGACATCAAAAATAAATCATATATATCACCTTACAGAAACTCCTGGAAAACTGCTAATACAAACAGATAAAGTTCTTGTTTATAATGCTCCTTCTCCTATACGGTATAACTTGGTAGAGGAACAATTCATGTTATCCCTCAATAAAAGTTCGTCGGCCTTTTTATTACCTGAACTTTTGATTCATTATTTAATCTCTTATAACCTAAGTATAATAGCTCGTTATGAAACAGAATGGTGGGCAGAGTTGATGAAAACTATGCCTAATGATGATTACCCCTGTATAGTGCAATTCCTTAAAATAAGCCAATCTAAGGTACCATTTTTAATATTTGAATGGATTAGGTCTGAAAGGTTCAACCCCTGATTATTCTAACTACCTCCCAATAGGAAATGACTTATGGAAAATCTGATATACGAAAAAGACCAGCCAAGGATGGCTGATCTTTTTGAATGGCTTGGCGGCGTCCTACTCTCACAGGGGGAAACCCCCAACTACCATCGGCGCTGAAGAGCTTAACTGCCGTGTTCGGAATGGGAACGGGTGTGACCTCTTCGCTATCGTCACCAAACAATAAAGGAACGTTGTTCCTTCAAAACTAGATAATAAGAAGGTATTTCATTTTTTAAAGCGTGGTTAAGTCCTCGATCTATTAGTATCAGTCAGCTCCACATGTCGCCACGCTTCCACCTCTGACCTATCAACCTGATCATCTTTCAGGGATCTTACTAGCTTGCGCTATGGGAAATCTCATCTCGAGGGGGGCTTCATGCTTAGATGCTTTCAGCACTTATCCCGTCCGCACGTAGCTACCCAGCTATGCCTTTGGCAAGACAACTGGTACACCAGCGGTGCGTCCATCCCGGTCCTCTCGTACTAAGGACAGCTCCTCTCAAATTTCCTGCGCCCGCGACGGATAGGGACCGAACTGTCTCACGACGTTCTGAACCCAGCTCGCGTACCGCTTTAATGGGCGAACAGCCCAACCCTTGGGACCGACTACAGCCCCAGGATGCGATGAGCCGACATCGAGGTGCCAAACCTCCCCGTCGATGTGGACTCTTGGGGGAGATAAGCCTGTTATCCCCGGGGTAGCTTTTATCCGTTGAGCGATGGCCCTTCCATGCGGAACCACCGGATCACTAAGCCCGACTTTCGTCCCTGCTCGACTTGTAGGTCTCGCAGTCAAGCTCCCTTGTGCCTTTACACTCTACGAATGATTTCCAACCATTCTGAGGGAACCTTTGGGCGCCTCCGTTACTCTTTAGGAGGCGACCGCCCCAGTCAAACTGCCCACCTGACACTGTCTCCCACCCCGATAAGGGGCGCGGGTTAGAATTTCAATACAGCCAGGGTAGTATCCCACCAACGCCTCCACCGAAGCTAGCGCTCCGGCTTCTCAGGCTCCTACCTATCCTGTACAAGCTGTACCAAAATTCAATATCAGGCTGCAGTAAAGCTCCACGGGGTCTTTCCGTCCTGTCGCGGGTAACCTGCATCTTCACAGGTACTATAATTTCACCGAGTCTCTCGTTGAGACAGTGCCCAGATCGTTACACCTTTCGTGCGGGTCGGAACTTACCCGACAAGGAATTTCGCTACCTTAGGACCGTTATAGTTACGGCCGCCGTTTACTGGGGCTTCGGTTCAAAGCTTCGCTTGCGCTAACCTCTCCCCTTAACCTTCCAGCACCGGGCAGGTGTCAGCCCCTATACTTCGCCTTGCGGCTTCGCAGAGACCTGTGTTTTTGCTAAACAGTCGCCTGGGCCTATTCACTGCGGCTTTTCCGGGCTATTCACCCTAAAAAGCACCCCTTCTCCCGAAGTTACGGGGTCATTTTGCCGAGTTCCTTAACGAGAGTTCTCTCGCACACCTTAGGATTCTCTCCTCGCCTACCTGTGTCGGTTTGCGGTACGGGCACCTTACATCTCACTAGAGGCTTTTCTTGGCAGCGTGGAATCAGGAACTTCGGTACTATATTTCCCTCGCCATCACAGCTCCGCCTTAATGGAAACGGGATTTGCCTCGTTTCCGGCCTAACTGCTTGGACGCGCATATCCAACAGCGCGCTTACCCTATCCTTCTGCGTCCCCCCATCGTTCAAACGATGTATAGGTGGTACAGGAATATCAACCTGTTGTCCATCGCCTACGCCTTTCGGCCTCGGCTTAGGTCCCGACTAACCCTGAGCGGACGAGCCTTCCTCAGGAAACCTTAGGCATTCGGTGGAAGGGATTCTCACCCTTCTTTCGCTACTCATACCGGCATTCTCACTTCTAAGCGCTCCACCAGTCCTTCCGGTCTGACTTCAACGCCCTTAGAACGCTCTCCTACCATCGACACCATACGGTGTCAATCCACAGCTTCGGTGATACGTTTAGCCCCGGTACATTTTCGGCGCGGAGTCACTCGACCAGTGAGCTATTACGCACTCTTTAAATGATGGCTGCTTCTGAGCCAACATCCTGGTTGTCTAAGCAACTCCACATCCTTTTCCACTTAACGTATACTTTGGGACCTTAGCTGGTGGTCTGGGCTGTTTCCCTTTCGACTACGGATCTTATCACTCGCAGTCTGACTCCCAAGAATAAGTATTTGGCATTCGGAGTTTGACTGAATTCGGTAACCCGTTGGGGGCCCCTAGTCCAATCAGTGCTCTACCTCCAATACTCTCATCTTGAGGCTAGCCCTAAAGCTATTTCGGAGAGAACCAGCTATCTCCAGGTTCGATTGGAATTTCTCCGCTACCCACACCTCATCCCCGCACTTTTCAACGTGCGTGGGTTCGGGCCTCCATTCAGTGTTACCTGAACTTCACCCTGGACATGGGTAGATCACCTGGTTTCGGGTCTACGACCTCATACTCATTCGCCCTATTCAGACTCGCTTTCGCTGCGGCTCCGTCTTATCAACTTAACCTCGCATGAAATCGTAACTCGCCGGTTCATTCTACAAAAGGCACGCCATTACCCATTAACGGGCTTTGACTACTTGTAGGCACACGGTTTCAGGATCTATTTCACTCCCCTTCCGGGGTGCTTTTCACCTTTCCCTCACGGTACTGGTTCACTATCGGTCACTAGGTAGTATTTAGCCTTGGGAGATGGTCCTCCCTGCTTCCGACGGGATTTCTCGTGTCCCGCCGTACTCAGGATCCACTCAGGAGGGAACGAAGTTTCAACTACAGGGTTTTTACCTTCTTTGACGGACCTTTCCAGATCACTTCATTTACCCCGTTCCTTTGTAACTCCATGTTGAGTGTCCTACAACCCCAAGAGGCAAGCCTCTTGGTTTGGGCTAATTCCGTTTCGCTCGCCGCTACTCAGGAAATCGCATTTGCTTTCTCTTCCTCCGGGTACTTAGATGTTTCAGTTCCCCGGGTCTGCCTTCAGTACCCTATGTATTCAG